>NZ_JBVVOZ010000035.1:0-63901 GCF_055807395.1 Bradyrhizobium sp. Kon10 | reverse complement strand
CCCGGAGCTGCCCCGCCAAATCCGTCGGAGGTGCCGCCGAAATCGTAGACCAGTGCGAAATTCCAGTCGTTGAAGAATTTGCCGGTAACGCCGATGCGCGCGCGGCGGACGTTCTCGCCGCTGTCGAGCTTTTGCGGCGCGGTGGCCGCGGTGTTGGGACGATAGTTGTAGCCGCCGACGTCCCAATGCACGCGGCTGGTGATGGCGACGCAGTTCGCCTGGTCGGCGGTGCAGATGGTCGGCCGGTTGTTCGGCATGGTCACGATCACACCGGACGCCGGCGCGGGGCCCTTCACTGCGATCGCCGCGTTTGCGTTGGCCACGACCTCCTTCGCCTCCGATCGTGCTTCGGCTTTGGCTTCGGCCTTTGCTTCGGCTTTGGCCTTTGCCGTGGCCGCCGTGTTCGCGGCGGTCTGGCTCTGGAGCTTGTCGAGCTTCTGCTCCAGCATCTTCAACTCCTGTTTGAGCAGTGCGATCTCCTGCTCGCTATTGCTCGTGGACTCTGCACAAGCTTGCGAGGCCACCAGCGCACCGCCAACACACAGCGACAATGCAAATGTTTTCCTGAGCACGTCACACCCCCTGCGTTTGATAAACTTTCCACCCTCATTCGACACGTCGCGAGCGAGATTCGCAATAGCCTCATCTCCCGCCGACCTCCCGTTGCCCTACGCCACACGTGGAGTGACCTATTGCGCCTACGAAAAGGAAGTGCGCCTGCCAGAACATTGCGTCCCGTCAACTTCAACGCGGTGGGAGAGTCGTCGCGGTACTGGTTGAGCATACACCTAGCTTTCGCGGCCAAGAGTTATTGGCCTCGCAACGATCCTCTCGTGTGCCCCCGTATCGGTCCATACAACATTCGCGGGAAGTCGCTCATATCAAGGTATGACTGATCATAACGAAGCGATTATCGCGATCTCCAGCCCATTGACGCGACCGCGGCCCGAACTCTTTCATTCATGGCAATTTGGCGCGGCCTATAATGGCCCGCAGCCTTGAGCTGGCACCAGTGGCGCGCTTGCACTCCGATAGCGGCAATGCCTACGAGCTGCGACCCTCGTCTCAACAGGCATTCTCAACTATACCCGCGTATTAACTGCATTAAGCCGATAGACGATCGATTTCTCTTGGCCGTATGTCCACGTTGGTCGTTGGATAAGTTGAGGAGATTCCGATGCAGAGTATTCGTTGTTCGATGTTGACCGCGGCCGCTGCGTTTCCAATTTTGCTCGCTTCTTTGTTGAGCGAACCGGCATTGGGACGCTCGGCTCCGTCGGCTGAGCATTACTGCATGGTGTTCTATACGCATGGTTCAGATTGCGGCTTTACGAGTGAGAAACAGTGCTTGGCGACTGCGTTAGGAATCGGAGCGCAGTGTCTTGAGACGCCATTATCAACGAGTTCCGCAAGTCTTTATGGGAGCGTTTCGATGGGGATTCGGGACGCACATGCAGCATACGCAAGGCCAGTTCGCGACAGAAAGCAGTAGTTATCGGCAGGGAGCTGTTCTGCGGCCAATTGGGGCAGCCCTGCCAGAGGTCCGAAACGGTGGCGTGACCTCACGGGCGAGATGGGAGAGGGCAACGATGTTTGAGGCAAAAATTGCGGCGATCGCCCTCGGTATAACCGCATTCGCGGCACCGGCAGCCGGACACGATGACGGCCGGTTCGGAAGCTCACCATTGAAGTCATGGTTTGAGAGTCTTCAATCCGGTTTTGGAAAGTGCTGTACGGACGCTGACGGGTACGTGGTATCCGATGTGGATTGGGACTCCTATCGAGGTGGTTACAGGGTCCGTATCGAGGACGAATGGGTTGAAGTACCGGGTAGTGCTGTTGTGACAGAACCGAATCGGTTCGGCCGTACAATGGTCTGGAAACACTATATCGACGGGCACCCACATGTCAGGTGCTTCATGCCCGGCAGCATGAGCTAATAGCGTTAGCGATTTCCGATAGGTGATGGCCGAGACGCGGGCGCCCGCTCACTGAGGTACCGAGCTAGTTGGCCTCAGGCATTGGGATCGTTTGCATTGGGATAAAACAGTTGTTGACCGCCAATTTTGAACTCGGCGATTGCTTTTTGGCCCTCAGGCGAGGTTAGCCAATCTATGAAGCGCTGACCCGCCTCCTTATTGACCGAGGGGTACTTGGCGGGGTTGACCAGTATGAGACCGTATTGGTTGAAGAGCCGCTTGTCGCTTTCAATCAAGATCGTAAGATCGCCGCGATTTTTGAAAGCCAACCAGGTGCCGCGGTCTGAGAGTACGTATGCGTTCGATGACGATGCACTATTCAACGCCGCTCCCATGCCCTGGCCTATCTCTTTGTACCACGCAGCACGGAGGCCGCTTAGTTCGACGCCTGCTTCTTTCCAGAGCCTAAGCTCGGCAAGGTGCGTGCCGGACCGATCGCCCCGTGAAATAAAGGCCGCGCTTTCGTCCTTTATCGTTTGTAGCGCTGCCACAACGTCGCGGCCCTTGATGCCTGCCGGGTCGTCCTTCGGACCGATCAGTACGAAGTCATTGTACATGACGGGATAACGCTTCAGACCGAAGCCCTCGGCCACGAACTTGTCTTCAGCTACTCTGGCATGGACAAAGACGACGTCGGCGTCGCCGCGACGTCCGGTGTCAAGAGCCTGCCCGGTACCTTGCGCAACCACCTTGACTTGGATGCCGGTCTTCTCCTGAACAATGGGCAACAAATAGCGAAATAGGCCTGAGTCTTCTGTCGAGGTGGTCGACGCGACAACAATCGTTTGACCCTCAGCTCTCGCGTGACACCCCACGATCGGCAGTGAAACCAATGCAACCACGCGTAACGCCGCAAACAAATGCTTCATCTCGGATCCTCTGCAAAGGCTGGAGACGAGCCCCTACGCATAATCGGTTCAGAAAAGTGGCGGAAGAGAGCGGGAGTTGAACCCACCTGAGACAACCTCTCGATGCCTCACTCGGCTTTCACTCCGAGCGCCCCACCAGGGACGGTTCTCTTCCCTCGTCTTTGTTCGCCACGGACCTCATTGACACTCGACCAGCAGATAGAAGTGTGAGAACCACCGGTTCATCGATGCGCCCTTTACTGGGCGCATTGCCATCCTCGCCGAGGTCCGTCCGGACTCCCTCCCAAATATAACCGTAGCCGCACTTCGAGCTCGAATCCCTTATACGTTGATATGATAGCCCTTGCCGAACGTTGAATGAGCGCACGCGAAGGTCGCCGCTAGTGTGCTTTGCGCTATCAGACCAGAGGAGCGGGCCTGGTTTGCTTTGGTTCTCGGCGCAGGCCAGAGGCTGCTCTCCAGTTCGGAAAATTTGAATGTGATAGCGGCTCGAGCAGTCGTAGCGACGTGCATCCTGGCAGCTGCAGCGCTGCTAGTGAAAGCTGATGGACGTAGCGCCACCGTTCGTATATCGGATGATCCTGGAGGTCGGATTGGAGATTACGTCGTCAGATACCAGGCCCTACGCGCGGCGGGCGATAGGATTATAATCGATGGATATTGTGCGTCGGCCTGCACAATCGTTCTCGGTGCCATTCCACAGAACAGGATTTGTGTTACGCCTCGTGCGGAGCTACTTTTTCACGGGGCCTATGACGCAGGGCCGCATCACAGCAGATTGTCCAACAGAGCAGCCACTAAGAGAAATCAAACGTTATCCGATGTTTTCCTGCGAGCGCCGCGCCGCCGAGCGGCGATGTATCGGCGGGATCAGCTTGGCCGTCGTTTAAGGATATTGGATCTAGCTGCTAGAGTTAACGTCAAGCTTGCGAGTGCGTAAGCTGCGTCGGCTGCTCGCCCGGCAGGTTCGTGCGCCACTGCCGCTCCAGCTCCAGGCTTTTTTCCTGGCAGAGAATATTGGCTTCCTCCAGGTCGGTAGTGCCCGGTCGTGCAGCGAAGGAGTGCGTCCTTACCTAGGGAGATCTCGCCTTGTGCTCGAAGGGGCAACCGTGTCGAGCCGGAGCGAGAAGTCAGCCGAGGTCGTAGTAGTCGGTAGGAAAGCTGCGAAGCCGTCCCGCAGGTGAAGGGCCGAACGAGAGGGAGTGTTTGAGGCCATGCCGATGTGGCGAGCACCGCATCAGATGCCTGCGCAAGCGGCGCGGCCCGGGGTGGGACGCGGTGAAGCCGCGTGTGGCTCGGGCAGCGATGAAGCTCGTCCCCGCGGCATGAACCGAAGGGCACAGGGTCGGCGCTGCTTTTGGCAGCGCTGACGAGAGAGAACCTGCAATGGGCGTGGAAGCGTGTGCGGGCCAACAAAGGCGTAGCCGGTGTGGATATTCTCTGGGTCGACTTCCTCGATCACAACGAAGGTGGCATCGAGCGGCTTCCCGAGCACATCGAGCAGGAGCTCGCTCGATCCCTTGATTAGCGCCGCCTTTTCGTCGGCCGTAAGCGACTGCGTGTCCGACGTTGTTCCTTCGCGGGTCACCCGGATGGTCACGATCGGCATGGTTCGTCTCCTAGACTCAATGGCCGGCGCTCTGACCGCCGTCGACGTGCAGTATCTCGCCCGTGACGAAGGTGGCCTGCTCGAGATAGAGCACGGCATCAACGATGTCGGACATCTCGCCCATGTGGCCGACGAGATGCAGCGCGCCGAGCTGAGCATGCGTTGGAACCGGGTGCATCGGCGATTTGATGATGCCGGGTGAAACCGCGTTCACGCGGATGCCGCGTCTCGCATATTCGATCGCAAGCGATTTGGTCGCGGCATTCAGCCCGCCCTTGCTCAACGACGCCAATACGGAGGGCACGTTCGAATTGGCCTGATCGACCAGGCTAGTCGTGATCTGGACAACGTGGCCCGAGCTCTGCTTCTCCATTTCAGCGATCGCGAGCTGTGTGATTCGGAAGAAGCCGGCAACGTTGACACCCATGACTGCAGCGTAATCGTCGGCGGTGTACTGCGTGAACGGCTTCGCGAGGAAGATGCCGGCGTTGTTGACCAGCGTATCGATGCGGCCGAACCTGGCCATGGACTGCGAAACCACGCGTTCGGCAGTGTTCCAGTCGGCAATATCCCCGAGCACCGCGAGAAGGTCATCGTCACTCGACGCGTTGATCGAGCGTGCCGTTGCAACAACACGATAGCCCCGACCACGAAAGCCCTTGACCAGTGCGGCGCCGATGCCCTGCGACGCACCGGTGATGATGGCGACTTTCTGCTCGACACCCATGACATACTCCCATTATTGATGCGTGCCGAGGGCTGCGGACAGTACCCCGCTCACCTCTTGAGGTACGCGACCCGACTGCGAATACATGCTGACCGGCAGAAACCCTCCCGCCACGCGAACGAGTCGACACTGCCGGTCGTGTGGAACGGAAATTGAGTCAGAGGAGACCGTTATGCGGAGCGACAGAGCTCCCGCTCTGCATCTCCTACTCGTGTTCTCGATGAAACAGTCGTAGCTCAGTGACATAGCTTTTTATGTTTAGGCTGCCTTCCGCTCGTAGACGCTTATACGTTGATATGATCCTTCTCCTCCGATAGTCGTATGAGCGCACGCGAATACCGCGGGGGATTGCTGAAGAAGCGTCGTGAGGCGCTTGGAGGAAAGATACGGGACGATTGCAGAGAGCTTCGATCGAGGCGCTCGCGATGGGCGGCAGACCTGCTTCAGAGTTCGGAGTTGCCGACGCCCCGACCGGCGCAAAATATGGTGAAAAAGAGCGGGAGTTGAACCCAACTGAGACAACCTCTCAATGCCTCACCCGGATTTGGAATCCGAGCGCCCCACCAGGGGCGTTCTCTTCCATTGTCTTCAATCGCCGTCTATCCATCGGCGAGTAAGAGATGAAAATCCCAAACCCAGTCAATTGACCCAGGTCACAGCCCTCACTATTGCCGCACGTTTGTCTTGAAGTCCCGTCGATATGATCGGACCTTTCCAATTGCTGCACACAGGAACACGTGAGACTACGCCACGATCATTTCAAATCAGCGCGGCGACCGCCTCACCTCATCAATGGTCGGCCCTCATCCCGAACGGCTTCGGGTCCAAGTGTCCGGGGTCCAAGTCTCTTTGCCAAATTGCACAGTAAACCATTCAGCGTCCGGAGTATGTCGCTCACCTCAATGTATGAGTGACCGCAGTACGATCGGCGTCTAAATGTATTTTGTTGCTTTGCCGACCCTCCGGAATTGCTCGGCACGAGGAGTGCTAGAGAACAACTTTTTCGGGCAGGTTTGGGCGGCGCCGTTCAGCGATCGTGCACGCAATGTATTTTGACGGGACCTAGCGCCGAGGTGGCTGCGGTTGCACGGGCGAATCCACGGCAATAGCTACGTCGGTGAATTTTCAATGCTTTTCAACGGAGCAGACAAATGGAACGGCGCAGCCTACTTAAAGGTAGCCTTCTAGCCTCGTTCGGACTCGCAGGCAGCCGGGCGCAGGTTTTGGCGGCCTCACCGATTCCGGCCGCGGCGTCGTTGGGCTCGCTTCAGGAGGAAGCAGCGCACGCGACGGAAGGTGATCGACTGGAAACCGACAGTCTCGGTGAAGTGAAAGTCCCAGCTGACAAGCTTTGGGGCGCGCAAACACAGCGCTCGCTCGAGCATTTCAGCATTGGACCGGATCTGATGCCGCGGGAGATGATCACCGCGTATGCCATACTGAAAAAGGCCGCGGCCAACGCAAACTATGCAGAGAAGCGGCTCGGGTCTTTGGAGCATCAGCTCATCGTTCAGGTCTGCGACGAGATCATCGACGGCGAGCACCACAACATGTTTCCACTGCACGTCTGGATGACCGGCAGCGGAACGCAGTTCAATATGAACGTGAACGAGGTGATCTCCAACCGCTGTAGCCAAATCGCGGGCTCGCCACTCGGAAGCAAGAAGCCAGTACATCCGAATGACCACGTCAACATGTCACAGTCGTCGAACGATTCGTTTCCATCAGCCATGTACATCGCGGCTGCGATCAACGTGAAGCACCGCTTGATGCCGGCCGTGGGGGCGCTGTACGACTCCGTTCTCGCGAAATCCACCGAGTGGAAGGATATCATCAAGGTCGGTCGGACGCATATGCAGGACGCGACGCCCATTACTCTTGGACAGGAATGGTCCGGGTATGCGGGGATGCTCGCGGACAATCTTGAGCGGCTCGATGACGCGCTTAAGGGCGTTTATCGCCTCGCGCTGGGTGGCACGGCGGTGGGTACGGGCCTCAACTCGACGATCGGGTTCGCGGAGGCGGCTGCGGCCCAGATCGCCGCGCTGACGAGCCTGCCATTCGTTACAGCGCCCAACAAATTTGCGGTTCAGGGAGCCCACGACGCCTTGGTACAGTTGTCTGGTACCCTACGCACATTGACGGTTTCACTCTACAAGATTGCTAACGATATCCGTCTGATGTCCTGTGGACCGCGCGCAGGCTTCGCCGAGCTCATTATTCCCGCGAATGAGCCGGGATCCTCAATCATGCCCGGCAAGGTTAACCCGACTCAGGCCGAAGCGCTGACGATGATTGCCGCCCAAGTGATTGGGCACGATGTGACCACCGGTTTCGGCGGGGCTAGCGGGTATCTCGAAATGAATGTCTACAAACCCGTCATCATCTACGGCATCACGCACTCAATCACGATTATGACCGACGGTTGCACGAGCTTTCGCAAATTTCTAATCGAAGGCACCAAGCCCAATTTGAAGAAGATCGGGGAATACGTGGACCGGTCGCTGATGCTTGTGACCGCTCTTTCGCCGGTGATTGGCTACGACAAAGCCTCCAAGATCGCCCATTACGCAAATGACGAGGATCTCACGCTGAGAGAGGCGGCCCTGAAGCTCGGCTACGTATCAGCCGCCGACTTCGACCGCATAGTCGACCCCAGGAAAATGATCGAACCGTACGTCGCGGAGTGAAGGGGGCCGGTTGCATCTGGTTGAGCAGACCTAACTTGGAGGAAGAACATGGGCCCATCGGTGCACGTGCCGCGCGCCGCGAAATAAAGCATTCACCTTGTCCCTGTGTGACTATGTTGCTCGGCATGAACGTCTGCCGGCCGCCGGTGATACGATGATCATTGACGGATATTGTACGTCCGCCTGCATCATTATTCTCGCATCATTCCCTCGCTATAAGATTTCGTCACGCCGGGCGCCGCACCGCTTCAAAAAGCAAAGAGCTGTTATGTAGCCGCAGTTTGACGTCCCCCAAAGAGAACCGCTGAGCGTGTGATTAGCGAGCCTGAGACGGAATTTGGCATGGACTTCGTTCCGCGCGTAAACCAGAGACAGATGCCCGCATCAAATCGTCAGACGCCAAATGTGCGTCCCGGCAACATCCATTTGCTACGCGGCTGCTCGCCTCCTGAAATACACCGCGAAATGTGGCACTCGGCGTCAGTACTGCGAGCCGAAGACAGGCTTCGCGAGCATTGCCTTATCCAGGAAGCTCGCGGTTCGGCGCAGGCCGCGATTCAGGCGCCTCTTGCTCGGTCGGCAGCATCACGTAAAAAGCAGCGCCACGAGGCTCGTTAGGCGTCGCCCATAGGCGGCCGCCGTGCGCCTCGATGATGGAGCGGCAGATCGACAAGCCCATGCCCAAACCGCCGTTCTTGGTCGTATAGAACGCGTCGAAGATACGTTCAGAATCGTCGTGAGGCAGCCCCGCCCCTAAATCGCGCACCTGAACGAGGATACCGTGCGGGCCTGCTTTACCAGTGCTAATCAGCAACTCGCGGAGGTTCTTCTTGACCTCGGCCATTGCCTCGACAGCGTTCATGATCAAGTTGAGAATTACCTGCTGCAATTGGACTTTGTCGCCGAAAATTCGTGGCAGATGCTCCGACAGTTGCATTTTCACCGAAACGCTGTGCTCTGAAATCGTGCCACGCGTCAGTCTTACGATTTCGAGAATCGCTTCATTGATACCGAGCGGCTCGGTATGCATCGGCGCCTTCTTTGCCAAGCCACGTATCCGGCTCACGATATCGGCGGCTCGCTTCCCGTCTGTGAGGATCCGATCAATCGACCGCATGGCCTTTTCTAGGTCAGGGGGGTGGCGCGCGAGCCAACGCGCAGCAGTGCCGGCATTCATCAGTGTGGCGCCAATGGGCTGGTTGACTTCATGGGCGATGGAAGCCGCAAGCTGCCCCAGAGTCGCAATCCGATTAGCATGGGCGAGCTGAACTTGGGCTTCAAGACTCCTCCGCTCCGCCTCTCGCAGAGCCGCCTCGCCCTGCTTCCTTTCTCTTAGATCAAGCGCGAAGGCCACGCCCTGGTGTTGAACTTCGCTGAACATCGCACGAGCCAGAAGCACGGGAGCACGGCTGCCATCCTTGCGGAAATACTCCTTCTCAAACGGTTTGCACGTCCCCGTGGAAGCTAATTCCGCCAACGCACTCGCATCGGCTGCCTCCCATTCCGGCGGAGTCAGTGCAGTCCACAGTAACGGACCTGATGCGAGATCGTTATAGCCGTATCCGACCATGTTCAGAAATGCCTCGTTAGCCTCAATGATGCGACCGTCAAGATCGAAAACGTATACTCCGATGATATTCGAATCGACGAGCCGTCGGACCTTGGCTTCTCGCTCTTCGAGGTGACGGTAGAGACGGCTGTTCTCCAGTGAGATCGCTGCCTGCGCCGCTAGGATTTCAAGAACCGCGATCCGAGCTGGCGTGAATACGTGTGAATTGACGGTGTTTTCGAGGAGCAGGACGCCGGCGAGTTGCTTTTGCTTGATGAGCGGAAGGCAAAGCACGGACTTTGCTTGCCGACTACGAAAGTAGTCGTCTCCCGAGAATAGGTTTCGGCTCGAGGCGTCGTCTAGAATCACGCTTTCCTGCGAGCGAATGACATAGCGCACGAGGGATTCGGGACACGCCGCTCCCGCGATCGGATCGCTTCGCATCGTCACTCTTGTCCCAAGCCCTGCCGCTTGCGCTTCGGCGGAGATCAGATATTGGTCTCCTAGTGGGAGAATTAACAGGCCGCGCTCCGCCCCGGCGTTTTCAAGCGCGATCATCATGAGCCGATCAATCAATTTTGGTAAGTCTATTTCCCTCGACAAGGCTTGCGACGCCTTTACGACGCTCACCGCGTCTAAATGCTGGATCGACTCAGTGGCTGCGGCAAGAGCTTGTGTTTCCGGAGAGGCCAGTTTCGGATGGAGCTGGTGGAGCTGCCGAACTTTTCCCTCGGCGCCCCACCGGCGGTAGCAGTAGCTGGCATTCCGGAGATAGGCCACCGAGATCGTCTCGAGATCCCGCATCTTGTAAAACCGTCCGGCGAGTTCGTTTGCAATCGCCTCAATATGAGCAAAATCGCTCGAACGCGCCGAACGAATAGCCCTCTCGTAAAGCTGTTCAGCTTCCAGCGGACGGCCTTCAATCCTCGCAATTTCGGCGCCGACCATTGCGGTACGGCTTTCAAAATTAGCAGGGCAATACGCAGCCCACGTTGCAAGTTGCTTATGATAACCATGGAGGACACTCAGGTGATGTTTTTGCTCTTCAACCGAAGCGGCGTCCCACGATGCAGCGCGAGCCAGCGCGCCGTAAAACGGCAGTTCGGCACTCGTAACTTGCGATGTTGCCGTCCAGAAAAGGTGCTGCGCCTTTTCAGAGGCCGCTACTGCAGTCGCGTAATCTCCCGCAAGAAAGCGGGCCTGTAGCTTCCTTGTCCAGTAAAAGAATTCGGCCAGTGACATGACAGGATTGCCAGCGAGGTGACTTTCTGTTGCCAACTCATCGAATTCTTCGGCGTCGAAAGACCCAAACTGCGGCGTCAATCCCCGGAGTGTGCGAACTAGCGCTCGTTGGGTCCCGCAGATAACGACCATAAGGCCGAAGCGCGACTTCGTTGCGAATGCAAGTGCTTTGTCTGCCTCAACCTCGACTTCGGCGAGCGGATGCCCCGCCACGAGGTAGTTCGTAACCAACACCTTCCAGCTATACGCGGAAAAGGTCAGGTCGCCGTTCCGATGAGCCGCATCAAAGGCGCGGCGGATAAGCCCGCGTGCGCTCGCAAAATGATTTGTCCAGGGGCTCAGAGTGGCGAACGTCAAATAAGTACGCGCCTCATACCGCGTTAGACCACGATTCTCGACCAAATTGATGCCTAACTCGCCAAAGCGATATCCGTCGGCATAGTTGTTGAAGCGCGGCCCGGCGATCATGGCAAACCATAGATAGCCAAAGCACGAAGCATCGCAGTTTCCCTGCTCAAGGCTCAAAGTCACCATGCGACATATTGCCAGCGAGGAGAAATTCTCATCGAAGAAAAGAGCCGGGTGAACTATTTCGGTGAGCACATCGAGGGTGTCGAGCGCGTCGCGGTTTGTCATCAAGGGTAGGTCGACGAGTTCCTCGATTTGCCGACCTCCAACGAGCAGGCGAACCCGCTCATATTCACGCATCACTTCGTCGCGACTTGGACGCCGAGACCAGTTCGTGCCACCGCGTTGGAGATAGCTGAGAAAGATATCAATAGCGCGGTCACTCTGATCCAAAGCCGTGAACAGAGTAACCTGCAAACGTGTGACTAATGCGAAATGATGGTTAGTCTTGGCACGCCGCGAGAGCGTCGACAAACGCACCTCGGCCGCGCTCATCTCAGCAGTGTGCAACTCACATTCGGCGGTCAGCACTTCCATTGAGAAGGTGAGGTCGTAATCCGTTTCCCAGGCTTGATCGTCTGATAGCGATCTGCCGGCCTTTAAGTACGTCAGCGCAGATGCATAGGCCGTGGAAATGCTTGCCCGGCGGCCGGCAATTAGGTTCAGCTGCGCCACTTGGGCGCGCTCCTTGGCTGAGTGAATGAGATGAGAGCCGCGGTTCAGTTGATTGACGATCTCAAATATCATCTCCTCTTGATCTTCTGAAGAACTGCGTCCAGCAAGTAGCCTGCCGATTCGGAGGTGTTCCTCGGCCCGAGCTGATTCCGGCATCAAGGAATAGGCAGCTTCTTGGACACGATCGTGTAGGAATCGATACCAATCGTCCGAACGGAGGATCAGCCCTTCGCGAACCGCGTCCCAGAGAAACTCATGCATTTCATCCAGCGGCTGCTGAGAGACAAGGCCGAGCACCTCGAAGCTTACCCGGTTTCCGATGCAGGCAAAGCGCTGGATGATCTCCCGGGCTTTCGAAGGCAGCCGGTTGAGCTTCGTGACCATAAGTTCCACAACGTTATCCGTGTAAGCCTCCGTCCGAATGCGATTCAGGTCCCAGGACCAGCGCCCCTCATCATAATCATATGCGAGCAACCCCTGGTCAGCGAGCGACGAGAGGAACTGAATAGTAAAGAACGGATTGCCCGCAGTTTTTTCGTGAATTAAGCTTGCAAGCGGCTCTACACGCTCGAGGCCGGCGTGAAAACAATCTACTAACAGTTGCGATAAATGTTCGTGGCGCAGCGGCGAGAGTTCGATGTTGTGCAAGACCGCTCCACCTTGCCGCATCTGCTCGAGTTTTCGCGCGAGCAGGTCGGCGCGGCTTGCTTCATTGTCCCTATAGGCGCCAATCAGGAGTAAGTGTCTCAGCTCCGTCTGGGTCAACAAGTCTTGGATCAGATCCAGTGTCGCGGGATCGAGCCATTGCAAGTCGTCGAGGAACAGCGCAAGCGGGTGTTCAGGGCACGCAAAGATGCCGATGAAGCGTCGGAACACCAGCTGAAACCGTGCGTGGGCATCCTGGGGGGGTAACTCGAGAAGTTGCGGCTGTTCTCCGATAATCTGTTTCAATTCCGGGACGAGATCCACGACAAGAATTCCGTTCGGCCCGAGCGCCTCCCGAATTGCCTGGCGCCAATGAACCAGCTCTTCTTCAGTTTTGCTTAGAAGTGGACGAATAAGCTTCTGAAATGCTTCGGCTAGCGTAGCGTACGGAATGTCCCGCTTGTATTGATCGAACTTGCCTGAGGCAAACAGGGCTCGGGGCGGGACGAGCACTTTTTGCAATTCATTGACGAGGGAAGATTTGCCAACACCGGAGTATCCGGACACAAGCACGAGCTCTGGTCGACCTCCGCCTACCACGCGGTCAAACGATCCTTTGAGCATTGCCAATTCGTTGTCTCGACCGTACAGCACCTCAGGGATCAGCAATCGGTCTGAAATATCGTGCGCGCCGAGCGGAAATGGATCTATGCGATCGTGCGACCTCCATTCGTCGAGACAACGACGGAGGTCGGCTTCGACCCCTGAAGCTGTCTGGTAACGCTCCTCCGCAGTCTTGGCCAATAGCTTCATGACAATCGCTGAAATAACCTCGGGAATTCCGTCGACCAGATCGCTCGGCCGACGAGCCTGCCGTACGATGTGGCAGTAAACCCATTCCAACGGATCGGACGCAGTAAAGGGAAGCGTCCCGGCCGTCAGCACTTCATAAAGTGTCGCGCCGAGCGAATAGAGATCAGTACGTGAATCGATTGAACGATTCATTCGGCCGGTTTGCTCGGGCGCCATATAGGCCAGGGTCCCCCCGATGAGTTCGGGGGGCTCGGGACCCTGCCGTTCTCGCGTAAGTCGCGACGCTATTCCGAAGCCGGTGAGCCGTACATTGCCGTCCCTATGGTTCACGAGAATATGGGCGGGCTTGACATCTTTGTGGATAAGGCCGTGTCGGTGCACCTGGGCGAGAGCTGCCGCAACGCCGACGGCGATGCGCAGGAAACATTCGATGCTGATCGGCTCGAGAAGGAGCGCACTTAGCAGTTCTCCACCAAGATCCTCGAGAACCAGAAAGGTCTGCCGCTCGTCTCGCATAAGCTCAAGCGGTCGTACGGCCCAGGTACTGTCGAGTTCGTGCTTGAGCGAGTATTCGTGGGTAAGACGGTCGAGGGTGGCCGGCGCCGGTTGCTCCGATGCCGCGAGCTTGACGAGTACGCAACCAGCATCTTCGCCGTAGGGCCGGGCTCGGGTTAAGACGATGCCGCTATCTTCCGACAACACTTCGGCGCTACGCATTCCGTTCGCGACGAAGCCGGAAAATGACTGCACTTACAAACCTCACCGATTGAGCCGGGAGTAGTGTCGGGAACGGAGGAGAGTGCCACAAGAGGACGCTCGCACCCCATGACAGCGCACCTGCGTTTCACGTCAGACCGGAACTACCCTAGCACCGTACCTTGCGCTTGTGGAAGCCTGATCCGGCCGGACGACCGAGCCAATCCCACATCGGCAAGAGCGCTACAAGAGCGATGGGATAGAAGCTGAAAATCGCGAGAGAGAATGAGGGTTAGCTAGAATGGGCTCGGACACCAACGCTCTGCGCCGCAAGAGAGCCCCTAGCGTGCAGTAAGTTGACTACCGCTTCAATCGACGGATTCCACTGCTCACGAAACCTACACGCCGATAGTTCGATCGCTAGGTTGTCCAAGCCCCGAAAGATATCGAGTCGCGGAGAGTTTGAGCGCTGGCGACGAACCGCTTCAGTTCCCTACTGCGAGCGCCGGGCACCTAGGCAGTGTCCTTTGTGACGCGGCTCACATTGGCGCAGCCGATTGTGCGACTCCCCATCGAGTTGTCTTCTGATTTGAATCTTCAGTCAGTGTAATGCAGCTATTCGTTTGCCACTTGTGGATGACGAAGCTTGGGCTGAGTCGAGATTGTCTGGCGATTGTGCCTCGATAGGGAGCGCCAGATAAAATGTAGCGCCACGTGGTTGGTTCGGAGCCGCCCAGAAGCGGCCATCATGAGCCTCAATGATCGATGCGCAAATCGATAAGCCCATCCCCAAACCGCTGGCCTTCGTCGTGTAGAAGGCCTCGAACACACGGTCTGGAGCGGCTGGCGGGAGACCCGGACCAGTGTCGCTCACGGCGATGACTACTGCGTCGGGGTCGGCGGTGCTGGTCCTGATCAACAATTCACGGGATTGTCCCGCGACCTCGCTCATCGCTTCAACGGCATTCATGACCAGGTTCAGGATCACCTGTTGCAATTGCACTTTGTTTCCACGGATGCGCGGCAGGCCGTCTGAAAGCTTCATCTCCAGCAAAACGTTGTTGTCAGACATCGCGGCACGGGCCAGCCCAACGATATCCAGAATCGCTTCGTTGATTTCCAGTTCCTCCTTCTGCACGGCGGTCTTTCTGGAGAAATTGCGAATTCGGTTCACGATGTCAGAAGCTCGCGTGGCGTCGCCGACAACTCGGTGAGCCAGAGATCTCGCTTTTTCTGTATCCGGTGGATTCCGGCTTAGCCAACGCATAGCCGTTTCGGCATTTGTAATGATGGCAGCGATGGGTTGGTTTACCTCGTGAGCAATTGAGGCCGCCAATTGGCCCATGGTCGCGACGCGGTTTGCGTGCGCCAATTCCGCCTCGGCGCGTTTTTGGTTGCTTAGATCGAGTGCAAAAACGACGACAGACTTTCCTTGTTCATCCAACGTCGCTCCACCAACCAGCACTGGTACGCGACTTCCGTCTTTCCGGAAGTACTCCTTCTCAAACGGCTGAACAGTTCCGCTCTTCCTCATCTCAGCGACAGCGCGCGCATCTCGATCATGCCATTCAGGTGGCGTTAGCGCTGCCCGGCGCAACAGACCCGCAGCCAGATCTGACTGATCGTATCCTAGAATCCGCAGAAATGCCTGATTGGCTTCTTCAACGTGCTCGTCCGGATCGCCGATCACGATCCCGATGATATTTGATTCAAATAGGCGTCGGACCTTTGCCTCCCGCTGCCTAAGATCGCCGTGCACGACCTGAAGCCTTGCGTGCATCCGGTTGAATGCTCCAGCAAGATGTTCAAGCTCGTCTGCGGACCGCGGCGTACGCCGCTTGAGTTGAAGCGGCGCTAGCGAACTGCAAGGATCGTAGCGCTTCAGAGCCACAGTTATCGCTACGAGATGCCGCGTGATCAACTGGTGCACAATGAGAAGAATAAAGAACGAAACAAGGAAGGTCTTCATCGCTTGACCCACCATAATGACGATGGCGGCGTCGAGAAGACGACGATAGATTTGATCAAACGTCGCTTCTACCACGAGGATACCGATCAACTGCTCGGCATCGCGGTTCGCATAATAAAGTCGGATTTCCCGCCGAGCGGGTGGATTGTTTTGGCGGAGGCCAGCAGTCACCATGACCGGGGCAGCACGGTCAGTAGCTTCGCGCAGCTCTACGTAACTGATATCAGGCAGATGTATAATACCGTCGACTTGTAGTCGCAGCTGGCGCTCATCCACCCTCCAAAGACCATCGCCGAGGCTGCGACGATAGCCGCTGTCTATTTCCGACATCCGAAGATCGATTGCCTGGACATCCCGGCGGTAGTCGAAGTACAGCTCCGTCATAGTCAGAAGCAGCGTGACTACCGAGCTGAAGAAAAGGACCTGCAGCAATAGGCGCCAGCCGACTCCGCTGCGAACGCTAGGGAGCAGGCTGCGCGCAGGCCTAAGCCAAGCCATCGCTGGCGTCCCCGGCAGGTGTGGAGTAAACTTGCACAACTCGCCCTCGAGACGCTAATTCCCTTCAGTGGGAGAATAAGGCTGTTCTGCCCGGCATACGTCGATCATACCTAAGCATGATTTTCGGTCGATCTCTAGTGTGCAAGCTAGGCTGAGGGGAGCCGCGCGATGAGAACGTTGTTCTCTTTCCGTTTTCTGTACTTAATAGTTGCTCTGCTCTGCACGATCGTCGGACGAGCGTTGTCGGCGGAATCATTGAGACTTACAGCCGGTAGTCAGCGGCCTTATTCGCAGCTTAGCGACAAAGAGGCGCCGGGGTTCAGTGTGGAAGTGCTTAGAAGGGTTTTCGCGACGATTGGCCAAGATGTTTCGTTCGAGACGATCCCATGGGAGCGCAGTTGGCTTATGCTTGCCCGAGGCGAGATCGACGGAATGTTCCCGATGTTGCGTGCAAAGGAGCGAGAGCGGATATGTTCTTTTTCTGATGAGCCCTTGGCCGAGGGGAAGTGGGTCATGTTTATACGCTCGGACGACCTGGGCAGGCTGAACTTCTCATCTTTCGATGATCTTGTCGGGCACGACGTCGGGGTTCATAGAGTGCTCCCCAGCTTGTTCGAGCAGCCGACTGGGAGCTATCTTGAGCTATGGAAGTTCTTGCGCGAGCAGCACAATATGGTGGAGACGGACGGGGGTCTAAGTAGCTTGCGTCTGTTGGCCGCTGGCCGTGTCGATTACGTTTACACGAACCTCGCCACAGGCATGAGCTATATCTCGCTCCTGGGGCTATCCGGAAAAATTCAGCCGCTTTTGTCGGGCAAGGTGGTTGAGGATGGAATGTATCTTTGCTTCAGCAAGACGCGTGTTGACCCGGCGCTAGTCGATGCGTTCTCGCGCGCGTTGAAGGAATTCAAGCAGACTGACGATTTCCGGTCGATCTATCATAAATATTTTCCATAACTTTCTATTCGACACCAGAATATCCCTGATTGCCCGTACCTTCGTATGCCACCTACGCCGAGGATCTAAAAAAATGGCTTCCTGGCAAAAGCGGATCGATCCGACCCCCCGCGCAACGCGTGTGCGGCCAAGCTAGTGTCTTCGGATTCATAGGTACACGCGCTCTTCGCAACTTGTCCCTACGCCTTTTAGTCCTTTCATCAAATGGCAGGGTGACTGGGCGAACTCCGGCGCGTGCTTGTCTTCAGTACGAGGCGACCCGACAGTTCTGCGACTTGGCGATAGCATCATGTCTCGGCAGCGCGCTCATAGACCGCAATCTGGACATAGGCCCAATACTGGGCAGGCAAGGCCTGATACCCGCTCACGTCTCCAGGACGCAAGCCCTCAGTCCTGCACAATTTCGACGCGCAAGCTGGCGACCATACATTGATATGACCACCTTCGTCCTAAGGTCGGATGCAAGCTGGGTGCCGGTATTTGCGATTGTAGTCGTGAAGCCGCCGGAAAAGATTGGGCGCCCGGCCCGCCACGAGCATCGCCACTGGAGGGTGCAAGAGGTGAGTATGATACCGGGAAGGCACGTAAACTTCGGGGACGCGTCTCTACAAGGGCTATTGGCGAAGCCGCACGGGTTTTCATGCGAAGACAAACAGAGACTCTGACAAGAGGCGGCCCGTGATCAACAAGCGCATTGAACGTCGCCTTGAAGCGGTGCTTGCGGCGGATGTTGCTTCCTACAGCCGTCTCATGGGAGAGGATGAAGAAGGCACCCTTGAGCGCCTGAAAGCCTGCCGTCGAGAGCTGATAGATCCAACAATCGATGAGCATCGAGGGCGACTCGTCAAAACCACCGGTGACGGCCTTCTCATTGAGTTTGCAAGTGCCGTGGACGCCGTACGCTGCGCGATCGAGATTCAACGCCGCATGGCGAGCGGCAATGTCGATGTACCGGATAGCAAGCGAATCGACTTTCGAATCGGGATCCATGTCGGCGATATCATGATCGACGGGGACGACATCTTCGGGGACGGCGTTAACATCGCGGCACGCCTGGAAGGCATCGCGGAGCCGGGCGGCATCTGTGTTTCTGATGATGCTTATCGTCAGATCAGAGGCAAGACCGAGATCGCCTACGACGATATTGGACCCCAAGCTCTAAAAAACATTTCGGAACCCATGCGTGCTTGGCGAGCCCGGCCGGTCAACATGGCAGCGAGTGCGACGCCCATCGACCGGCCGCTCCGTCTGCCGGATAGGCCTTCCATCGCAGTGTTGCCGTTCCAAAACATGAGTGGGGACCCCGATCAGGACTATTTCGCGGATGGGATAGTCGAGGACATCCTCACTGCCCTATCTCGGTTCAAGCAGCTTTTCGTCATCGCCCGAAACTCGAGCTTCACCTACAGGGGGCGTCCGCTGGACCTGAAACAGGTCAGCCGCGAGTTGGGCGTGCGTTACGTGCTTGAAGGCAGCGTTCGCAAGTCAGGCAACACCGTCCGGATCACAGGACAGCTCATCGACCCCGGAACGTCTCGGCATCTTTGGGCCGACCGCTTCGACGGAGCTCTCGAAGACGTATTCGGGTTGCAAGACAAGGTGACCACGAGCGTCGTAAGTGCCCTGGTCCCGAAACTGGACCAAGTCGAATTCGAGCGGGTAAAGTACAAACCGACCGAAAGCTTGGATGCTTACGACAGCTACCTGCGCGCAGTCGCGAGCGCGGTGCCGTACACGCGACAGGGTGACAACGTCGCTCTGGGTTTATTTTATCGCGCCATCGAACTCGATCGCGACTTTGCCGTGGCCTATGGGTGCGCGTCTTTGATTTTCACCACCCGCAAGTCGAATGGCTGGATGAGTGACCGGAAAGGAGACACCGCCGAGGGGATTCGTTTGGCCAGGAGCGCCGTGGAATTGGGGAACGACGATGCGGCGGCGCTGTGTTGGGGAGGGTTTGCGCTCGGTTATCTCGCGCTCGAGCTCGACGAAGGGATCGCCTGTCTTGATCGCGCGTTGGCGCTGAATCCCAATTTGGCGTCCGCCTGGTACATAAGCGGATTTCTCTTGGCCTATGCGGGCGAGCCAGACGAGGCGATCGAGCGTTTCGAAACTGCTATGCGTCTTAGTCCTCGCGATCCACTCCTGTTTCGTATGCATGCCGGCATCGCCTATGCTCATTTTTTCGCAGGCGACTACGCTCAGGCTAGCGCTTGGGCCGACCGAGCGGTACGTGCGCGTCCAAATTGGCTTACCGCTATCCGAGTCGCCGCGGCCAGTAACGCGCTCGCCGGACGGCTGGATGAAGCCAAGCAGTTCATGACGCGGATGCGCGAGCTGGATCCGGTGTTGCGCATAGCGGATCTCAAGGAGCTCCTGCCGTTGCGATCCTCAAAAGACTTAACGAAGTGGGTAGATTCGCTCCGGTTGTCCGGGTTGCCTGACTGACCCATTCAACCAACTCGCGTCCGCCAACCTCCAAGTACGGATACCACTCATAGGAACCATGGCTTCTCGGTGTCACGCGGCCACAGACCCGGAGAACGGCGCACCAAGGGGGAATTCCTTCACAACTCGGAGCGCCACCCGGGCTGAAGTGACTAGCTATTCGCCAAACATTCGGCATCAGGTGCGACGGTTGCTTGCTCGCGTAGGACGACGGAATGCGTGTTGGGGAGACCGTTGATCGGAACGTAGGCTGATCAAGAAACGCTGCTGTGGCCGAGCGCACCAAGAGGCTGGCCGCGCGGATGCAGCGATCTAGCTGCCGATCGATGTCGCGATCTTTTCGGGTCGATGGCGAGATCGCCTGGCCGAAGAAGCCGGATAGGCAGGGAGCTTGCCGAGTGCATCCAAAACCCAAGGGCAACGGGAAAGCCAGATGGCGCTTGACCAGATCATAAGTTGGTACTAATCATAAGTCATGACTGTTTATCATGCGCAGCTAGCCGCGCTTGGCGACTCGACCCGTCGAACGATCTTCGAGCTGATCGCGGAGCGTCCACGTTCGGTCGTTGAGATTACCCGGAAGGTACCGGTCTCCCAGTCTGCCGTCTCACAGCATCTCAAGGTGCTGCGCGACTCGCGGCTGGTGCGCGCGGAGCAGAAGGGCGCAAGCAACGTCTATCACATCGACCCTCACGGGCTTGGCCAGATGCGTGCTTGGCTCGACCGGTTTTGGAGCAAGACGCTGGCCGCCTACAAGGTGGTCGTCGAGCAACAGGAGTCACAATGAACATGCGTGTAGGACTTACGGCCGTGAAACAATCCATCGTGGTCGAGGCACCGATCGCGCGCGCATTTAAGATCTTCACCGAAGGGTTCGGGAGTTTCAAACCGCCTGAGCACAACCTGCTCCGCGTCCAGATCGCCGAGACGGTGTTCGAGCCTCGGGTGGGTGGGTACATTTATGACCGAGGCATCGATGGGAGCGAGTGCCGCTGGGCGCGCGTGCTGGCCTACGAACCGCCGGACCGGGTGCTGCTCAGCTGGGACATCAGCCCCCAATGGCAGATCGAGACTGACCCGGAAAAAACCAGCGAGTGGGAGGTGCGGTTCACTGCTGAAACGCCGAACCGGACCCGAGTCGACCTTGAGCACCGCAATCTGGAACGCCATGGCGATGGCTGGGAAGCCGTGCGGGACGGTGTCGACGGTGATCAAGGCTGGCCGCTTTATCTTCGGCGCTACGTCGATCTTTTCACCCCCGCTTCCTGACTGAGTGAAGCGCGTTGATAGAGGCAATCAATCACGTTGATTGTTTCCGGCCCGCCGACATCGCGATCAAGCTTAGCCGAGGTCAGCATGGAAGCTTACAGCCTGAGTGTCGTCGGAGTGCTCGCGCTCTGTGTCGTGTCCATCCTCTTGGCGGTCCATTCGGGCTACTCAAAGGGACGTGCGAGGGCCCTCTCCGGTCCAGTGCTTCCGGCCGACGATGCAAACCTCCTCTATCGCATCGATCGTGTACACATGAATTCTGTGGAGGCGCTGGCACCCTTCGCGGTCCCGGCCGTGCTGGCGATGATGGTAGGTGTCAGGCCAAGCACGCTAGCGGTGCTGGTATGGATCCATGTTGCGATCCGCCTTGTACATGCCGCCACCTATTTGCGCGGCGGCAACGCAGCAAAAGGTGGGAGTATCAGAACAATTCTCTACGTCTCCGGCGCGTTGGTCACAGTAATCCTTGTTGTGGTGACGGGCTGGGCAGCGATGCGTTGAGGCAATCGCCGCGGACTGAACTGACCTCTCCCAGCCCAGAGATAGAGTAGAACGACAAAGACACGGAGTTTTTTTGCGAAGAAGATAACGGCCCGTGGCAGGTAGTTGGGATCGAAGTCGGCGAACTACTCAAGGCCACGGTGGCCCAGGATGGTCAGTCTCCTGCCTTACGGTAAGGAGCCGATCATCCCTGATCTACTGCAGGAAACTGTTCACGCGGACTGCGGACAAGCCTATCATGTCGCTAGATCTTCCTGCGTCGCCGGAAAATCGAAGCTGTTGTCGGTCGCCGCACCGACGCTCCAGATGGGGTTCGCAGACGCGGTGCGCCATGCGGCTGTTCCGCGGCTCGCCCGTCATGCCAACCAGCCCTTTGCGCAGTACGGCTTCGTCGACGAAAGTTGCCGACCACAGCGGGCGAGTGAGCGTTCCGCCAGGCGCGCGATCAGCTGGTTTCAGGCGGCCCTCACGGTAGTGAGGCCGACCTCAAGCTTGAGGCGGTTGCTATCACCGGCCAGCGACTGTGCCGAGGACAGCACCTGTGCGGAGGCCGAGCCGGTTTCGCTGGCACCTCGCTGCACGTCGGTGATGTTGGAAGAGACCTCATGGGTACCCTGCGCAGCCTGCTGGATGTTGCGGGAAATCTCCTGCATCGCTGCGCCCTGCTCCTCCACCGCCGCCGCGATGGTCGAGGAGATCTCGGAAAGCTTTTCGATGGTGCCGCTGATTGCCTTGTCGTTCACGGACTCCTGGGTCGCGACAATCGCCTTCCCGTAATCCTGCAAGGCCGGTCCCACGATGCAGCTTCGCAGCAAGCCTCCATTGTGAATCGGCGTGGGGTCCAAACACCTATTGGCGAGCAGAGCAGCGGCGATGTGGAAGATCATTTCATTTTGACCCCACGCCGCGCCCAGATGCCAATTGCGGCTTCGGCATCACAGGCAGGGAGAACCAGGTTTCGGTGGCGTCCTACGTGCCGTTGATCAGATCGCGAGCTAGCTTCAGCAAAAGTGTGAACCCCGGCAAAGCGCACCGGCGCGATATCGAAGCAAGGGTTTGGGCCTCGGTCCATGACGACCCAACACTTAGAGCCTCGCTGTCTCGTTTCGGGGGATACGAAGCCGCTGTATTCAAGCGGCTGAAGGGGCGACGTTTGGACAATGGAATGGATTGCAAACGATCCGTCGGCCCGAGCCGCGTTTGAAAGGATCCTTCGGTCCGTTCAAACCAAATCGAAATGAAGTAACACTCGCAACGAGACGCGGACAGCAAACGCTCCGGTTTGCTTAGGCCCGGAGAGCCTGGGCCTCGTGAACTGCTCGCCTCCATTCATCCTTAACGCCTCAACAATACTCTATACCTCGGGACTGACACTTTCGGAGGTGGCCGAAAGAACAAGTCCGTCCGCGTCACGTGAAGGGGAAGAACCATGAAGGCTCTAATCGGATTGATCGTGCTGCTCTCTACGTCCAGCGCGTTTGCTCAAACCGCTCCGCCGAAACCGGCCAAAAAGCCGCCTGTCCAGGTCAAGCCACAGGCGGCAATGGGGTGCAAGCTAGTCGGCACGGTCAGAGGCACCAAGATTTGGGCCGGCGATTGCGCGGGACCCTCAGATCTCAGAGGCAGCGCACCAGCCTCCGAAGCCACAGCGCCAGCAGAACCGTCCGAAGCGCCCGCTAAACAATAGCGGATTCTATTTCCGTCGCGTCTGCGCCGAGTTGGCGAACTTGCGTCTCTCAAAGGTAATTAGCTCTTCGTTTCCGGCAGCTTACAGGCTCATTGGAGACTGCGATGCTCGCGTTGGAATTGCCGCACTGGTTGAATGTTGCTGGCATCGCGCTGGTCATGATCGGACTTATTGGCCTAGGACTTAGCCGAAACAAACGAGTTGAAAGCGATTTCCTTATGCTTTCGGGGGACGTAAGTTCATGGCGATCGAAAAGGGCGGATGATCGGCGCCCGAGGGCACTAGGGACTTGGGTTAGAGATCCATCCCATCCTTGCGGCGCCATGGCTGATGCCACAACAAGCGAGAAGCGGGACCGTCAGCCCGGCTGCCGCGGCGGTAACGACAAAGGGCGCCGAGCCCCACGCCCTTTTGGCGTTTGAACCTTCCGGCGACTGGCAAGACCCACACTAGGATCTTGTTTTGCGCCGTTCGTTTTACCCTCGACCCGGGGGGCAAAATGGGTTCGTATAAGCATCATTACATCATGAAACTGGCCAACACCCGGCTTGAGCTGCTCGAGAGAGAAACAGCCGATCTCGAGCTACTGCAGTGCCAAGTAGACGGATTGCGCGAACGGTTGTGAAACAAGCGCAATTGTCGGACAGGACTTCGCGCCCCTTCAGAGGGGGCCATCAGGAGAACGGGTCAAGGCCAAGTGCCCTCTGAAGAAGCGTACGCCGGGCTTCGCTCCCGCGCACAAAACCAGGACTGCGGTTGATGAGGACAGCCGAGTTGGCACGGCCAGCAACTCGATAATCTGAACCGGGCGCCCATCTCGCCGCTGAGTGGGCTGACGATTCCGCTGGGGAAAGCGGCTGTTAGGTCAGTACATCTGCATTTTCCGAATCGCGTCGGGGGGATCACCTTCGCGCTGAATTGCGGAGTACGATTTGGGTGGCCGACTTAAAAATTTCTGATTACCTGGAGCAGTTTAAGGCGATGTCCGCCGATAGGTTTGTGGGTCCTCCATAGGGAGGTCGATCAGATTCTCGCCGCGAGGCTGATTGCCAAGAAGAAAGAACTCGAAAGGCGGCTCGAACAGCTCTGCCCAAGCGACCAGGGCGATTTACCAGAAGATCATTGATCAGCGGACGCCTATCATCGGATCGCTGTCGCCCCTGAGAAGGGCGCCGCGCTTAGGTTGGTGTGGAAGAATTCGGCGAATCTCACACCCGTACCGGCAACGGTTGATGACGCACCGCCGGCGGTTGACGCGGTAATCCAGCGTAAACGGGTATCGCGGTACATTGACCTTCGCGGATTAGTGACGAGTACCGCGCTACGCATGGGCATAGAGAACCCGTCGGGCAAGGGGAATTTGTCAGAATAAGCAGGTGACGAGATGTCAGAATGACGTCGCGTCCTGCTGCTAAGTGATTGAGGACATTGGTGGGCGCACCGGGGCTCGAACCTGGGACTCGCTGATTAAGAGGCGTGTGATTTCATAGGAAAATCAAAGGTCATTCCGGCAAACGGATCACTCAACCTGCATTGAACCCGCAATAGATTTCCTTTCTGTTGGAATAAATCGTGCCGGACAGAAAGGGCTGTAAACTCCAATTTCGCCATCTCGGAGCACGCGAACGGCGGCGATCCATGCGCGATCCACGTGGCCCAGGCAAAGTTCAATCCTGAGGCGCTACCAGCGGCATCGACACCCAGTTCAGGTCGGAAGCTTCGTCCTTGGCGGCCTCCGTATGGACGACGATCGCGTTCCCGACGTCGACCAGGAAGTTTCGTTTAATAGGCAAAGAAGCCCCCCTGCACGGGCGGCGCCATCTGTGAGGGCACTCACCTGGCAGCAATCCCCCTGCAATGGGATCAATAGCTCTGGGGCAGCGTCGCGCGCGCTCACTATCATCACTGTATCGCCGCCAGCAACGGCCGGGGAGACAATGATGGTCTGGAAAAATTTCGTCAGCCAATCTGCAACGCTCGCACTACGGCCGAGCGTCCTTCGAACCACCTTCATTTGCGCGCTTTCAGCCACGGTTCGTTTCACCTCGAAGGCGGACGGGTTAACGACGATTCCGCTGCAACCGGCTGATATACACAATCCCTTGGCTCCAATCATAACTGGGGACGGCGCTCCGATATTCTGCAGGAGGTGGAGGACGACGCCCCCCCAGCGGGTTGTCTTTCGAAGCCCGAGAGGCTGCCGCGCCTGGCCGCTTCGGGAAGACGCCGGAGGATCGCAATGAGCCGGTCCCCAGCCATCAGGTTAGCGTCGATCGTCGACGCCATGAAAGCAATGGCCGGTCCTCCGCCAAAGGCCCGCGCAAGCTTTGCCAGCGGCCGCTGCGTGCGGGGTACCTATATCCCGTCTGGCAGAGCAGAAGAAATTACGAAGTCCCAGAGTTTCACGGCCGCATCACGCGTGCTGGCGCGCTTCTCGCTGGACGGCGGCAATCCCCACTTGCCGAACACTAATGATTTCGTGCTGCGCGGGTTCAGCTTCAAGCTCGGAGATACTGACCATCGCTCCGACATTCTCACACAGAGCGCTCCCGTTCACTATGCGAGGACACCGGCGCAGATGTTGGCGTATCTGAAGGCGCGCGTTCCCGGGCGCGGCCGACGACCCGATCCGGAGAAACTCAAGGCGTTCTCCACCGCCAATCCAGAGTCGTCGCATCAGGCAAGCTACGTGGCCGCCCATCCACTTCCCGCAAGCTTTGCCGATACCACCTACTGGGCGGTCCACTCCTTTCCCGCAACAAATCGGAGTGACGAGACACAGTTCATCAAGTTCAAGGTCGTCCCGGTGGGCAATCAGGCCGCGCCGACGGAAGACGCCAAAATGAAGCCCGGAGACATCCTGCACGACGATCTGGAAAGCCGGATCGCAGCACGCGATATCCGGTTCAGCCTGATGGCGGTGCTCGGCCGTCCCGGCGACCCCATATTGGATGTCACCATCCGATGGCCGGACGAGGACGGCCGGGAGACGGTGCGCCTCGGAACAATCGTGATCACTGCAATCGAAGCGCGCGACGCATACGTCTTCGATCCGGCAGCCCTCGCCGAAGGCATCGGATATCCGCCCGACGAGATCTTTGCGGCCCGCCGCGCCGCCTACACGATCTCACGGGCTACGCGCCGCTGATCGAAAGATCAGCTTTCGCTTTACCAGTTGCCCTGCGTTTCGCGGCGCCACGCTGCGGGGCTGGCGCCGACTTGCGCCGAAAACACTTTCGTAAAGTGGCTTTGATTGGCGAACCCGGCCGAGATCGCAATTTCCGACAGCGACAGGTCTCGCGCGGCCATCAACCGCTTGGCCGCTTCCACGCGCTGGCGCAGCAGCCATCGGTGCGGCGGCAGGCCGGTCGAGATTCGGAACGCGCGCGAAAAATGACCGACCGAGAGGCCAAACTCGGCCGCGATCAGTTGCAATGAAAGCGTCCCGCCGAGGTCCGAGTCGAGCCGTTCGCACGCGCGCTTCACTTGCCATGGGGCGAGACCGCCGCGTGCCGGTCCGGCAATGCTTTGCAGCCCGCCATAGGCCTCGCCGATATGCGCGGTGAGCGCGAGCATCATGTGATCGATGAAAGGCTGGTTGGCCTCGCCCGGCCGACTCAGCGCTTCCAACAGCACTGCCCCGATATGACGCATGACCTGGTCGTCGTGGCCGACGCCGAACTGGCACGCGAGATCACCAATGCGGGGCGCGCGGGATTCCCTGGCGATTTCGTCAAGTGCCGAACGCGGAAGATAGAACTGGAGGGAATGGAATGGCTTGTCGATTATGAATCCCGGATCGCTCCTGAGATCGTACAGATATGTTGTACCGGCTCTGACATCGACCTTCGTAACGCACTTGCCATGGTCCCAGAGCTCGCAGTCCGGGTAATTGTGAAGCTTAAAACTGACGAGATAGGCCTCGTCCGCCACTGAGCCGGAACGGCATGGCACGGGGTTGTCATCTTGGGTTTCGGTGACCGCGAGGTCGATGCCGCGCAATGAGCGCGTGATCAGCGACGGCGGCGCATCCCTCAGACGCAACTGCTGCCTGACCCTCTGTCCGAAGGTACTTGCCTGTGCCATTTGTTCGGACCATTCGCAGTGTTTGATCGGGGCCGCCCAAGTCGCTGCCGCCACTATATCTCGCGGCGCATTATCCGGTAACCGGGTGCGGAGGTCTAGGTTGGCGGCGACGCGAAACGCGATTGTGAGCATCGGCCGCCGTGACTGTCACAAAGCGATTTTGGAAGCGATTTCAATATCAAACCCACCTGACTGCGGACCTTCGCCTCCCTTTCACATCAAGGGCGCGCCGGCACGCTTTGAGCAGATTCAGACAAGGCGCGGCCGTTTTGGGAAAGACCGCGTAGTTCTACGCGCCTAGAACGCCATGGAGAACTCGCGACGCCCAGCGGTACCGCACAGGGAAACGATGGCTTCACGCCAGCCCACAAGTCACCCCGACGACGCGAGTGCACATCTCTTCTGAAGGCGCATCTCCATGAGCGAACCGATCTCGCATGATTCTGCGCATGAAAATTCGTCGGCTGCGTCCAGCGCGAGCCAACGCCAATTGCGGAATGCCGAGCAACGTTCCGCCGACGCGGAGATGGCGCGTGTCCTCCACACCGAACCGGTCCGCATGGCACTCGACCCCTCCGGGGCCGCGATTGCCCACTGGAAACATGACCCATTACACGATGTCGTCGAGCCCATGAGCGACCACGTCATCATGGCTTACAATGGCCGGGTGCAGCACGTGGAGCGGCGCTCCGGAAGATCGATTGCGAAGGGAACGTTCCGTCCCGGGGCCGTGATCATTATTCCGGAAGGGTCAAGTTCGCGGTGGGATATTCCGAAACCCGTGGACGTCGTTCAGCTCTATCTGCCGATCACAACGCTCGCGCGCGTAGCCCGCGAAGCCGAGACGGCTACTGCGGTCGATCTGCTGGAGCGAACCGGGCATCCCGACCCCGTTACATCCCGATTGCTCCTGAGCGCGGCCGACGGGCTGGAGGGCAACTCCGCCCTCGATACGCTGTTCAGGCAGCAGCTCATCGACCTGCTCGCGACGCGCCTGCTGGCTACGCACATCGCCTCGCCAACCGCGTTCCAGCCGACCATCGGTGGGCTTTCGCCAAACGTCCTGCTTCGCGCCATCGAACGCTTGCGTTCGGACAGCGATACCGACGTCTCGCTTGCTGCCCTTGCTTCGGATGCCGGCCTGTCGCGCTCCCACTTCTGTCGCGCCTTCAAGGAAAGTACCGGGCTCTCTCCTCACGCGTGGTTGCGGCAATACCGCCTCGAGCAAGCAATGAAAATGCTGCGCGACACCGACACATCGATCGTGTCGGTGGCGGCCGAGCTTGGCTATGCGTCCCAGACGGCATTCGCGGCAGCCTTCAGGCGGTTGACCGGAGAAACCCCAACCGATTGGCGACGAGGCGCGCGGTAACAGCGACTACTCGTGGCTGACGAAGTGACTCCCGAACCCGAGGACAGTTCCATGAACAAGCCGGTCGTGAACGATCCCTTGGAGGCTCTGTTTGGCGGAGCCGATGCACACCACGGCGAGTCGTCGGCCGCCCAACGGCGCGCGGCCGACGTGGAGATGGCGCGCGTGCTCAAGACCGCGCCGCTACAGATGGCTTCAGACCCTTCCAATGGCGCCATCGCGCATTGGAAGCATGGGGCTCTGCATGACGTGGTCGAGCCGATGACCGACCACGTCATCATGACCTATCCTACGGGCGTTCAGCGTTTGGAGCGGCGCACTGGGAAATCGCTGGCAACTGGAACGGCGCGTCCCGGCGTCGTGACGATCATTCCGGCGGGCTCAAGCGCGAAATGGGATATTCCCGGGCCTGTCGATGTCATCCAGCTCTATCTTCCCCGCAAAACGCTCGAGCGCGTAAGCCGCGAAGCCGACGCATCCGCTCCTGGCGATCTGCTGGAGCGGACGGGGCATCCCGACGCCATCACATCCAGCTTGCTGATGAGTGCGGCGGATGTGCTGGAGAGCAATTCGTCCGTGGATGCCCTGTTCAGGCAGCAATTGACGGA
Organism: Bradyrhizobium sp. Kon10; assembly: GCF_055807395.1. Taxonomy (NCBI): domain Bacteria; kingdom Pseudomonadati; phylum Pseudomonadota; class Alphaproteobacteria; order Hyphomicrobiales; family Nitrobacteraceae; genus Bradyrhizobium; species Bradyrhizobium sp. Kon10. Next base: position 34,604 of record NZ_JBVVOZ010000035.1, on the reverse strand, counting down.
TCTCCTGGCCACGCGTCTGCTGGCTGCGCATACCGGTGCACCAGTCACGTTCGAGCCGGCCACCGGTGGGCTATCTCCCCATGCTCTGCGCCGCACGATCGAGCGTCTGCGCTCGGACAAAGATGCTGACGTATCGCTCGCTGCGCTCGCATTGGACGCCGGCCTGTCGCGCTTCCACTTCTGCCGCGCCTTCAAGGAGAGCACCGGGCTATCGCCGCACGCCTGGCTGCGCCAGCAGCGGCTCGAGCGGGCCATGAACAGGCTGTGCGCGACCGACGCGTCGATTGAATGGGTCGCCGCGGAGCTTGGTTACACCTCGCAAACTGCGTTCACGGCGGCGTTCAAGAAATTGACGGGCGACACCCCGAGCGAATGGCGCCGACGCATGCGGTAACAGCAATCTCTCTGCAATCACGTCAATCGCTCTGGCGTGTCCGCAGCTCCGATCCCCTAGATTTGCGCTATCGAACATCGACAACGGATGGAGACGAACGATGGCCTGGAAGCACTGTATCGCCCTCCTTGCAATCGTACCGCGGCGGAGGGTCATCGCCACAGCGCTGGTGTACGGACTGTCACTTAGCGTGCGATTTACTTCGGCAACGGGCGAGGAAGTCGAAATTCCGACCCCGGCCACGACGTCGATTGTGACCAGAGACGGCGCCCCCCTTCTTCCGGATAGCTGGTCCTTCAGGTCGAGGGATCCGATCGCCCTTCAGTTCGGCCGGTCGATGGCCTCCCGCGGCTGTTACCCCTCCTGCGAACGTCCAACCATACTAACGCCGGACTGCGGCGTTCCGTAAGCGCCCGACAATCTTCGTTTCACGTCTTCGCGTCGTCGCCGATCGCGACAAGCCGTCCTCCATGCGGGAGCGGCAACGGTGACGCGCGCGTGGGTTCGAGAATTCAAACCAGAGGAGTAGTCCACATGCGACTTGTCATCATTGGCGCCGGCTTCGCCGGCATGTATGCCGCACTTTCCGCCGCCCGCTTGCGCGACATCCAGGGCGTTTCGCCCGAAGAGCTCGAGATCGCGCTGGTTTCTCCCGAGCCGACGCTCGTTGTCCGCCCGCGGCTCTACGAATCGAAGCCCGAGACCATGACCGCGCCTCTGCTGGATGTCCTCAAGGCCATCGACGTCGTCTACGTGCAAGGCAGCGTAGAGACGATCGACACCCAGTCGCGCGTGGTGGAAATCGTTGCCGCGAAAGGCGCGAAGAAGAGCTTGGCCTACGACCGGCTGGTGGTAGCGACCGGCAGCCGGCTGGCTCGTCCTAATATTCCGGGACTTGCCGAACATGGTTTCAGCGTCGACCAACTCGACGATGCGATCGCCCTTGACCGGCACCTGCACAGTCTAGCTGACCGGCCGGCATCGAATGGGCGCGACACCGTCGTCGTGGCCGGCGGCGGATTCACCGGCATCGAGGCAGCGACCGAGTTGCCGACGCGGCTTCGCGCAATTTTCGGCAAGGACGTCAAGCCGCGCGTCATCATCGTTGACCGCAACAGCGCGATCGCTCCCGCCATGGGCGAAGGCCCCCGCCCCCTCATCGAGGACGCCCTGCACAAGCGCGGCGTGGAGACCCGACTCGGTGCCGGCGTCGCGTCGCTCGACAGATCGGGCGTCACGTTGACATCAGGCGAACACATCGAGGCCGAGACTGTGATTTGGGCGGCCGGCATTCGAGCGGCTCCGTTGACCGCACAAGTCCCCGCCGAGCGCGACAATTCCGGCCGGCTGCTGGTCGACCGCGATTTACGCGTGCCGTCGGTACCCAGCGTGTTTGCCACCGGCGATGCCGCCCGCGCTGCCTGCGACGATGACGGCAATTTCGCGCTGATGTCGTGCCAGCACGCGACGCGACTGGGCGCCTTTGCCGGCCACAACGCCGCCGCAGAACTGCTCGGCGTTCCGACCAAACGCTACCACCAGGAGAAATACGTCACCTGCCTAGACCTCGGCGAAGCCGACGCGGTGTTCACCCGCGGTTGGGAGCGCGAGGTGACGATGGTCGGCGATACCGCCAAGAAGACCAAGCAGGAGATCAACACCGTCTGGATCTATCCGCCGATGGCCGCGCGCGCCGCCGCCCTCGCCTCGGCCGATCCGGAGCGTGTCGGCGATGTAAGCGGGTTCTTCTAGACCGTCGCACGAAACAGGCCGCGCTCCGCGCTGGCTGCTCGGCCTGCTCAAACAAGACCAGCCAGCCTCCAACCATGAAACAGGAGAGAAACATGAACCTGCACGACCCCTCTTATACCGGGAACACGGTACCCGATGAGTTGGTCCCGTCGCGCTACGCGCTGCGGATCGGCGAGATAGACGTGATGGTGGTCAGCGACGGCGTGCTGACGCTGCCAGGCGCGATGTTGGCTCACAACGCTGAAAAGGCCGTCCGCGAGGCCTGGCTAAAAGACAATTTCCTGCCACCGGACGCTTTCGACTGGGCACTCAACGTGGTCGTGGTGCGGAGCGGCGGCCGGACCATTCTCATCGACGCCGGGATGGGGGCGGAGTTTCCCCTGCCTCGGGCCGGACAATTGATCCATCGACTGGAGGCCGCCGGCATTGATCTCGCATCGGTGACCGACGTGGTCCTTACCCACATGCACATGGACCACGTCGGCGGGCTTCTCGTCGAAGGCGTGAAGGAGCAACTGCGTCCGGACCTGCAGATCCACGTGGCGGCCGCCGAGGTCAAGTTCTGGGAGTCGCCAGATTTTTCCCGCGTCTCTATGCCGGACGGCTTCCCGGATGCGCTTCGCGCGACGGCCAAACGGTTCGTGAAAGAGTACCGCAGCCAACTTCGGCTCTTCGAGGATAAGCACGAAATGACGCCGGGCGTGGTCATCCATCGCACCGGCGGGCACACCCCCGGGCACAGCATCGTCCGCCTGGCGTCCGGCGGCGACCGGCTGACATTCGCCGGCGACCTCGTGTTCGCAGTTGGGTTCGAACACCCGGACTGGCACAACGGCTTCGAACACTACCCCGACGAAGCGGCGCGCGCTCGCACCAGCCTTTTGCGGGAGCTGGCGGACACCGGCGGACTGCTGGTCGCCACGCATATGCCGTTCCCATCCGTCGGCCATGTGGCCGTTGCCGGCGACGCGTTTCGCTGGGTCCCGGCCCTGTGGGATTACTGATCGTTTGTCGGCTTAGTCCCGACACGCGCTCGCAGCAAGCGCTTCATCCGATACGGGCCGCGTTTCCCGCGCCAAAGCGCGGCCCGCGCAACATCGATCAACCTGGAGCTCGACCGCGATGAAACATGAGACCGTGCGAACGAAGGCCTTCGCCATGCCGCTTACGAACCCGGCTTTTCCACCCGGCCCCTACCGCTTCGTCAACCGCGAGTACTTCATCATCCAGTATCGCACCGATCCCGAGGCGCTGCGCCGGATCGTGCCCGAGCCGCTCGAACTGACCGAGCCAGTGGTGAACTACGAGTTCATCCGCATGCCCGACTCGACAGGCTTCGGCGACTACACCGAAAGCGGTCAGGTCATCCCGGTATCGTATCGGGGCCAGGCCGGCAGCTTTACGCATCAGATGTTTCTCAACGATCATCCGCCCATCGCCGGCGGGCGCGAGCTGTGGGGCTTCCCGAAGAAACTGGCGCAGCCGAAGCTTGCGGTCGAGATCGACACGCTGGTAGGCACCTTGAACTATGGTTCGGTTCGGATCGCAACCGGCACCATGGGCTATAAGCACCGCGCCCTCGACACCGCGGCGGAAGCCGGAAAGCTCGCTGCACCCAATTTCCTGCTCAAGGTGATCCCGCATGTCGACGGGACGCCGCGGATCTGCGAGCTGGTCCGCTACCATCTCGAAGACATCACCGTGAAGGGCGCATGGACCGGACCGGCCGCGCTGGATCTTTACTCGCATGCCCTTGCCCCGGTCGCCGAGCTGCCGGTTCTTCAAGTGCTATCGGCCAAACACCTTCTCGCTGACCTGACACTCGGGCTCGGCACCGTAGTCCACGACTATTTGTCGCCACGTCAGGCCGCCCGGCGGCTCGAGTCCGAAATCTTGATCGAAGCAAACGCTGGCTGATCGGATCAGCCGCAACATCGGGAGTTTGCAAAAATGTTGAAAGTGATGCGCGAGCAGATGAGTGCTCTAAAGGTGCAATGCAGCCCCCTACCGTACGATGTCGTCGCCCTGGTGCTACAGGGCGGCGGAGCGCTAGGGGCCTATCAGGCCGGAGTCTATGAAGGTCTGCACGAAGCCGGGATCCGGCCAAACTGGCTGGCCGGCATTTCGATCGGAGCACTGAACGCAGCCATTATCGCAGGCTCTCCCGAAGGCGAGCGGGTGGAACGATTACGTGAGTTCTGGGAAACGATCTGCTCCTGCTCTGCGGGATGGCCCGTCGGTGAAGGACTGGGCGATGCCTTGCCATTCGCATTCGACATGCGCTCTCTAGACAACTCGTTTGCCGCGATGCGAGCGCTATTTCAGGGGCAGCCAGGCTTCTTCAAGCCGCGCATCCCGTCCCCGTTCTGGTCCCCTTTCTCGGGTGAAGCCGCGACGAGCTTCTACGACACAGCACCGTTGAGTCGGACACTGGAGCGGCTTGTCGATTTTGATCGCTTGAATTCGGGAGAAGTGCGCGTCAGCGTGGGCGCAGTTAACGTGCGCACCGGCAACCTCACTTATTTTGATACCTCCGAACGCCGGCTGGGTCCGAAGCATTTCATGGCGTCCGGTGCCTTGCCACCGGCATTTCCCGCAGTCGAGATCGAAGGCGAGCACTACTGGGACGGCGGCGTGGCCTGGAACACACCTCTTTCCCGCGTGCTCTCCAGCGAGCCGGGCGCGACGCTGACGTTTCAAGTTGATCTCTGGTCCGCCCAGGGCCGTGTCCCACATGACATGATGGAGGTGTCGAGCCGCCAAAAGGACATTCAGTACTCGAGCCGAACGCGCGCCATCACAAATCAGGCGCTGCGGATGCAGGAGATGCGCCGGGCATTGCAACGAACGATCGAGAAACTGCCGGAGAGCGCAAAGCGAGATCCGGAAATGCGGGCCATCGCGGATCTGGCTCGCCATAGCTCCCACAACATCGTTCACCTGATCTACCAGTCCAAAGTCTATGAGGGCCACTCGAAGGACTACGAGTTCGGATTGAGTGCGATGCGCGCCCACTGGCAAAGTGGCCTCGACGATATCCGCCGCACGCTGGCGGACCCGCGGCGGTTGGATCCGCCGGTCGCCGAGCTCGGCATCGTCACACATGACGTCCATCGCCACGATGAACTTTAGCGCCCGCAGCTTTCGGAGAATGCCATGTCGATTCTTTTTTATGCCCCCGAACACAAGGTCAAAGCCCGTCTTGTTCCCTCGCGTCAGGCGATCCGGCGCACCGCGCTCGCGTTCGCCGCAGCGCTCGGCGTCGCCGGAGCTACAGCTTACGGCCATTACTACACCACGGCCGGCCGCTACCTCGAAACGACCGACGACGCCTATGTCAAAGCCGATTCCACGATCATCGCACCGAAGATCTCAGGCTACATCGCCGAAGTCCTGGTTACCGACAACGAACCGGTGAAAGCCGGTCAGTTGCTGGCTCGGATCGACGACCGCGACTTCGAGGCCGCGCTGAGCCAGGCCAAAGCCGACGTCGCGGCTTCCGAAGCCGCGGTAAAGAACCTCGACGTACAGATCGAGTTGCAGGAGCCCCTGACTCAACAGCAGGCAGCCGAGGTCGATGCGACCGAAGCGGCTCTGAAATTCGCGCAGCAGGAGCGCGCCCGCTACGACGAGCTCATGAAATCAGGATCCGGAACGATCCAACGTGCCCAGCAGACAGACGCAGCGCTGCGCTCGCAGACCGCCCAACTGCAGCAAGGCAGGGCGGGATTGCTCGCCGCCAATAAGAAGGTCGAGGTGCTTGCGACCCAGCGCGCGCAAGCTGTCGCACAACTCGATCACGCGCGCGCGGTCGAGCACCAGGCTTCCCTGAACCTCTCTTATGCCCAAATCACAGCGCCGGTCGACGGCACGATCGGTGCAAGGACGCTCCGCGTCGGCCAGTATGTGCAGGCCGGAACACAGCTGATGGCCATTGTACCGCTCGACGCTGTTTACGTGGTCGCGAATTTCAAGGAGACCCAGCTTACTCACGTGCGCAATGGCCAGCCAGTCGAGCTGCGGGTCGACGGCTTTCATTCGACCAAGCTGAAGGGCCACGTCGACAGCCTGTCCCCGGCGAGCGGCCTCGAGTTCGCGCTGCTGCCCCCCGATAACGCCACCGGCAACTTCACCAAGATCGTCCAGCGCGTGCCGGTAAAGATCGTACTCGACGACCAGAGCTTGAATGGTCTGTTGCGCCCCGGAATGTCGGCCGAGACGACAGTCAATACCAAGTCGGCCGTTATCGCGGAGCGCGACGCCGAAAGGCGGTTGGCGTCGCGTGGCGGCAAGCCCCGCAGCTGACCAAGCCAATTTTCCATCGGCCGCGAGGAGACAACGGTGTCCACACTGCAAACGACCATCAATGCGACTCGCGCCAGCGAAGGCCAGTTGCTACCCCCGGCTTCCGCCGTCACCGCAAAGACCTGGCTCGCAGTGAGCGGAGCCACGCTGGGCGCCTTCATGGCGGTGCTCAACATCCAGATCGTCAATGCCTCCCTTGCCAATATTCAGGGCGGGATCGGTGCGGGCATCGATGATGGTGGCTGGATCTCGACGTCCTACCTGATCGCCGAGATCGTGGTGATCCCCTTGAGTGGGTGGCTCGCTCAGGTGTTCTCGGTTCGCATCTATCTGCTCACCAATGCCGTCCTGTTCCTGGTGTTCTCTGCGGCTTGCGCACTCGCCCAGAACTTGCCGCAGATGATCGCGCTCCGCGCCGTGCAGGGCTTTACCGGCGGCGTGCTGATTCCCATGGCCTTCACGCTCATCATTACGCTGTTGCCCAAAGCGAAGCAGCCGATCGGGCTAGCGATGTTTGCGATTTCCGCGACATTCGCGCCGGCGATCGGTCCAACTATCGGCGGCTATCTCACCGAAAATCTCGGCTGGGAATACGTGTTTTATGTCAACATCGCGCCGGGCGCGATCATGATCGCCATGCTCTACGTCTCGCTGGAAGCGACCCCAATGAAATTGTCGCTGCTGGGCGAAGGCGACTGGGCCGGTATTGCCACGATGGCTATCGGGCTCGCCGCGCTGCAGACCGTGCTGGAAGAGGGCAACAAAGATGACTGGTTCGGCTCGCCCTTCATCGTCCGGCTAGCCATCGTCGCCGCGGTTGCGTTGACGCTGTTCCTTGCCATCGAACTCACCGCGAAGAAACCGCTGCTCAACTTGCGGATTCTGTTTCGTCGCAACTTTGGCTTCGGCGTGCTCGCGAACTTTCTGCTCGGCGTCTCCCTGTATGGCTCAGTCTATGTCCTGCCGGTCTACCTGTCCCGCATCCAGGGTTACAATTCCGAGCAGATCGGTATGGTGCTGGCATGGACCGGCCTGCCGCAGCTCGTGCTGATCCCGTTGGTGCCTCGCCTGATGCAGCGGTTCGATCCGCGCCTGGTGATCGGCGTCGGCTTTGTGCTCTTTGGCGGCTCCAACTTCCTGAACATCTACATGACCAATGACTACGCGGCCGATCAGCTTTTCTGGCCGAACGTCAACCGCGCTTTTGGTCAAGCCCTCGTCTTCGCGCCGCTCTCGGCGGTCGCCACCGCCGGAATCGAAGCCGAGAATGCCGGGTCCGCGTCCGCCTTGTTCAACATGATGCGCAATCTCGGAGGTGCAATTGGCATCGCCGCACTTCAGACGCTACTGACCAAGCGCGAGCAATATCACTCCAACCTCCTGACGCAATCGGTATCGATGTTCGAGCAGGCCACTCGCACTCGCCTCGATCAGCTCACGCAATATTTCATGAGCCATGGGGTGATTGACCGCATCGATGCAGCTCATCGCGCCTACATTGCGATTGGCAAGATCATCCAGAAGCAGGCCTTCATCCTCGGCTTCAGCGACACCTTCTATCTGCTCGGCATCTCGCAGATCGTCGCCCTGGTAGCGGCGCTGATGCTCACCAAGCCCGACCGCCTTGACGCCGGCGGCATTCATTAGTCTTCCTCAACCCACCTGACGTCGAAAGGAACTCCCATGTTGAAGAATAAGGTAGCTATCGTCACCGGATCGACCAGCGGTATTGGGCTGGGCATCGCCAGAGAATTGGCCGGACTCCGCGCCAACGTCGTATTGAACGGCTTCGGCGACCCGAGCGAGATCGAAGCCATCCGCAGCGGGATCGAACGCGAGCACGACGTGCGCGTCATCTACGATGGCGCCGATATGTCGAAGGGCGATGCCGTACGCCAATTGATCGCGGCGACAATCGAGACATTCGGACGTGTCGATATCCTGGTGAATAATGCCGGCATCCAGTTCACCGCGCCTGTGGAAGACTTCCCTGCTGCCAAGTGGAATGCAATTCTCGACCTCAACCTGTCCGCTGCGTTCCATGGAATTGCCGCGGCGGTGCCCCAGATGAAAAAGCAGGGTTGGGGACGGATCGTCAACATTGCATCGACACACGGCCTCGTCGCGTCAACACACAAGGCCGCCTACGTCGCAGCCAAGCACGGGCTGGTCGGCCTGACCAAGGTGGTCGGCCTGGAGACGGCCAGCAGCGGCGTCACTTGCAACGCGGTGTGTCCCGGCTGGGTGCGTACGCCCCTGGTCGAAAAGCAGATCAGCGATATCGCTGCGCAAAAACAAATAACCCAAAAGGAAGCGGCCGAGGAGATTTTGGCCGAGAAGCAGCCATCTCTGGATTTTGTCTCCCCCTCCCAGCTTGGCGGCATGGTGGCCTTCCTCTGTTCGCCTGCGGCAGACCAGATCACGGGCACGGCAATTTCGGTCGATGGCGGCTGGACCGCGCAGTAACGAAGCAAGCGTCGCGGGCGCTGCCCGCTCCCTTAACAAGAGAATATGGAGGCCCTAATGGGTGCAGAGCAGAAAGTCGCGATCATCACCGGCGCGTCGCAGGGTACCGGCGAAGCCCTGGTCAGAGCATATCGCGATCGCAATTTTGCGTTGTCGCAATTTCTCGCTCAATCCGACCGTCGTCTGATCCGGCGAGTTTGGCGGTTGCCGGCGACATCAGGGGTTCAGATACCGCAGAACGAATTGTGTCGCAGTCGCTTGAGCGCTTCGGCCGCGTGGACACCCTCGTCAACAACGCTGGTATCTTCATCGCTAAGCCGTTCACCGAATATTCGGACGAAGATTATTCCAACTTGCTGGGGATCAAGCTCGATGGCTTCTTCCATGTCACTCGGCGCGCAGCCAATGCGATGCTGAAGCGAGGGTCTGGCCCCATCGTGCAGATCACAACTAGGCTCGATGAGCACGCGGTCAGTTGCGTGCCATCGGCGCTGACTGCTTTCACGAAGGGCGGCTTGAACGCGGCAACCAAAATCGCTCGCAATCGAATATGCGAGCATGGGAATCCGCGTCAACGCTGTTGTCCTCCGTCGACGTGCAGGAACTCGCCGGTGGTGAAGGCGGCACCTTCGAGGTACAGCACCGCATCGACGACATCGCTCAATTCTCCCATTCGTCCGACCGGATGCAGCTTGGCCAGTAAGTCGTGCATTTGGGATGCATGCATCGGCGTCTTGACCGCGCCGCGCGGCTCCCGAGACATGGCGTGCGTCGTTCACGAGTCGCCTCCTCCCACAGGTCGAGAAGCAATGAGAACAGACATTGTCGCAATGGCCGCTGAGCCGGCTCGTTGGAATGGAGATCTCAGAATATTCCGTAAGTGCTTGATTTCGGAATGGTGGGCGCACCAGGGCTCGAACCTGGGACCCGCTGATTATGAGACATACTACCGGTATTGATTTCTCAAGCGAATTTTTCCAACCGGGCCAAGATCCGATCATTGCAGATCAATGGCTTACAGCGAAAACCCCAACCGCGAGTGCGCTTGGTGTGGCGCATCCCCGCTATCGTTCGCGTCATTCTAGGCCTGGTTCAGCATTTTGGAGTTAGAGGTGCTTCCGCGCCGAAAGATGCGCATGTACAACCAACGGATCGCATCCAACAGAAGTGTAGGCCGACAGGTCGCACAACGATCAATCTGGACTTCGCCGCGTTGAACATTCGACGCTTCTGCTGGCTGATCAATCGGTCTAATCCATCATAGGCTAGTTTGAACTAACTTAAGGAAGCGTCATCGAAGGACGTCAAATGGCAGCAAGGCGTGACACTACCAAGTTCGGGGGCTCGCAGCCACCGATAACGAGATTCGCTGATCGTGGCCTTTGGAAATGGAGCGATCACTTTTCTGTCCGACGGCACCCTCCGAGGATGCCATCCGCCATCCTAGACGTGGCGTCTCACTCGGTTGCGACCGTCAAGCTGCGACCGACGTTCGCCTGCGTTCGAAGACGAAGTCGCGGTAGCCTGCCTGGATTGCGGCGGCACAATACTCCCGATATTTGGGGAAACCGCCGGTGAACAACGTCAGTCCCTGGGCCTTGTCCTTGACGTTGGTGCCGACGTACCAGGTCTTCGCCTTGGACAGCAACGAGCGCTGCGCGAGCCTGAAAACGAGCTCCATCCAGTCGTCTTCAGCCTGCTTGGTCGGCTCGATGGTGTCGAGGCCATGCTTGGCCATATGCGTGATCGCATGCGCAATCCAATCGACGTCGTTCTCGCTGATCCTGACGACGTTGGCGAGCGCCGCGGGACCGTTCGGCCCGGTGGTCATGAAGAGATTCGGAAATCCCTCCATCATGAGGCCGAGATAGGACCGCGCTCCCGCCCTCCACTTCTCCTTGACAGTCCGGCCGTTGCGGCCGACGACGTGGAAGGCCGTCAGCGCACCTGTCAGCCCGTCATAGCCGGTCGCAAAGATGAGCATGTCGAGTGCGGTCTCGCCGGACTGCGAGCGCACGCCATGCTTCGTGATCTCCACGATCGGATCTGTGATGCAGTCCATCAGTTGAACGTTCGGCTGGTTGAACGTTTCATAGTAGCCGGTGTCCAGGCACGGACGACGGGCGAAGATGGGGTAGTCGCGCGGCTTCAGCTTCTCAGCGGTGGCGGAATCCTTGACCACGTCGTTGATCTTGCCGCGCACGAACTCGGCAACGTGCTCGTTGGCCTCTTCGTTGCTCAAGAGGTCGGTGAAGGTGCCGAGCATCGTCAGTCCGCCGGATTTCCAGGCATCCTCGAGCAGTTCGCGACGGCGCGACGGGGTGATGCTGAAAAAGGCACGCGTCGTCCATGGACGCACGCCGCCGTTCGGGCTGTTCCGCGCCGCTTCACGAATGCCGGCGTAGTGGCGCTTGACCTCCGCGACGTAGTCGGGATCGAGCTTCTGGTTGCGCATGGGCATGGTAAAGCTCGGCGTGCGCTGGAAAACGAACAGCTCACGCGCCTGCCGACCGACCTCCTGCACGATCTGGATGCCGGTCGATCCCGTGCCGATCACGCCCACGCGCTTGCCGGCGAAGCTGACTGGATGGTGCGGCCATTTGCCGGCGCGCAGCAGCTGCCCTTCGTAAGTCTCGATACCGGGAATCTCTGGATCCCTCGGAATCGAGAGCGGGCCGGTTGCCATCACACAGTAGGTCGCCTCGACCGTCTCGCCGCGATCCGTCGTGACCTTCCAGAGCCTGCGCGTCTCATCCCAGACCGCACTCTTGATACGGGTGTTGAACTGGTAGTGCTTGCGCATGTCGAGGCGATCGGCCACGAAATTGAAATAGGCCAACAGCTCCGGCTGCGCGGCGAACTCTTCGGACCAGGTCCATTCCTGCTCGACCTCGGGTGAGAAGGAATAGCTGTAGTCGATGCTCGGAAGGTCGACCCGCGCCCCGGGATAGCGGTTCCAGTACCACACGCCGCCAACGTCACCGCCGGCCTCGAAGGCAGCAATCTTGAGACCCACTTCGCGGAATTTGTAGACGGCGTAGAGACCGCCGAATCCAGCACCGACGATGACGACGTCGAGCCGTTGTCCGCTGGCATCAGCGCTGTTCATGTCGGCGTTCCCTCAGTTTCGTGTTTGGTTCGTTGAAGACGGCGTCCGCTAGCGGGCGCGGAGAAGATCGTAGATGGGGTCGTCGGCAAAGCGTCCGCCCAATGGCAGCCGCGGACCAAAGCGCACCGCTTCGGGTTCGGTTGCAGCGACCTGCTCGTCCACCCAATCGTAGGCGAGCACGCGCCGGAACACCCGCCATTCGCCGTCGCGCTGCTGGAAGACATCGCAATAGCGACCGGCGATCAGAAATTGACGAACTTTGTCGTCGCTTCCCGGCCCGCGCTGCAACGCAAGAAAGTAGGTTTCGACCACGGCCTCGTCGGGCGCGGTGAATTCGATCAGGATGTTGCCGACCATATGGACGTTGCGAGCATCGCTGTCGAAGATTCCGTTCGCCCATTGGAAGAAGCCTTCGACCGGCCCCGAATACGGACCGTGCTGGTCCGTCGCATCCGGCCAATAGGCGCCACGAAGCGAGGCCTCATCCGCCCGATCGACCCCGCGGCAATAGCGGTAGATGCAATCGCGGATCGCCTCTCTATCCAGCAGTTCGGTGATCTTCTTTTGAGACATGGTCATATCAGAGCCCGTCCAAACTCCGGTCCGATGCGCCCAGTGCATCGGTCACTCCCTTGACGACAGCGACCATCTCATGTGCAGTGAGAGCAACCAACAAAACTTCATATGTGAAGCCGAATTTCACATTCATGAATTTGCTGCGACCAGGGAGCGGCACGAAGGGAGGCAAATTGCCAGCGCGCCTGACGACATCCGCCTCGATTTCCGCGGCCGGGTCTACGGTCAAATCGGCCTTGCGCGCCATCGAAATCCTCGAGTTCTTCATGCGCGTGCGGCGGCCGTGCGCGATGTCCGAGATCGGCCTGGCGCTCGGCTATCCGCCGTCCAGCACCACGGTTCTGCTCAAGACGCTGGTCGGCCTCGGCTACCTGAACTTCGACCGTCGGGCGCGGGTCTATTTCCCGACACCGAAGGTGACTTCGCTGGGCGACTGGATCCCGAAATCCCTGTTTGGCGATAGCCGCGTGCTCGAGGCGATGCACGACGTCCACGCCGCGACGGGTGAAACCGTTGCGATCGGCACCACGAACGATGTGTATCTGCAGTACGTCAAGATCGTGCAGTCGATCCATCCACTCCGCTTTCATGTCGATGAGGGAACGTTGAGGCCACTGACGCAGTCCGCCCTCGGCTGGCTCCTGATGTCGACGATGTCCGATGAGAAGGTCGACAGCATCGTTCGCCGTGCCAACATCGCCACACCCAACGCGTCCGACAGGGTCAAACTCCCGGACATGATGAAGCGCATTCGCCAGATCCGCGGCAAGGGTTACTGCTCCGCGGAGAACGTGCCCATGGTGGGCGGAGCCACGATCTGCGTGCTGCTGCCGTTCACGATTCAGAATCAACCCGTTGCCTTGGGGCTCGGCGGCGTTGCCGAGCGCATCAAGCAGAACTCCAATCACTACCTGAGCGTTCTGCAACAGGCCGCCAGATCGGTCAAAGCAAACGACGTGTCCGGTCAGTCGGCCGATACCAGCGCTTGATTTTGTGTCGGCCCAGCCGACGCGCGACGGCTTTCACTCCTGCAACGCCTCCTCCCGCCGCGTGCGGATCGTGGGCAGCATGATCAGGATGACCGCGATCGCGGCCGCGGCCAGCAGCGCGGCCGACAATGGCGATGTCAAGAACACGGTCGCATCGCCGCGCGAGAGCACCATCGCACGGCGGAAATTCTCCTCGATGGCGGGCCCGAGCACCAATCCCAGCAACAGTGGTGCCGCCGGCAGCTGCAGCTTGATCAGCAGATAGCCGAACGCGCAGAACACGGCGGCTTCATAGACCTCGAAGGTCCCGCTGTTGATCGAGTAGACGCCGATCGAGCAGAACACCATGATTGCCGGAAACAGGTAACGATAGGGAATGGTGAGCAGCTTCACCCACAATCCGACCAAGGGAAGATTGAGGATCAGCAGCATCAGATTGCCGACCCACATCGAAGCGATCAGGCCCCAGAACAAGGTCGGGTTCTTGGTCATGACTTGCGGACCGGGCTGGATGTTGTGAATGTTCATGGCGCCGACCATCAGCGCCATCACGACGTTCGAAGGCACGCCGAGTGTCAACAGCGGAATGAAGGAGGTCTGGGCTCCCGCATTGTTGGCCGATTCCGGACCGGCGACGCCTTCGATCGCGCCCTTGCCGAACTGCTCGGGATACTTCGACAGCTTCTTCTCCAGCGTGTAGGAGGCGAACGACGACAGCACCGCGCCGCCCCCCGGCAACACGCCGAGCAGCGTGCCGAGCGCGGTTCCGCGCAGGATGGCCGGAATCATGCGCCGGAAATCCTCCCGGGTCGGAAACAGATTGGCGATCTTCTGCGTCACCAGCGACAGCTTGTCGTCCTGCTCGAGGTTCTTCACGATCTCGGCAAAGCCGAAGATGCCCATCGCCAGCGGCACGAAATCCAGCCCATCGAACAGCTGCGGAATGCCGAAGGCGAAGCGCTGCGTTCCCGAGCTGAGGTCGGTGCCAACAAGGCTCAAAAGCATGCCGAGCGCGACCATCCCGAAGCCTTCGATAAAGGGACCGCTCGAGAGCACCGACGCCAGGATCAGGCCGAGGATCATCAGAGCGAAGAATTCCTTGGGGCCAAACAACAGGGCCGCCGCCGTAAGCGGCCCAGCCAGCGCGGCAAGCGCGAGCGTCGCCACGCAGCCCGCGAAGAACGAACCGATGGCAGCCGTCGAGAGCGCCACGCCGGCGCGGCCCTGCTTCGCCATCTGATAACCGTCGATCGTGGTGACGACAGACGAAGACTCGCCGGGCAGATTGACCACGATGGCTGTGGTCGAGCCGCCATATTGCGCACCGTAATAGATGCCCGCCAGCATGATCAGCGCCGCGTCCGGCGGCAGCGCATAAGTGATGGGCAGCAGCATCGCGATGGTGGCGAGCGGACCAAGGCCCGGCAGCACCCCGATCAGCGTGCCCAGCAGACATCCGAAGAAGGCGTAGAGCAGATTGGCCGGCTGGGCCGCGGTGGAGAAGCCGAGCGCCAGATTATGAAAGAGATCCATTACGCTCCGCCTTCATTTGAACAGCGCCGGCCACACCGGCAGCTGCAGCCCGAGGCCATAGACGAACACCGCGAGGCACAGCCCGATCAGGATGGCCGCGTTCGCCAACGCGCCCTTCCAGGTGAACTCGGGACTGGCTCTACTCGAGACCATGATCAGGACGAACAGCGCCCCCACGAGGCCGAGTGGAAACAACAGAAGTGCAAACAGGGCAACCGAACCCGTGACCCAGGCGAGGCCCTTCATGTCCCATTTCAGCAAGGCCTGTCGTTCGGCGGTCCGCCTCACGGCCCCCAGCATCACGACCAGCCCGATGGCCGCGAGCACGATCGCAAGTAGCCGGGGGAAATAGCCCGGCCCCATCCGCGCCGCGGTGCCCGCCGGATAGTTCAGCGCAGTCACAAAGAAGAAAACTGCAAAGGCGAGAAACAATGCACCCGAAGCGAAGGCGCGCTGGTCGCGGATGATCGGCCCGGTCATCTTCGTCCTCCCGCTGTTGTTTTCTACGCGCCGACAGCCGGCGACTTGCTCTTCGCCTGACCAATCGCATCCATCAGGAGCGGCACGCCCATGGCGCAGGCATGTACGCCCAGATGGGCCGTCATCTGAAGAACCTGGAGAATTTCGCGCCGATCGATCCCAAGCCGCAGCGCTCGCTTGATCTGCAGGCGAAGCCCGTGCGGATTGAGCGCCGTGAAGCATCCGTTCAAGGCGAGCGTGATCAGGCAGCCCGATCGTTCGTCGAGACCGCCGGCCTGACGCCCCACCGCCAACAAATCGAGCATCGCAGCAAAATAGCCGGGATCGGCGCGCAGCCACAGGTCACAGAAGTCCGGCCAGTCGCCGAATTGGGCGACATAGGCGTCACGAAGCGCTTGCTGCTCGTTCGAGAGCCCCGCTTGGTCCGAATCGAGCCCCGCCATCGCCAGCTCTTCAGCGAGAATGCCGACGCCGACGTAACAGCCCTCCAGCCCCTGCGCCGTGGCGAGCCGCAACACGTCGACGATCTCCTGCGTGGACGCGCCTTGGTCGAGCGCCAGTTGCATGTGCAAAGATAGTCCCGAACGAAACAGATGCGTCGCCGATCCGTCCAACGCGACATAGATCAGTTCACACATCTTCCGCGACAGCGGACCGGTTTCGGCGGGATAGCCGCCATAGCGGGCATAGGTTGCAAGAAAGTCCGGATCGAGCCGCAGCAAGCCCTCCGTCCACGGCCGCCAGTAACCGCGGGCACGAATGAAAGCGTCCTTCAGGTCCTGCTCTTCGGCCGTGAGAGTCATGAGAGGTCTCCTGCAACGGCGCGATCGGGGCCCGCATAGACGCTGAGCCCGCCGTCGACTGCGACGACGCTGCCGGTGACATAGGCGGCATCCGGGCTGAGCAGAAACGCCGCCGTCTCGGCGATATCCTGCACAGATACTGCGCGCCCCAGCGGCATCCGGCCAATGGCGCTCGACGCCGTTCCCTCGATCGGTCCCGCGGCGATGGCATTGACGCGAATGCCACGCCCGCCCCATTCACACGCCAGTGTGCGCGTGAGAATCGCGACCGCCGCGGCGCTGGCTGCGACCTCAGCATCTTCGCCGAATGCGACCTCCCCGCCGATCGATGTCAGGTTGAGCAGCGTGCCAAAGCCCTGTCGCTGCAGGATGGGTCCGACCGCCTTCGCGACGCGGAATGCTCCCGTCAGATGGACGGCGAGTGCGCCACCGGCAGCGGCTACGGCATCCGCGCCAACCGCATTCACTACTCCATCGACGCGCCCGAACCGGCGCACAATGCTGGCGATCGCCTCCGCCATGGCGGCCTCGTCCGAAATGTCGACCGGGAGCGCGTGGCATTCGGCCCCCGCAGCGGCAAGCGCCGCTAATTGCTTGCCGTCAGCATCGAGC
The DNA here is from genome assembly GCF_055807395.1 of Bradyrhizobium sp. Kon10. Classification (NCBI taxonomy): domain Bacteria; kingdom Pseudomonadati; phylum Pseudomonadota; class Alphaproteobacteria; order Hyphomicrobiales; family Nitrobacteraceae; genus Bradyrhizobium; species Bradyrhizobium sp. Kon10. The sequence goes on along the minus strand of NZ_JBVVOZ010000035.1, from coordinate 17,585 downwards.
GCCACGACCGTCGCATCTTCATTAGAAAACCTTCGGACCATCGCCTGGCCGAGCGAACTGCAGGCGCCGACGACAACATAGGTCGGCCGCCCGGATGGCGCCACGCTGCCGTTGGCGTCTTGCATGGTCCCATGACCGCCGACGTGCGATCCACCGTCGACGAGAAAGGTGGACCCCGTGATGGACGATACGCGCGGCGAGGCCAAAAATGCGATAGCGCCGGCGATTTCTTCGGGCGCCGCCATCCGACCGAGTGGAATTCGTCGGGCCACGGCGACCGGGTCGATGCGGCCGCGCGCGATCAGCGCTTCGACGAGCCCGGTGCGGGTATAGCCCGGCGCGACCGCGTTGACCCTGATTCCATCGCGCGCCCATGCGCAGGCATGATGCCGCGTCATCGCGAGCACGCCCGCCTTGGAGGCACTGTAGCCGTTTCGAAACGGCACCGGCCGCAATGCCGCCCCGGACGCGATGTTGACGATGGCGCCTCCCCCGGAGCGCCGCATCACCGCAGCCGCCTGCTCCGCTGCGACGAGGCTGCCGCGCAAATTGACCGCGACGAGATTTTCGAAAACGGACACCGGTTGGTCCACTACACCAACCCCATCCGTGTCGGTGCGGCCTGCATTGTTGACGAGCACATCGAGTCCGCCGAACCGACCGACGCAATACCGCACCATCTCGGCGACCTGCTCCGGCTTCGCCATGTCCACGCCAAAGAATCCGTGCGCCGGCCCAAGCTCGCGGGCCCGGATTGCGGCCTTGTCGGCGTCGATGTCGGCGATCAGCACCCTGGCGCCCTGAGCCGCAAAGCGTCGCGCCGCCGCCCAACCGATTCCGGCAGCCGCCCCCGTGATCAGGACGACACGCCCGCTCAGTTCAGCATCTCGTTCCGCTCGCTTCACAATCGGTTCCCGATGTTGGCGCTAGGCGATGTTAGTGACCGCGATCCCGCCGTCGACCGTCAGCACCTGTGCCGATATGAAGCCGCTATCGTCGCCAGCAAGGAAAGCGATCGCCCTGGCGATATCGTCCACCGTGCCGAGCCGTCCCATAGGCGTGCGCGCGATCCGGCGCGCGTCGAGCTCGGCATTGCGGTTTCGCATCGTGCCTTCGGTCGGAATCGCCGAGGGCGCCACTGCATTGACCCTGATGTTGCGTTCGCCAAGCTCCGCCGCCGCCGCGCGTGTAATGCCCATGACGCCGGCCTTGATGCCGCTATACACGATGCTGTTCTTTGCCGAGATCAAGCCGGCAACGGATGCGACATTGATGATCGCGCCGCCGCGCTCGGCGTCCATGGCCTCGGCCGCCGCCTGAATGCCCCAGATGATCGCCTTGAAGCCAATGTTGAGCATGCGATCCACGGTCTCGGGCGCAATGTCGAGCACCGACTGGTAACGGACCCACGCGGCATTGTTGACGAGGATGTCGAGCCGACCCTGCCGCTCCGCATGGCCGAGAACCGCCGCGCGCATTCCATCGCGGCTCGAGACGTCCTGCGTGACCGCAACCGCGTTCCCACCGGCCGCCTTGATCGCATCCACCGTCGCATTGACGAACTCCGGCTTGAGATCATTGATGCCGACGATGGCGCCACGCGACGCCAGAAGGATCGCAGTGGCCCGTCCGATCCCGTTCCCGGCACCGGTGACGAGTGCAACCTGACCTGCGAGGGTTTTGTCTTTCGTTTCCGTCATGGGGACTTCCCTTCTTTATCCTGACACTGCGGCGTCGGCGACTGGCGCAATTGCATCGATGTAACGGCGACCGAGCGCGGCCAAGGTCGCGCTCGCTTCTCCCTGCGCCTGCAAGGCGCGGACGCGGCGCAAGTGCCGGTGCACCGGCACGTCCCACGTGAATCCCATGCCGCCATGGATCTGCAGCGCGCCTTCGCTGATGGCGCTGCCATAGACACCCGCGGCGAGAAACGCCGCGTCGCGCTGGAGCGGGCCAGCCACGTCGCTCACACTGCGCGTGATGGCGTGCCGGATGCCCTCGAGCCCGAGTTTCTGGCGGGCCAAGGCATGCCGTATCGCCTGATTATAGGACAGCGCACGGCCAAATTGGCGGCGCGTCGAAGCATGTTCATGTGCGAGCGTCAGGCATGCTTCGGCAGACCCCAAAATTGCGGCCGCGCGCAGCACGTTGGCGTCCGAGCACAGGAGATTCCAAGTGCCCTCGGGCAGAACGCTGGCCACCGGGACGGTGACGCCCTGCAAGCGGACGCTGTGTTCCGGCACCGTCAAATCCAGGCCGCTCGCGTCCTCGATGACGACACCTTCGCCATCCGACGGAACCAGTGCCGCGGCACTCGTGCCGATCCGCACCAGCAGGCAGTCGGCCTCGGCGGCGGAGGCCGCGCGCGCAACCCAGCCGTTGAGCACAATTGAGTCACCCTCACGCTCGGCACTGACGCTCCCTTGCCAGGCAATCGTCGCCAGCGTCTCGCCGGTCACGACGGCTTCAGCCGCTCGTGGCAGCGATTCTTGCAGCGCGCGACCGAGCAGTAGCGCTTCCATCAGGGGAAACCCGAGCAGGCCCGAACCGGCCGCCGCGACCACCGGCACCGCAAAGGCCAACGGCAACTCCAGGCCGCCGACCTCCTGCGATGCGATCACCCCGAGCAGGCCGTCATTGGCCAAATGCCTGGCCTGCTCTCGCAAACCCAACGCCGCGCAATCCGCAACCGCGCGTGACGCGGTGACCGCGAACTCGCTCGGCTGCAACCCTTCGCCGGTCAATGTCATCACTTGCCTTTCGAAAGCTGCAGGATTCTGTCGGCGATGATGCCGAGCTGAATTTCGGTTGTGCCGGCATAGATGGTTTCGGCGCGCGCCTGCAGATAGATCGCCTCGAAGCGACGGCGCGCCAGTTGAACGGCCGAGATCTGCGGCAGCGATGCCTGCGCCAGCAGTTCGAGCGCGAGCGCGGCAAAGCGCTGGTGCGCCTCGCTCCAATGCAGCTTTGCCAGGCTGCCGCGCGCACCGATCTTGTCGCCGTTCGCGAGCGCGTCCACCGCGGTCTCGACATGCGCCTTCAGCACTTCGATATCGACGACGACCTCGCCGAGCTTGACCTCGTAGTGGCGCTCAGCGACCAGTTGCGCCAGCGCGGGATCGCTCTTGCAAGCCGAAATCAGGTGGCGAAGCTCGTTCTCGAAGCGCCAGGACCGGTACATGCGGTTGGTCGCCCGCTCGATCTCGAGCACGCGGATCGCGGCATTCCAGCCTTCATCGGGTGCACCGAGCGCGTCGGATTGCAGCACCTCGACATCGTCAAAGAAGACCTCGCAAAAGCTCTCGCGCCCATCGATCGACTTAATCGGCCGCACCCTCACGCCCTTGGCGTCGAGCCGCACCGCGAACATGGCAAGGCCGCGATGCCGATCCTCCAGCGGTCCGGTTCGCGCCAGCACCAGGCAGCGCTGGGCGCGATAGGCCCCGCTCGTCCAGATCTTCTGACCGTTGATCCGCCATGTGTCGCCATCGCGCGTGGCGCGTGTCCGCAAGCCCGCGAGGTCCGAACCCGCTTCCGGCTCGGAAAAGCCCTGACACCAGACGTCCCGCATCTCGAGGATGGCGGGGAGAAAGCGGTGCTTCTGCTCCTCGGTTCCGACGGCGAGAATGATCGGGCCGGCGAGCTCCTTGCCGATCGAATTGACGCTCTCCGGCATCGCGAGCGCGCCGATCTCCTGGTTTGCGATCAGGTGCTCGCGCAAGGTCCGGCCGTGGCCGCCATAGGCCTTCGGCCAGTTGATGCCGGCAAGCCCGGCGCGATACATCGCCGCTTCCCAGGCAATCGATTGCGACAAGGTCGGCGATGCGAATGCTGTGTCATCGCTGCGAAAGCTCGCCGGCAGATTCGCCCGCAGCCAGCGACGCATGGCGACCCGATACGCTTCGCCGGATAGCTCACCGGTCGTGGCAGCTTCAGGCGCCGCTATTTCAATCACTGTCATCGTCAACATCCCGCTTTGGCTTACCCTGCAGGGACCGACACCGGCCGAATATCGGCCGGATCGCCCCATGAACACTTGGTCATTGCGACTTGAGCAGATCGCACACGCTCTCCGAGGCTGGCCGCCATGCCTCTTCGGCGGGGATGGTCCCCGTGATCTCGTAATAGTCGTAGGTGTATTTGGACTCGGCCGGCGTCTTGATGCGGGCGACGTAGAGCGGACGCATGACCTGCCCGTCGGCTCGGATGCCGACATCCTTCATCTCGAAATCGTTGATCGGCGTGTTCTTCATCTGCTTCATCACGACGTCCCCGTCATCGGTACCTGTTGCCGCGACGGCCTTGAGATAATGCGTGATGGCACTGTAGGTGGCGGACTTGGCCTCGTTCAGAATCTGGCCGTTGAACGCCTCGCCAAAGCGCTTGGAAAAGGCGCGCGTTTCGGGATTGAGGTCCCAATAGAACGGCGTGGTCAGGCGCACATTCTGCAGGTCGCGCAGTCCGATGCCGTGCGCTTGGTTGATCATCAGTCCCAGCGGCACGAGCAGTTGCTTCGGCGACAGTCCGAATTCCTGCGCCTGCTTGATAGCGTTGCCGAAGTCCGCTCCCGAATTGGCGAGCGCGATCGCCTTGGCGCCGCTCGCTTGCGCCGTCAGCAGGAACGAGGAGAAGTCCGACGAGTTGAGGGGATGCAGTACCGAGCCCACCACCTTGCCGCCACCGGCCTTGATGAAGTTCGTGGCGTCAGCCTGCCAACCCTTGCCGAACGCATAGTCGACGGTGAGGAAGAACCAGGTGTCGACGCCCTGGGCGAGCAAGGCCTTCACCGTGGCCTTTGGCTGTGCATAGGTGTCCACCATCCACTGCGTGGTCATCGGCGAGCACTTATCGTTGGTGAAGAACGAACCGGCCGTCCCCGCCAGCATATAAGGCTTCTTCCGCGCCTTCATGATGTCCTGCACGCCGAGTGCGATCGACGAGGCCGAGCAGCCGACGATGGCGTCGACGCCCTCATTATCGAGCCAGCGCAGCGCGACCGCGACGCCGATATCGGGCTTGTTCTGGTCGTCGGCGACGACGAGCTCGATCTTCTTGCCATTGACGGTGCCGCCGAAATCGCTGACCGCGAGTCTCGCTGCGGCCACTGAACCCGGGCCGCAATTGTCGGCATACGGGCCGTTCTGGTCGTTCATGATGCCGATCTTGATCACGTCGCCCGAGGCGCCTTGCGCACGCAGCGGCATCGCCAGGACCAACAGAGCGCCCAACATCACGGCGATGTTGAGAAGACGGGTATTGAGTTTCGTCATGGATTCCTCCCTGCAATCGTTGAGCCGGCTTCGCGGTTCTTGTTGATCGATGTCTCAGTGGTGGTGCGTTGGTGGGCCGCCGTGTGGCACGAGCAGTGCGTCGAGTGCGACAGAGCCCTCGCCTTCCGCCTTCAGCAGCAGTGGATTGATGTCGATTTCCGACACCGTGTCCGCGTGTGCAACGGCGAAGCGCGACAGAGCAGCGATCGCGTTCGCCGCGGCCTTGAGATCGGTGCGCTGCCGTCCGCGAGCCCCGTCGAGGACAGCGAACGCTTTGAGCGATTTCAGCATCGCCATCGCCTGCGTCTCGTTCACAGGCGCCATCTGCACAGCCGTGTCTTGGACGATCTCTGCAAAGATCCCGCCAAGGCCGACCATGACGACCGGTCCGAACACCGGATCGATCCGGCTGCCGAGGATCAGCTCGGACAGGCCCCGCGCCATCGGGGCGACGATCACGCCATCGATCACCGCGCGCGGCGCCTTCGTGGTCACACGCGCCAGCATCTGGGTATGGGCCTGCCGCACCTCCTCCTCGGAGCGAAGGCCGACGGCAACGCCGCCGACCTCCGTCTTGTGCGGTAGATCGGGCGAGGCGATCTTCAACACCACGGGAAAACCGATTTCGCGTGCGGCTCGCGCCGCAGCATCGGCGTCCGACACCAGCCGCTCGCCAAGCACGGGGATACCGGCCTCCGCCATCGCGCGCTTGGCGCCGAGTTCATGCCGGAACGCGTCGGCGGCCAGCGGCGAAGCTTTTACGATGACAGGCTGGCTTGATTCCCTTGGCGCAGTCGCCAACGCCTGCAAGCGCGCCAGCGCCGCAATGATGGCGCAGCAGCCGTCAAAACTCGCAATCGTCGGATAGCCCAAGGCATGTAGTTCACCGAGCGCATCCGGCGGGCCCTCGACACACAGAATGACGGGCCGATCGGGATACTGCGCGCGGATGGTGCGCAAGGTCTCCATATAGACCGAGCGCAGGCGTGGCATGTGCAGCGAGAACGGCAGCGGTAGCACGATGACGTCGGAACGGTCGTCAGCCACGACCGCCGACAGGATCTTCTGCAGCATATCGGGTCGGCTGGACATCTGCGCGGTGGCGTCGACCGGATTGCGCGCCGACGCAAACGGCACGAGCTCGAGGATCGCGCGCTGCGTCGCTTCGCTCAGCTCCGGCAACGAGAGCCCGACGGCCTGCGCCGCATCGGCGAGCAACACGCCAAAGCCGCCCGATGCCGTCACGACCGCAAGACGCGGCCCCTTCGGCAACCGATCCGGCAAAAGGATGGAGGCCGCATGACCGAGATCGATCAATTCCTCGATGCTGCGGACCCGAACCGCGCCATATCGCGCCAGCAACGCATCAAACACGGCGTCCGATCCCGCCATGGCCCCGGTGTGCGACGCCGCCGCGGCCTGCCCGGCCTCCGATGTGCCGACCTTCAGAGCAATAACCGGCTTTCCGGCATTGCGGGCCTCGGTCAGCGCGGCGATGAGCCGGCCGGCATCGCGGCAAGCCTCGAAGCAGCACAGGATGACTTTCGTGGCAGGATCACGAGCCATCCAGGCGATGCCGTCGGCAATGTCGATGTCGCACTCGTTGCCAGTGGTCATGAAGCGGCTGATGCCGGCGCCGCGATCGCTCGCCATGCGCATGGTGTAACTGCCGAGATTGCCGCTTTGCGATACGATACCGAGCGAGCCGGCCGTCGGCATGCTGTGCTCAAGCACGATCGAGAACGTGGCGATGGCGCGTTCGGCGACGCTGACCGCGCCGAGACAATTCGGTCCCAATAGTCGCATGCCGGTCCGGCGCGCGGCCGTTTGCAACCGGTCCTGCATCGCGCGCCCTTGCTCGCCGAGCTCGGCAAAGCCGGACGAGAACACAACGACGCTGCGAACGCCGCGCGCAGCGCATTGCTCCACCGCTTCGGCCGCCCGCTCGGCGTCGACCGCAATGATCGCGAGATCAGGGGCCTCAGGCAGTTCAGCCACCGATGCATAGGCCTGAAGCCCCTGCACCACCGCGGCCTTCGGATTGACCGGATAGATCCGGCCCGCATAGCCGTAGCGGCGTAGCAGATCGACCGGCCGACCACCGATCTTGGTCGGCTCCTGAGATGCGCCGATGATCGCGATCGAGCGCGGCGACATCAACGCGTCGAGACCCTCTCCCGGCCGCATGATCAGCGTCCCTTGAACACCGGCGCGCGCTTCTCCAGGAAGGCCATGCGCGCTTCCTTGGCGTCCTCGGTCTTCGACAGCGCCATGGTGATGTTCTGCTCGAAACGATAGGCATCGCGCGGCGGCATCAGCTCGACCATGTTGGCCGCATTCTTGGCATACTCGATCGCAATCGGGCTCTTGGCGGCGATCTCGCGTGCGATCTTCATCGCCTCGGGCATGAGATCCTCCCTGCTGGTGCAGGCCTCGATGATGCCGAGACGATAAAGCTCCGCGGCCGGCACGCGGTAGCCGGTGAAGAACATCCGCCGCATCAGCGAGCGACCGAACAGCGTGTTGAGCATCGCCGCGCCGCCAGCGAGGCCGACATTGATCTCGGGCATGCCGAACACGGCTTCTTCAGAGGCGTAGAAAATGTCGCAGGACGCCATCAGGCCGAGGCCTGCACCCAATGCAACGCCGTTGATCGCGGCGATGACGGGCTTGGAACATTCGCGGATGCAGTTGCCGGTTTCGCGGGTAATGCGGTTGTGGTCATGGAACGCGCCGACCTTCGCCGGGTCCGGACGATCTTTGAGGTCGGCGCCGCTGCAGAAGATCTTGCCGTTACCGGTGAGGATCGCGACGCGGACGTCGCTGCGCTCGGAGATCTCGTCGAACACACTGACGATGCGGTCGCGCATCGCGCGATTGAGCGCATTCACCGGAGGGCGATTCAGCGTCACGATTGCAATGTTGTCGGATACTTCGAGCGTCACGATGTCATCGGACATGGCTTCCTCCTGGCTCTTGTTTATCTTGGCGCCTCGACCCTGGACGGCGACAATTTGTCGCCTGACCGATCGGTCAGTCGATTGGCTCATAACACCAAGGTTGCCGGCTTGCAATAGCTGCGACGACAGAGCTGTTGACTGACCGATCGGTCAGGTCGTAGATTTCAGCCAACCGACAACAAATTCCCCGGGAGAAATCGCCATGACCAAATTTAGCCGGCGTCGGGCCGCAACCCTCATGGCCGGCGCCATTGTCGCGCCGTTTGCTGCACCTGCGATCGTGAGCGCGCGCTCGTCACAGACCATCTTCATCATCGTGCCCTATGCGAGCGGCGGCTCGATCGACAGCCTGATGCGTTCGATCGCCAAGGGAATGTCCGAGGCACTCGACCAGCCGGTGCTGGTCGACAACAAGCCGGGCGCCAATGGCATCGTCGGATCGCAGTATGTGGCGCGCGCGCCCAAGGACGGCACCGTCCTGCTCGCCGGCGGTACCGGACCGATCTCGTTGAACGTCCTGCTGCGCAAGGCCCTGCCCTACAAGCTCGCGGACTTCGCCTCCGTCGCGATGCTCTGCAACGGCCCGCTGTCACTGACCGTGAACGCGAAGATGCCGGCCACCGACATGAAGGGCTTCGTCGCCTACGCCAAGAGCCGCGACAAACCGCTGTTCTACGCCACGCTCGGCCCGGGCAGCGTGACGCATCTGTTCGGGCTCATGATGGGAAAATCGATGGGTTTTGCGGTCACCGACGTCGCCTATCGCAACAACCCGGCCTCGATCATGGAATTGCTGTCGGGCGAATGTGACCTCAATTTCGCAACGCCCGCCGCCGTCGTCGAGCACGTCAAATCGGGCCAGCTGCGCCTGCTCGCCGTCTCCTCGGACAAGCGCATGCCGAACCTGCCTGATGTTCCGACCTTCGCCGAGTCAGGTTACCCCGAACTCTCGGCATCGTTCTGGACCGCGCTGCACGCGCCCGCAGGCACGCCGCGCGAGGCGATTGAACGGCTGAATACGGCAGCCAACGCCGCGATGCAGAAGCCGGAAATTGCAAAGCAGCTGGAAACCGATGGATTGCAGGCCAATACCGGCGCGCCGCAATTGCTCGATTCCCAACTAATCAAGGACGCCGCCCTCTGGGGACCTGTGATCACGGCGCAACATATAGCGCTCGAATGAAGCGGGCTTGCCCTCACTCGCAGGACCGCCTCGGCCTCAGTTGCCAGCGCGCTTTCGTCGGGCCGGCTTGGGCTGCTCACCGGTCGGCGGCTCGCCGAAATCCGGGTTACGGAGACCGTTGAACACCATGTCGAAGAAGATATCGGCGATCTGCTCGGGCGTTGCCGTCTTATTGGGATTGTACCACCGATGCATCCAGTTCAGGGACGACAGGATCAAGCGTCCGGTCATGGGAACATCGAGCTTGCGGATTTCGCCGGCGTCGATCGCGTCCTGGATCAAGCCGCGCAGGAAGTTCTCGAACCGGTCGCGGCGCGTCAGCCTTTCCTTCTGCCTGTGACGATCCGGATCGTTCCAGAAGGCCGTCGTCGATGCGATCCACGCCCAACGGTAGCGCCGGAAATATTCGGCGGTGGCTATCATGAAGGCGCGGATCTTCTGCGACGGCGAGCCGTCCGGAATACGGTCGCGCACGAACAGATACAATTCGAGCGTGGAGCCGACCGCTACGCGCGCGTAAATCTCGTCCTTGTTGGAGAAGTGATGATACAGCAGCGATTTCGAGATGCCGCAAGCGACCGAAATGTCGCGCATCGACGTCCCGTCATATCCCTTGGTGGCGAACAGCCGCGCGGCTTCCGCGAGAATCTGCAGGACACGATCGGACTGCTCCGCCTGATTGGCGGCTCCGTCCTTTGTCGTCGATAATTCAACCATCGAACCTGCAATCTGCCCCTGACGCATCCAAACAGGCCGACCATCGACCAGCACATGGAAACAACCGTAGTTTTTCACCGACCGATCGGTCAAGCCCGCTCTGTCCTGCCGACCAAAGAGGCGCCCAGATGAGCCCGGTCACACGCATCACACGTATCGGCGAGACCACAGACCAGCTCGGCGAGAGCCCGGTGTGGGATGACCGCACGCGGTCGTTGTACTGGATTGATTCGCTGGCGGGATTGATCCGCAGATTGTCCTCTGCGACCGGCGCGATCGAGGAATTTCAGGTGCCCGCTCCGATCGGATCGATGGCCCTGGCGGACAATGGCGACGCGGTCCTGGCGCTGCGCCATGGTTTTGCGCGCTACGATTTCCGGACGCGAGGCCTGACCCCGGGTCCCTCGATCGGCCTCGATCACGCGATGCTTCGCCTGAACGACGGCAAGGCGGACCCTTATGGTCGTTTCGTGGCCGGCACCATGCATGGCGGGCGGGCTGAAGACGAAAAGCCGCTCGGCGGCCTCTATCGCATCGACGCCTCGGGCGCGATCGAGCACCTCGAGTCCGATCTCGCCGTGGCCAACGGCCCGTGCTTCAGTCCCGACGACAAGACGTTCTACCTTGCCGACACGGTGCGGCGCGTGATCTGGGCTTACGACTATCACCGCGACGGGCCCCTCGCGAACAAGCGCGTTTTCGCCGAGATGGATCCGCTCGGCTCGGGCGGCGATGGGGCGACGGTCGATGCGGAAGGCTATTTGTGGACCGTGCTGGTCCGCATCGGGGCGATCGCGCGGCTGGCGCCAGATGGAACGGTGGTGCGCCGTGTCGACATGCCGGTCCGCCATCCGACCAGCGTAACGTTCGGCGGCGCCGGCCTCGATGTCCTCTATGTAACGTCGATCTCGCGCAGCACCCACCTCAGGGACGATAGCCCCGGCGCCGGCGGATTGTTCGCCGTCGAGGGTCTCGGCGTGACGGGGCTGCCGGCCCACAGGTTCGACTTGGGCTAGGCGGGTCGCTTGATCTGCCGCGGCACGCTCTCGGCCATGTAGTCGACGAAGACCCTGATCTTTTCCGGCAGATAGCTGCTCTGCTGGAAGGTGGCGTAAATGCCTTCGTCGAAGGTGGAATTGGTGACACGGAAGCCCGGCAGCAGGCGAACCAGTCGCCCGCCCTTCACCTCGTCCGCGACCGTGTAGTCGTCGAGCAGCGCGATGCCATGCGCGCGCACCGCAAGATCGCACAGGATGATGCCGTTGTTGCTGCTGAACGAGGACGGCACGACGATCTCACGAAGCCTGCTCTTGCGCATGAACTTCCAGACCACGTCGTCAGGGCCCATCCAGTAGGTGAGGCAATTGTGCCCTGCCAGATCATCCGGCCCACGCAGCTTCGGCATCCGCGCGACATAGTCCGGCGAGGCCACCAGGATACGTTCGCTCCGCACCAGGCGGCGCTGCATCAGGCCCGGATCCTTCGGCGCGGCGATCTGGAAATCGATGTCGAACTCCTCCTCGCGAAGGAGGACACGCCGTTCCGACAGGCGAAGCTCGACCTTCAACTCCGGATAAAGCTTCTGGAACTGCGGAATTAGCGGCGACAGCACCTTGATGCCGAACAGCGTCCGCGAATGAACCCGGAGCGTTCCGCGCGGCGTGCTCTGCAGGGAAAGCGCCGCAGCCTCGGCATCCTCGATGCCATGCAGCACCTGCTCGGTCCGCTGGAAGAAGATTTTTCCGGCCTCGGTCAAGCCGAGATGGCGGGTGCTGCGGTTGATCAATTGCACCCCGAGCTGGGCCTCGAGCTCGCCGACATACCGCGACACCGATGCCGGCGAGAGCCCCGCCCGGCGTCCGGCCGCGGAGAAACTGCCCTCGCGGACGCTGCTGACAAACAATTCCATGGCCTGGAGACGATTCATCGATCTTTTCAGATTCTGCAAAAGATATACTCAGATTACGCCAATTGTTCGAAAAACCTCAAGGCCATAACCTCGCGTCAACCGGTCGAAAAACGGCCGCGGCGCAATATGGTAGAGGAATGCACCCATGGAATTCGGCGTTTTCATCCTGGCGCAGCAGCGCGGCTATCACCAAACCTCGCAGCAGGTCATCAACAACGCGGTCGAGCAGACGGTCGCCGCGGAAGCCGCCGGCTTCGATACGGCCTGGTATGCCGAGCATCATTTCAACAATTACAGCCTGTGCCCCTCGCCGCTGATGATGGTCGCGCATTGCGCCGGACTGACCAAGCGCATCAGGCTCGGCACCGCGGTCTGCGTGCTGCCGCTGTATCATCCCGCGCGCCTGCTGGGCGAGATCGGTTTTGCCGACACGGTCTCGAACGGCCGCCTCGATCTCGGCATCGGCTCGGGCTACCAGCAATTCGAGTTCGATCGTTTCGGCGTCGACCTGAAGAACTCACACTCGTTGTTCGCCGAGCTCTACGACGTGCTTGAAGCCGGCATGAAGGAACACGTCTTCTCCTATTCCGGCCAGCATCTGCAGATTCCGCCGACCTCCATCGCGGTGCGTACCGTGCAGAAGCCGATGCCGCCGATCTGGGTAACGTCGGGACATGCGGAGACGCTCGGCCGCGCCATCCGCGACGACCACAATCTGTTCGTCACCGCCCTGCTCAACGGTACCGACGCCATCAAGGCGCTGCGCGAGCGGCTCGAGGGCATTGCGGCCAAGGAAGGCCGCTCGATCGACGACACGCGCTTCGGCTTCCTGCGCTGCGCCTATGCCAGCGACAATGACAGCGAGATCCAGTCGTATCTGGACAATGCGCGCTTCCAGCGCCGGCTCTCCGAAAGCCTGAAGTTCCGCCGTGCCCAGAGCGATGACGGTTACCTCATCAAGGAAGAGGCCGGGCCGAACGACATGAGCCTCGAGACGATGCGGAGCAACTTGCCCGTCGGCAGCGTCAACCAGGTGATCGACCGCATGCTGGAAGAGATCAGCATTCTCAAGCCGACTCACATCGCGCTTCAGACCCAGCTCGGCGATTTCGACCAGCGCACGATGCTGCGCCAGATCGAGCTGTGGGGCAGCAAGATCATTCCCGCGATCCGGAAGGAGCTGAAATCCGCTACCGCCGGACGCGGCAAGATCGCGGGCGAAGCGGTTTCCGCGTAGCCCTGGTACCCTCGCATAGGGAGGAACGTCATGGGATGTCAAATGGCTCAAATGACCGATTTCCGCTCGGTTGAGGCCGCTGAATTCCGGCTCGCCATGCGGAACCTCGCCGGCGGTGTCGCGATCGTGGCGACGGGACGTGAGACCGCACGGCGTGGATTGACCGTGAGCTCCGTCACCTCGCTGTGCATGGAGCCGCCCTGCCTGCTCGTCGGCGTCAATGCGAGCTCCGAAACGCATGCCGCCATTCTCACCAACGGCCGCTTCGGGGTCAGCCTGCTCGGCCGAGGGCAGGAAGATCTGGCGCTGCGTTTCGCGGGCGGCGCCAAGGGGGCCGAACGCTTCGCGACAGCATCTTGGCAGCAAGGCGTCCTCGATGTCCCCCTGCTCGAACCGGCGATCGGCGTCCTGGAGTGCGTGCTGCATCATCACCAATTGGTCGGCACGCACGGTCTCTTCATCGGCAGAATCGTCGCAACCCGCGGTGGGAACGGCGATCCCCTACTCAACTATCAGGGGACGCTGCGCGCGTTGCCGCAGGCATAGTTGACGTTCGGTGTTAGCGAAGCGGCATAATTGCAACACGAATAGAAGGATAGCGGCTCCGTGATCATCGAATGCTTCGAGGGCGGCATGGTCCAGCTGAGCGAGCCGCTCGACTTCCGAAACTTCAAGCTGGTGCTGCATGCCGATGCAGGATCTGAAGCGCAGGGGTGGCAAGGGATTACGCTGCTCGACAATCGGGATGCGCTCGTTTCGGTCGATCTCGTTCCAACCCTTGCCGGTTGCCCCGACGGCGCCAGTTGGGCTCAAGGCTACGCGGACATGATCGCCAAGGCCGGCGAACATGGCTGGATTGATCCGGAACGGAACGCTATCCGGGCTCATATCGAACGCGCGGCCGAGACGAGTGGCCTCAGTTAGCACGCGCAGATCTGCTGGCATTCACGTCGGTCGGCGTCGACGTGAACGCGGCGCCGCACAGCGGCGCTCCCCTCAACATTCAGAGCTCAATTGCGGACGATGCCTCAATTTCTTGATGGCCAAGAATGGAATGTACGAATGATCACAGAGTGTCCGGCTGCAGGCGATCTACAACTGACGGAGCCGTCTGATTTACCGACGTTCGAGGGATCGCTGAAGGATAACGCAGGCATCCAATCGCTTGAGCAAGCCAGGATGGTTATCATTGATGGCGACAATGTCCTCGCGCCCACGGCGCTGGTTCCAGCCCTGCTCGGCGGTCCGCCTGGCCCTGCTGCCGCATTTGGCACGCGCCGCGGCCTGAGCGGGCGCCGCGGAGGGATGGTGGCGAGCGCGCTCCTATGTCTCGTCGTCGCGACGCCGCTGGTGTTTCAGACGAGCGCCGCGACGGCCCAGACGGCGGCGGAGACTTGGCCGAACCGAGCGATTACCTGGGTAGTACCGTTCGGGGCTGGCGGTGTCACTGACCTCGTCTCGCGCAAGATCGCAGAGCTGCTGCGGACGCGGCTTGGGCAGCCGGTGGTGGTAGAAAATCGGCCCGGCGCTGGCGGGACCATCGGCACGGAGTTCGTTGCCCGGGCCCAGCCTGACGGCTACACCGTGCTCTACGCCTCGGGCGGGCCTATGACGATCCAGCCAAACCTAGGAATGACGAAGCCGAATTACGACCCGCTTAAGAGCTTTGTTCACGTCCGTGGCGTGAGCTCGTCAAATCAGATCCTCGTCGCGACTGCAGCAGCGCCATACAACACGCTGGCTGAGTTCGTGGCCTACGCGAAGGCTAGCCCGGGCAAGATCAACTTTGGCTCCCCGGGGCCTGGTACCGCCCAGCACCTCGCCGGCGAGATGTTCCAGGCGGCCGCCGGGATCACGCTGACACACGTGCCCTACAAGTCGGGCTCGAGCCAGATGACCGACATGATGTCCGGCATCCTGGATGTGTCCTTCGACTATCTCAGCGTGCTCAGGCCGCTGATCGACACCGGCAAGGTCAAGGTGCTCGGCACCACCGGTGCCGCGCGGTTAGCCGCGCTGCCCGATGCGCCGACGGTCCTCGAGGCCGGCTACCCGGACGCCGTCAGTGTCGGCTCAACCTGGGTCGCGGTCCCGGCCGGGACAGACCCGAAAATCGTAAGCAAGCTCTCTCAGGCACTCAGCTCTGTCCTTGCCGACCCAGGCCTCGTCGCCGACCTCGTCACCAACGGCCAAGTGTCGATTGCCGACAAGGGGCCGGCCGAGATGGTCCCGTTCATCGTCAAGGAGACAGCAAGTTACAAGCGGGTGATCGACAGCGCAGGCATCGCCGTTCGTTAGCTCTGGCGTACGGCGTCAAACACCGGCCACAGCAGCGCCGCTGTTCGCACGAATGTCGTGTTCAGCAAATTCTGAAAATGTCTTGCCGCGGGGTCAAGTATTTCAGCGACAAGTGCGGGCGCTCCGCCACAACAGCAATTGGTTGGGTCTGGTGAGAATGCCGCTCGTGCCGACGTGATGGCTGCTATTGGCCTCCTTTGGCGTTCGCCGTGGATCACCTGACGACTCAGCATCCTGCTATGACTAAAGCGAATCCGCCCGCGCGGTGCATCGAAGGTTAGTGTACTGAGGCCCCGCCGAGAATTGGGATACGTCAGTTGGCATGCTGCCGCCGAGCTTTTCAAGCATAAGCATGATGGTCTTGTCGTTATCGTATCCGAGTGACGCGTTGATCTCCGCGTCTCGTTGAACATTTGCCGGTATGCCGAGACGAACCTGAGGTTCGCTGCGTTATCCGAAGCCGGAAGGTAAGACGCGGCGAACTTCGAGCCGTAGACGAGGTCCCCAAGAGCCGGCCAAGCAGTCTCTGGGGACAGGGATCGGCACGTTGACGCCAACCATGCCGACCTTGATCTGATGAGCAAATTCACGGGCGGCATCGCAGTCACGTGTGAAGATCGATGTCCCGTTGCCGAAATCGTGCTCATTGATCAGGTGCGCGGCCCACTATTCACTAGGCGCTAGCGCCAATCCACGGCGACGCTCCGCACTTCAGAACGCCTGCTCACATTGGCAGTCGTTAGATTTTCTTTGGTCTCCCGGCGCACACGTCGTGCACACGGCGCGTTCTAACCGATTGAAACACTTGAACTCTCCCTCCAATCCATCATTGGAGCCACAGAAAAGCGATAGCATTGCGATTTCAATGATTTACCTTATGCTCTCAACAGCTTGAAGCATGACGTGCGCACGCCAAACTAGCACACGTTTGTACCCCTATTTACCATGGCCAGCCCCACTCACTTGCCGTCCGGGAACTGGAGCGTCCAGGTCCGCCGTAAGAACCGCTATGTGTCAGAGACCTTCCGCCGTCGCAAGGACGGGAGCGCAGTATTGACCGCAGAGGGTCACCAAAACCCTCCCGACTGAAGAGGTCCGGGTAGCGCGCTTTGCAACGAAGCATTCGGGTCTCGAGCGAGACCGCCGCCCAACCGAAGATGAGCTCGACGAATTGATCGAATACCTCGAACCCAATCGTCGGCGATTCAAGTCGATGGTCGCATCCTTGTACGCGGTGGCGACCACGATGCGACGAGAGGAGATATGCCGTCCTGACCTGACGTGGGTATGAAAACCCGAATCTTCATCGGCCAGTGCTCATTGACGTAGCTGATCCACCAGCTCCGCCACACGCTCATCCGCGCGACGGAGGCGGCGACAGAGCTCGCGGTTAACATTTTGAAGCACTATGACATAGGCGCGCGTGTCAGCCTTATAGTAAGTATACAGATTTTGAGCTGTAAGTTCGTAAAGCACGGCTGCAGTCGCTGCCACCACCGTTGCCGATCGATTTTGCATTTCGATCAGGGTCATCTCGCCAAAGAAATCCCCTGGCCCGAGATCAGCCGTGTGAATGAGCCCGCCCGAATTGCCTTGCCTGCGTACCTCAAGCTCTCCTGAATGGACGACGAACATCGACCGACCGGGATCGCCTTGAGCTATAACGATGTGACCTGCTTGGACTCTGCGCTCAACCAACATGGGGAGCAAAACGTCGAGACTGGCATCTGAAAGGCCACCGAAGAACGGTGTCGCGAGCAAGAACGCTTTCAGATCGGGAGAGCTGACAGCCATCGGAATATTATACGCCGCGGCTTCAACGGCAGGCAAGGCGCCCTTCCGGCACGGCTGCACGTAGTCGCAAACGAATGAGGCCGCCGACCGAGGCGACCTCCAATTCGCGAGCAGCTCCGGGAAAACGAGCTCAGAAGGGTGGCTGCCCCGGGCCCGATCCCGGGCCAAACGGACCGCGCTGGTTGCCGGGGCCCTGCAAGCCGCCAAAGATAAGGCC
>NZ_JBVVOZ010000034.1:0-65415 GCF_055807395.1 Bradyrhizobium sp. Kon10 | reverse complement strand
CGTCACCGACCAGGAGATCGACCTCGGTCGGGCGGAAGTAAGTGGGATCGATCTTCACCACGGTCTTGCCGCTCTTCATGTCGACGCCGGTCTCGTCGATGCCCTCCCCGCGCCATTCAATGCGGCGTCCCACTTGCGCGAACGACAGTTCGACCATCTCGCGCACGGACCGTGTCTCACCGGTGGCGAGCACGAAATCGTCAGGTTTGTCCGCTTGCAGGATCTTGTGCATGCCTTCGACATAGTCGCGGGCATGGCCCCAGTCGCGCTTGGCTGAGAGATTGCCGAGATAGAGCGTCTCCTCGAGTCCAACCTCGATGCGCGCGACGCCGCGGGTGATCTTGCGGGTGACAAATGTCTCGCCGCGGATCGGGCTCTCATGGTTGAAAAGGATCCCGTTGGCTGCGAACATGCCATAGGCTTCGCGGTAGTTCACCGTGATCCAGAACCCATAGAGTTTTGCGACGCCGTAGGGCGAGCGCGGATAGAACGGTGTGGTCTCCTTCTGCGGGATCTCCTGCACCAGACCATAGAGTTCGGAGGTCGAGGCTTGATAAAACCGCGTCTCCTTCTCCATGCCGAGGATGCGGATCGCTTCCAGGAGCCGCAGCACGCCGATGCCGTCGGCATTGGCGGTGTATTCGGGGCTCTCGAAGCTGACGGCGACATGACTTTGCGCCGCGAGATTATAGATCTCGGTCGGCCGGATCTGCTGCACCAAACGGATCAGATTGGTCGAGTCCGTCATGTCGCCGTAGTGCATCTGAAACGGGACGTCGCCCACATGCGGGTCCTGGTAGAGGTGGTCGACCCGCGCTGTGTTGAATGAGGACGAGCGCCGCTTGATGCCGTGCACGACATAGCCGAGCGACAATAGGTATTCGGCGAGATAGGCGCCGTCCTGGCCGGTCACGCCGGTGATCAGAGCGACCCGCGGTTTGCTCTCTTGGTTTAACAAATTATTTCTCTGCGCAGGCTAATGTCGTTCCCCGATCGACGACGTCAATCGCGTCTGGCTCTTCGAGTGCGCAAGTGTCACGCCTCGAACTGCCGAAGTGTGGACCCTCTACAGGCATTGCGTCGATTACTCAACTGTACGGAGGTAAACCTTTCACGTCGAAAGGGTTTTGAAGGACTATACGAAAGTTTGCAGTCCGGCAGATTTCGTTCGGCCTTCGTCAGGCGCTTATCTATTGCTTGGGTGCAACCAATGAGTTGCGGCGCAGCTACGGGGTGACCGTTTGGCCGTGAAGCGTCCCACAGTCTGTCCGTGCTCAGCTCGCGCGTGAAGCCAGGGAATTTCCCTCATTTCTTGTCCTTGCCTAAGAGTTTACCAGCCTTGCTGTTCATCCAGTGCAACTGCGAGCAAGCCGGGCAAACAAAGCCTTGAAATTCGTTCTCTGTCGCGCAGTCCTTGTCATCATCGATCCATTTCTGAACAATCATGTTGGCAATCGGGCAAGAAAAAGTGAAGGCGCGCATATTGGCTCTGTGCCGTTTGAGTTCATAGCAAATGCATGAATGAGGCCACTGCACCTGCTTTATCAAACCTCAGGGAGATTATCGCGACCAGCTGTGTGCTCTGCCTCCCTAACGACGAAGTCAGTAGCGGAAACACTCTGGCGGTTCATTGCTCGCGAGTGCGTCACGGACTCAACAACAATGGTGCGTCTAGAGCGCGGACGACGGCGGTACTATGGCCAGGCGAAGACCGGATGTGCGTGAACAAGCCGCGTTGAGCGCATGCCGGTGTCATTGAAAGTGGCGGCTTGCCGATCCCGAGGCCCTTCTGTCATCGATACGGCGGGAACGTCCGGTTCTTGAGCACGCTTTCGGGGGAGACTAGCCTGAACAGACGGAGCAATTGCGTTCTACCTCAATTATCGAACTCGAGTTGCGGCCCCTCGGAGAAGAACTTGGGAAGAGCCGCGCGCGGACAAGGTACCGAGATCAAATGTTCAGTCGCTCACGGCTCTAGACTTGCACATCATTTCCTTTCCGAGGCGCTCACATGAGCTCTCAACACTCGTTCGTCAGGTCTCATTGCCTGGAGCGGCGGTCGGCCTTGGGGCAATCGTCGGGCCTGCATGTCGAGCAGATCCAGCTCGCGGAGGTATCGGCAGCTCTCTTGCTGCCGCAACCGTTGCCGAAGCCCAGCAGCTGCGCGCTCCTCTTAGATTACTGTTGGTCAACTAATCTGCTTTCTTTGAAGCACGCCGCGCCCGTCCGACCATGGCATGACGTGCATTCGGGCATGGTGGTAAGCGCACCATGATGACAGCTTTTGGCGCGGTCCCCTCACAACGGGTTCGCCGCACATATACGCGGTTCCGGGATCGCCATTTTTGAAGCCAACAATGGCCCGGCATTGGCCATCACAGTGATCGACGAGCAAGACCCTGTTGGTTTCATCGGGTCTTCTCACATTACCGCTCCGGGATAGCGCATCAATTTCTCGGCGGCTCGTTGGGCACTCGGTGCCCGCAAACGTCTTTCGAAGCCTCCAATGGCGGATTGGTCCTTCTTACATGTGAGCGATCGTGTCTTCATAGGGCTCCACGATTTGCGTGGACACAACAGAAATAGCGTCCTTCGGCACTGAGCGCGATCCTCGGGCCGCTTTGGCAGAAGACCTCTCATGGCACGCGATCGGCGTGATTCGGGTTTGTCCATAGGAATTCTGAATCGACCGAAGATCGATGCTACCTAACTGCGCACTCTACAATCTGACGCTACGTGCGGTTCAATCCCCCCTGCGGTCTAATCGCGTGAATATGTCAAACTCGTATTCGTTCGCCAGCAGCCAGCCGCGAAGCGAGGAGGGCGGGAGGCGTCTTTACCAAAGCAGCTGGCTTTTTGTTATTGGTGGTCTGCGGAACGCGCAACTCAGGTCCGCTGAGTTGTGCGCACATAGCGACGCTCGAGCTGTGAGGCGGCTCATCGCTAGGCAACTAGTGAGCTGCCTCGCCGCCGGAATCAATCGCCCATGGCGAGAATGCTCTCGCGTGTGTGCGAATTGGCTTCGCCTATCCAGCCGAGCTATCCGCTCTCACGATCTTAATGGGGCTGCTTCCCGGGAATTCTGGAGCCGCGGCGGCCCGGCGGAATAGGAAACAGGATCAAACGGCAGCGCGCGATTCTGGTCAATAGCCGAATTCTGAGACACTAACAGTGACTTCGCCGTTGTCGACAACTTTGAAGTATCGACCTCGCAAGGCGCCGCAAGGTCCAGGCCACGTCAGGTCAACGATCATTGCGGGTTCGATACCTGTGCGAAGATCCGCCTGGCCGTCATCCGTTGGAAAGGCCGCCAAGCGGTGCTCAGCCCTGGTCCCGTTGAGTATCGGGGCTTCGGTCCAGATTGGCGTGTTTGCTACAATGGTGGTTGGTACCAAAGAGTTGCTATTGGGGATCGGCCGAGGGGAGGACGGCGGATCTGGAGGCAATCAGACGTCTCATGGAACGTATTCCTTCGTTGAGGGCCGCCTTGTTTGACGGACGCGAACGCTGCAGGTCCTAGGGGTAATCCTAGGAGAAGCGCTATGACGATTTCGAGGGCGGAGGTGATCACATCGGTCGAGCGGCGGCGCCGGTGGTCGCAGGATGAGAAGGAACGGCTTGTTGCAGCATCGCTCGAGCCCGGAGCCTGCGTTTCCGAGGTGGCTCGCATGGCTGGCCTTCATGTAAGCCAGCTGTTCAGGTGGCGCAAAGAGCTTTGCAAGCACGCTGAAGCGAGTATAGCGCCGTTCGTGCCGGTCGAGATTGGGTCGTCTGTGCCGCCGCGGGCGGTGGCCGAAGCGCCATTGACGACGACGGCGGCGCGTCGACGGAAGAGCCTGGGCATCATCGAGATCGACCTTGGTAGCGGGCACCGCATCCGGGTCGATGGCGACGTTGATGGAGACGCCCTGCGTCGGGTTCTCGAGGCTCTGGTGCGCCGATGATCCCGGTTCCGACGGGCGCGCGCGTGTGGCTTGCGACAGGCTACACGGACATGCGGCGAGGCTTTCCGACGCTGGCACTCCAGGTGCAGGAGGTGCTGCGCAAGGACCCGCTCAGCGGTCATCTGTTTGTCTTCCGCGGTCGCCGAAGCGATCTTGTGAAGGTGATCTGGCACGATGGCCAGGGAGCATGCCTGTTCACCAAAAGACTGGAGAGAGGGCGGTTCATCTGGCCTTCGGTTGCGGGCGATGCAGTGACGATCTCGCCGGCGCAGATGAGTTACCTGTTGTCCGGAATCGATTGGCGCAACCCACAAGAAACCCAGCGTCCGACGCGGATCGGATAGCCGTTTTGGGTTTGAATCTGCTGCTTGATCTGATTCAATGGCTTCATGGTATCGAAGCCGAACGACCTTCCATCGGATCTTGTCAGTGCCCTGGCAGCGCTGCAGGCCGAGCGTGAGGCGCGGCTGCGAGCCGAGGCGATGGCGGCCAGTGCGCGGGCGGAGCTGTCGGACAACGCGGCGCTGATCGCGCATCTCGAGCTGCGGATCGAGAAGCTCAAACGCGAACTGTACGGGCAGCGCTCCGAGCGCACGGCGCGTCTAATCGAACAATTGGAATTGGAACTCGAAGAACTCGCCACCACGGCGAGCGAGGATGAGCTTGCGGCTCAGGCCGCGGCGGCGAAGACCCAGAGCGTGCGCGCCTTCACGCGCAAGCGGCCGGTACGCAAGCCCTGGCCGGACGACATCGAACACGAGCGCATCGTCATTGAGGCTCCGACGAGCTGCGCCTGCTGCGGCGGATCCCGGCTGGCGAAGATCGGCGAGGATGTGACCAAGACGCTGGAGGAGATCCCGCGCCGCTTCAAGGTCATCGCGACAGTGCGGGAAAAGTTCACCTGCCGCGATTGCGAGGCCAGCCGCCGGCGCCGTTCCACGCGACGCCGCGCGGCTTCATCGGCCCACAATTGCTGGCGACGATTCTGTTCGACAAGTTCGGCATGCACATCCCGCTCAATCGCCAGAGTGCGCGCTTTAAGGCCGAGAGGATCGACCTGCCATTGTCGACGCTGGCCGACCAGGTTGGCCACGGGACCTTCGCCGTGATGCCGCTCTTCCACTTGATCGAGCGCCATGTGCTCGCTGCCGAGCGCCTGCATGGCGATGACACCACCATCCGTATCCTGGCCAAGGGCAAGTGCAAGACCGGTCGGATCTGGACATATGTGCGGGATGACCGGCCCTTCGCCGGGCCAGCGCCACCGGCGGCGGTCTATTACGCCTCGAGCGACCGTCGAGGCGAGCATCCACAGAAGCATCTGGCCGCCTTCGCCGGTATCCTGCAAGCTGATTGCTACAACGGCTTCGAGCCGCTGTTCGATCCGCAGAAGAAGGTGCTGCCGATTACGCCGGCGTTTTGCTTTGCCCATGCGCGGCGGGGCTTCTTCGAGCTGGCCGACATCGAGAAGAACGCCCGGGAAGGCCACAGGGGCAAACCGGTCTCCCCGATCGCGTTGGAGGCGCTCAGACGCCTCGACGCTTTGTTCGAGATCGAGCGCGCCATAAACGGCCGCGGCGCCGACGAGCGGTGCGCCATGCGCCAGGAAAAGAGCAAGCCGCTTCTCGAGGACATGCATGCCTGGCTGCTCCTCGAGCGCGAACCCCTCTCGCGCTCCTCCGAGGTCCTGAAGCCCATGAATTACATGCTCAGGCGCTGGGACAACTTCGCCCGCTTCCTCGACGATGGCAGGATCTGCTTGACCAACAATTGTGCTGAGCGCGCATTGAGAGGCATCGCCCTGGGAAGGCGCAATTGGACCTTCGCCGGCAGCCTGCGCGGTGCCGACCGCGCCGCCATCATGCTGACGATGATCACCACCTGCCGTCTTAACGATGTCGATCCCAAGGCCTGGCTCGCCGATATCGTCGCCCGTATCGCCGATCTTCCCGCATCGCGTCTGCACGAACTGCTGCCCTGGGAATGGAAGCTCCTCCGCCAAGGCGACAAGCCCGCCGATCAGCAGGCCGCCTGACCTTCACGCAACGCCATCATAGAGCTCGCCGTGCCCGCGCGCATGCGTCAATCAGGCGGTCTTCCTCGTATGCGTACCATGGAACGAGCAGCGCAGTTGGTCATGCTCTCTGATGGGCGGCCAAGGCCTCGTAGGGGCGCCGTTCGGCGGTGCTCCCACTCATCTAGAGGCGCGAGCGATTGTTAGACCGGCATTCTCTAGCGCATCCAAAATCCTATCAGCAGCCGCCCGCGGATCGCGCTGCTTCTCTATGCTCACGTTACAGGCCAACGTAGCAGCGATGATCTCGTGTGCCATTTTGCGCTGGAGGCAATCGTATTCGGCATGCTCACCACAAGTATTGCAGGTGATCACTGGTCGGCCAGTCCAGGGATCGTGCATTGCGATCTCGCACCAGCTTTCTGTATGACATTTCGGGCAGAGCATGGATCGAGAGTTCCTTGAGGGCTGAGCTCGCGCACTACGTGGGCGTCACTTGAACGACTACTTGGTAGCCATTGCTGCAGTAAGGCACGTGGATTGTGTGTGGCCTCGATACTCTGGAGGACGCCATTGTCGGGACGCGTAGTGAGAGCGCGGTCATTGAGGGTGCCGGCTCTATGTCGAACGATACATTGGACGGCCGCGGCATATCGTGCCGTCGGCCCGCCCAAACATCTCACGAGCAAGGGCGCTCCGATAGGCCCGCCTGCTGTGCAAAAAGCTTTCCGGATAATTCGCCTTACTGGCGGAAAGTACATCGGAGTTCGGTTCGGCTGAACGAAGTTGAGAACGCACGATCGCCTTAGTCATAAAGGTGTGCTGCCCTTGGTTGCGGCACTTGCTGGCGTCGTGCCGCATTGACTCGTCGTCCTTTGGAGCGGCGCGGTGCTTGGCGCGTTCACAAGAGCGATGCCCTGTTCTTCTTTGCAAGATGACGGACGACACCATGTTCGTCGTCCGTCACGCCGCGTTCTCAAATTGCCGATAGCCGCAGCGGCTCGACGACAGATCGCCACTTCGGACCACTTGATCAACCCATTCTCCAGGTCTGCGAACTCTTGCTCGGTGAAACGAGCAGTCTCGCTAATACGGCGGAGGACCTCCTCAGAGATCATGACGGCGACTTCGCGAGAGGTAACCTCTTCCAGCCGGTTACCGAACGCACGCACGAGGTGTGCAAGCTCCTGCTCGCTAAACTCACGAATTTGATGGGCGCGGCGAAGAATCTCCTGCGCGATGGCTACTGTCGCACTGCGAGAGCTCGCCTCTTGCCGCCACTTGCTCAAGCCGTTGGCGAGCATCGCCAGTCCTCCACCCGTAAAATGAGAAAGCCTGTCGGTACGGCAGGCCCGAACAAGAACCTCGCGGGCGATTGCAGTCGCAGCTTCGCGCAGCGGAACCGCTGTTGGCCATTTACTGAAGCCGTCCAAGAGAATAGCCAGTCCCTGCGGCGTAAATTCAGAGAGCCGATCCGGGCGGCGGGCACGGCAAACGACCTCCTGGGCGATCGCTGCCGTGGCATCGCGAAGAGACGCCTGTTGCGGCCACTTGCTGAACCCGTTTACGAGGTTCGCCAGTCCCTGTTCAGTAATGCAGGAGACTCCGTCGACGCCGCGACTGCGGGCGAGCACTTCATCGGCAATTGCAATTGTGGCTAGGCGGCAAGTCGTGTCCTTCCGCCATTTGCTGAAGCCGTTTACCAGCATGCCGAGTTCCTGGTAGCGAAAGCAAGAGAGGCGCTTGGCATGGCGAGTGTGACAGATGACCACATCCGCGATAGCAACGGTAGCGGTTAGACAGGCAACCTCCTTCGTCCACTTGCTGAAGCCGTTGACCAAACTCGCCAGATCATGGTGAGCGAAGTCACCGAGCTGATCGACGGAAAGCGCGCGGCGAACGAGTTCACCCGCGATCTTGACTGTGACTTGCCGAGCCGCGAACTCGCCAGGCCACCTGCTGAATCCGTTTACGAAGTTGGCCAGACGCTGCGGACTGAAATCGGTGACATGATCGGAGCGGCGGAGAAGCTCGTTGCTGATACCGATCGCTGCTTTGCGACAACTCGACTCTTCCGGCCACTTGCTGAAGACATTGACCAGACTCGCCAACTGTTGTTGCGTGAAATCTGAGAGTCGATCGCTGCGGCGCAGAAGCTCATCTGCGATCGTGACAACGGCCGTGTGAAAGCATTCGTCTCCCCGCCATTTTCCAAAGCCGTTCACGAGCGTTGCGAGATGCTGTTGAGTGAACGCGGAGAGACGATCGTCGGAGCGCATCCGGCAAAGTATCTCGGTCGCGATCTTGACCGCGGCTTCACGAAGCGCCGGTTGATCCGGCCACTTGCTAAACCCGTTTACCAGCAATGATAAGTCTAGGCTCGTCAGGTCCTGGAGGGTCTCGCGCTTATCGCGACAAACTTCAGCAATTCTGATCGTGGCATCCCGGCATTCGGAAGATGCAGGGTGGCGACCAAATGAGCATGCGAAAAGCGAAAGCGATCCGAAGCCGACTTGTTCTATCAGTGTGTGATCAAGACGCGAGAGCCGAGCCGCCAAAGCTTTGCAAAGTTCAGCACCTGCCTGACCTCCAGACTGGCGGCTTAGCTCATTACATATCGTGGCGTATCCCGATGCATGCTTGAGGCGGATGTCTTCTTCAAATCGTGGAACAAATGCGATTTTGAAGGCAATCCCGGACTTTCGCAAGAAGCGTGCTCGATTTGATCTCGTGAGCTGGTTGGAATGCTCTAGTAGTGAACTTGAGAATGCTCGTACGTCGTGACAGCGGCAAGCATCCCCGATTGTTGCGAGAAGCTCATCGAGTGTGGCCATCGCTCGATTCGGTGGTTTTGAGTGTACAGCGTGAACGCGCTGCTCCAACGGGAGCCGGTCAAACGAGGCTGCTTGTCCAAGGCTTGTCATCTGCCGACCCTTCCCTCGCCGGGATCTCAAACCGAAATCACATGACGACATTGCTCACTCAAGCTGGTTGAATTTGGACAGGCAGCAACGGCGTCCTCACGCAGTATATGTCTGCGGTAAAGGTGAAGTGCGTCCGGTGTGCAAGCCTTTCGCTCCCAAGCCGTCGGCAGGCGCTCGTGGACGCTCGCCCGCGCTGGACATAAAGCGGCAGGCGTCGCAATAGAATGAACAACAGCTCTCGCGTTGCGCTGAGGGTTGAGCGTCGGGGAGCCATACATGTCCTTCTTTCGGCTCACGAGGCTCTTTTCCAGTTCGTAGATCCGCGGTCTTGTCATTCTTCCTGTCAATCCCCACCTTCCGCGCAATCGAAGTGATGCCCAGCTCGCTCAGGGTCGCCAAGAAGGCAATAGAATGACCGGCGCTTGGACATGCGACCTGCCCGAAGGGCCTATCGTTGGGCCGCGAATGAAGCGCGCCATCCAATCGGGCTTCTCGAGCTTTCGATGCGTCGAGGAGGCCGTAATTTCTTAGGCCTGAACCCTCCTGAGATTGCTCAGCAAACTGTGAGCCAGCGTATAATCGGACCATCTTTCCTCCGATGGCCGAATCATTGCAGCCAGGCATGACGAGAACGTCGCGATAGGAGGATGCGTACCGAACACTATGGCAACGTGTATGCCTACAGCTGCCCCGTTTCGGCGCGAGCAAGCCATTTGCAGGTTGGTGGTGGTTGGATCACGACCGCATAATTTGGGTATGGCCTCCAACTTCCATTCCACTCTGAGCGGCAAGGCGCTGATCTCCGGACGGCGGCCTCCGCCGTGAGCAATATCTCAAATCGGGCAATCGCCACGCGGCGATGCTGTTCCGATCTTAGAAACCGGTTCTGCTGCACTCCCGGTTTCATCTCGATATCTTGCAACGATTCGCCGAGGCCGCCTCACCGAGGCGTTTGGGGCCACCGCGGGCGTTCTCAAATCTGAGCTCCAAATCACACATTCCCAATTTTGTCGCCCGGAAGCTGTTGTACGGCCAGTTGCGGTCGCCAGCTGCATGAAGACCTTACAATCTGACGCTACGTCCGATTCAAGCCCTTATGTCGAGAGTAGCGCATTTAACGCGGGGACCTGACGCGAGTCCAATCGCCATTATCATTTTGCGTTGGCTTGGTGTTTCCAAGCGGGCGTTCTCAACCGAGAAGACCGTAGTGAAGCTTACTCCTTGGGTTTGTTGCGAGTGGCTTGTCGCATCTCAGACATTGACAGAGCGGGCGGTAGATGGAGGCGAATGAGCTGTGCTTTGGTGAAAGCCGGCCTACGGGATCTTACGTAGGTCATGTGTCGCATTTTCTTGATCTAAATATTGCATCGTCTTTTGCATGAAGCAGAAGAAGCCATTCTCCGACGCCAAACATTGGCGAGGCCGTGCGGAAGCGACGCGAGTAAAAGCGGAGTCGCTCGAGGACGACACATCCAGATGCAGGCTCCTCAAGGTCGCTGAGGAATATGATAAGCTGGCCCGCCTCGCGGAGGGGCAGCAAAGAAATGGGGTTGACGGGCAGTTCTGATCGCCGCCGGAGCGAACGGTTGCATCGAAGGTAAATGCGTTGTGATCGCGGCGCGGAAGCCTCTCCGTTGGAACGCTCTAGGGCTGAACTGCGAAACGCCCTCCTACGGCAAGGCCAATGAGCGAGGCTGTTCAAAAGTGCGGCCCGCGCGGCCGGACCTCTGGCCGTGAATCAATGGTGAATCAGGATGGTCGGCCACATAGATGACGCATTGACGGTGTCTCAGGCGGCAAGCCGGCTAACCTGGACATGAGAAGGAATGAGATGAAAGCCCATCGTCAGATCGTCGCAAGAGCGAAATTGCAAGCCTCTCGCTCGACGAACTGGCGAAGCATCGGCGTCGCTTTTGCATGATCTGCTGAAGCCGGCGACGTGTCTTTAGGTGACAAACTAACGCATCGCCGGATCATGCGAATTGGCTTCCGCCGCCATTTTGGCTGTGAAGCGTTTTAGTCGAATTCCGGCATCTTGCACCAATATCGTTAGCTCAACGCATAACGTTGCGGACTTGTTAAGGCGGAGAGGCGAGCAGAACCCCTGCTGGCATGGCTTGCGTAGCCAAACCATCGGAGATGTCTGCGCGGATCGTCTGCATCAGGCAAGTTCGCAACAAGTCACGCACGACGAGAAAACACACCACAACAGAACTCTTCAGTGGACGATTCCGGACAGAACCGATGTTCTTCATCCAGGTAAGTTGGGTGCAGATGATCAGGAGTATTTGGGGCTGCTCATGCCGGGTAGCAGCCGCTCGATGTATGAGTCGGACAACACGTGTGGTGCGGAGTCAACTCTGTCGGTCGAAACAAGGAGAACGCGTGAGGAAGCAAATTGTTGAAAGACTCGAGGCGGGGCGCGTACGCGATGGCCGATTCGCCACCGCTCCGGGATCTGGTCCTTCCGGTCTCTTCTACGTGCAGGGGCCTTGTGGCTGTCAACTCAAGATCATCGGCTTCGTCCGTCCAGGATGGGAGCATGTCTCTGTGTCGACGCCACGGCGTTCTCCAAACTGGGACGAAATGTGCCTTGTCAAAGATCTGTTTTGGGATCAGGAGGAATGCGTGATGCAGCTGCATCCTCCTCGTTCGCAGTATGTGAACAATAGTCGCTATTGCCTGCATCTCTGGAGGCCGACACGTCAGGTCATTCCGATGCCTTCGGCAGCTTTCGTGGGCATCGTCGGGCTCGGGCCGTCTGAAGCGGCAATTCTGTTTGGGCAGATGAGTGCCGGGGCATAACCGATCCCCCCGCGTCGCTGTTAAGTCGAGCGGCGGCAAAGTACTCTGCTGTTCCCGCAGATCATCCTCGAGAGTGCAGATGGAGTTACGCACCGCAGCCATGGGCGACGTGCACACCGTCGATGGAGAATAGGTGAGCTAATCGTGCACAGGCCCGCCAAGAGGGTGCGGGCCACCACTCTGCGCCCAAGAGCCCAGCTCGCTTCGCTTCTGAAGCGGGCGAGGGGCGCTCGCAGAGGCGGCTCGTCCGGACCACCATTTATTGTGCGGAATGCGACGTGCATGACCACCAGCGAGGAATTGGCAGGGTGACCATTAAAGCAGATCCGCCGCTCCGTTATACTTGTGGCGCGGCCAAACCACTTTTGCGTCAGGAAACGATCCTATGGAGCGCAACCATCGCTCGCATTGGCTAGTTGCCCGAATGAGACGCGTTGGGGAATGTTGTTGAGCGTGCCGCGATGCTGCGAGGAAATCCTGCATGAGGGGCGGCTATTAGCCCGATATGAGCGCCATCCCGGCGCAACTCGGCGATAATTCTCGTTTAATCCCGGGCAAGAGTGCTGCTTTGCGGAGCTACGCACGACGGTATTGTCTGTATGGTCGAGCGAAACTCTTGGGGGATGCTGTGGAAGGCGAAGGCAATAGCGGCCACGACAGCGCGCCGGTCCGCCGCGACTGGGAACGTGCCGAGGCGGAAGGGGTTTACGCGCTGCCACTTGCTGACCTCCTATTTCAGGCCCACACCGTTCATCGCGGCAATTTCGACCCAAATCACGTCGAAACCGCAAGCCTGCTCAGCATCAAGACCGGCGGTTGTCCTGAAGATTGCGCCTACTGTGCACAGAGCGTGCATTACGACACTGGCCTGAAGGCAACTCGCTTGATGGATCGCGTTGATGTGGTCGCCGCCGCGCAGGGCGCCAAGGCCGCCGGCGCGACTCGCTTCTGCATGGCCGCGGCCTGGCGCAGTCCAAAGGACCGCGACCTCGATCGGGTCTGCGACATGATTGCTGCCATTAAACGTGTTGGCATGGAGACGTGCGCAACGCTCGGCATGCTCACGCCAGGGCAAGCCGCACGGCTCGCCGACGCCGGCCTCGACTTCTACAATCACAACGTGGACACTTCGCCGGAGTTCTACCGCAGCATCATCACGACCCGGACCTTGCAGGATCGGATCGACACTCTTACGCGCGTGCGCGAGGTGGGCATCAAAGTCTGCTGCGGCGGCATTATTGGTATGGGTGAGCACGTCGAGGACCGTCTCGGCATGCTGGTATTGCTCGCCAATCTTCGCAACCATCCGGAAAGCATACCGATCAACGTCTGGAACGAGGTGAATGGCGTGCCGGTGAAGGTCACGGCGGAGCGTCCCGATCCGATTGCCCTGGTGCGCCTGGTGGCGACCGCGCGGATCATGATGCCCAAGAGCGTCGTACGGTTGGCCGCAGGGCGCCAGTACATGACTGATGAACTCCAGGCGCTATGCTTCTTGGCGGGTGCGAATTCCATCTTTGTCGGCGATGTGTTGCTCACTACCAAAAACCCGCAACTTGACCGTGACGCAAGTTTGCTCGCCCGCCTCGGCATTACGTCTGGACTCGCTTAGGTTATCAGAACAATAGAGGTGCTGCGCGCAAGCGATCAGCGTAGGTGTGAAATGCAGCTTGTCTTGATGAAGGGAACGATTCATTGCGCCTCCGTAACTGAATCCGACCTGCACTAAGGTTCCATCTCGGTTGATCGCGCGCTTCTGGACGCGGCCGGTATCCTGATCAACGAACGCGTCGAACTCTACAATCTCGAGACGGGATCACGCTTTGCAACGTTTGTGACAGAAGCGCCACAAGGATCCGGCACTGTAGACGTGAACGGTGCGGCGGCGCGATTGGCAACGCCCGGAGATAAGATAAGTATCGTCGCATACCCGTCATTTGACGAGGAGGATGCAAGAATCTCCAGACCGCGCGTTGTGCTGGTTGATCGAGAAAATCGCATCCTGCCGGTTTGATCCAACAAGCCAAACCCGGAAGGCCCCGTTCTTCGGCGCGAGTTAGAGTTTTGCGCATCCACCGTTGCTCAGCGAGTGAAGAATGAGTTGCATCGTTGCCGCTAAAGTCGCCAGCTATGTGGCAGGCTTGGAAGCGCTTAAACAAGACGACCGCCTGCGCAGTCTC
Organism: Bradyrhizobium sp. Kon10; assembly: GCF_055807395.1. Lineage (NCBI taxonomy): Bacteria > Pseudomonadati > Pseudomonadota > Alphaproteobacteria > Hyphomicrobiales > Nitrobacteraceae > Bradyrhizobium > Bradyrhizobium sp. Kon10. The sequence continues at coordinate 51,548 of NZ_JBVVOZ010000034.1, read as the reverse complement.
AGGCCGCGCACCGGGGCCGACTTTTCATCAAACGATTATCTGGCCCTGGCGAGCGCACCGCGCATGAAAAAGGCCATCGTGACTGCGCTCGAAGCCGGTACTCCGATCGGAGCCGGCGGATCACGGCTTCTGCGCGGCAATTGCGAGGAGCACGAATGCCTCGAAGCAGAAGCGGCGCGGTTCTTCGGCGCGCAGACCGCGCTCTTCTTCGGCGGTGGTTATGTCGCAAATTTTGCGGTGCTGACAACGCTGCCGCAACGGGACGACCTGCTCATCCTTGATGCCCTGGTTCACGCCAGTATTCACGAAGGAGCGCGAGCTGGCCGAGCCGCGTTTCGAATCAATGCCCATAACGACCCGCAGGCTGTCGAAAGCGAAATTTGCGACTGGCGGACCGCGGGCGGAACCGGGCGGGTCTGGATCGTGGTCGAGAGCCTCTACAGCATGGACGGCGATTTCGCGCCGCTTCAAGACCTGCTCGCGATCGCGGACCGGCACGATGCGTTCTTGGTTGTGGACGAGGCTCATGCCACCGGCGTTTACGGCGAGCAGGGACGAGGGCTCACTGCTCCCTACGAAGGACGCGAAAATCTCCTCGTTGTCCATACCTGCGGCAAGGCGCTGGGAGCTGCCGGCGCGCTTGTCACCGCCTCTGGCGTGCTGCGCGACTTCATAATCAATCGCAGTCGACCATTTATTTTCGCGACTGCCCCTTCGCCGTTAATGGCGGTGGCGGTGCGGGAGGCTCTGTTGATCCTGCAAGAGGAGCCGGAGCGCCAACAGCGGCTGGCGAAGCTTGTCGCGTTTACGCATCGGGAGATGGGTGTGCGAGGCGAGAGAAGTCCTTCGAACTCGCAGATCCTGCCCTATATCGTTGGCGAGAATGCCCGCGCCATGAGGCTGGCCTCCGCGCTGCAGGCACGCGGATTTGACATACGAGGAATCAGACCGCCAACGGTGCCGGCCGGCACAGCCCGTTTACGAATTTCACTGACGCTCAACGTCGGAGAGGATGAGGTGCGTGCGATGCTCGATGCGCTCGCTGAGGAGACGAGGGACAGGTTTCGATGAATCAGCGGATCGTGGTGACCGGCACAGATACAGGGATCGGTAAAACTGTCTTTTCGGCAGGCCTTGCCCAGCTCATCGGCGCGAATTATTGGAAACCAATTCAGGCCGGTCTTGAAGATGAGACCGATAGCCAGCTGGCTGCTCGACTGGGCGGTCTCTCGGCCGATCGGATCGTTCCGGAGCGTTACTGCCTTAGAACGCCCGCTTCCCCGCATCATTCCGCTGAAATAGACGGAGTTCGCATCGATCCCGACTCGCTGGTTGTGCCGGATACCGGGGAGCGACCGCTCGTCATCGAAGGCGCCGGCGGGCTGATGGTGCCACTGAGTTCTAACGTACTCTACATCGACGTCTTCGAGCGGTGGCGCCTTCCCGTCGTGCTTTGCGCCCACACGCTACTCGGGACCATCAATCACTCCCTGCTATCGATAGAAGCCTTGCGAAAGCGCCAAATCGACATTCTTGGGATCGCATTCATCGGGGAAAGAAATCCTGAAACTGAGAGCGCAATTTGCGACATCACGCGGGTACGTTGGTTAGGGCGGCTGCCCTGGATTTCTCCTCTGACGGCAGACAGCCTGCAGGTTGCCTTCAAAGGCTCGTTTATTTCCGGCGATTTCAATCCATGATGCCAGACACGCGGTGGCCAATTTGGCATCCATTCACGCAGCATGCTCTTCACAACGAGATGACCAAGGTTGTGCGCGGCGAGGGTGCTTATCTCTACACTGCCGATGATCACCGAATCATAGATGCAATCTCATCTTGGTGGGTCGTCACTCACGGCCATTGCCATCCGCAGATCGTCAGCGCGATTCAGGAGCAGGCCGGCAAGCTGAACCAAGTCATTTTCGCCGGCTACACGCACGATCCGGCCGAGCAGGTCGCTCAGCTCCTTTTAAAACTCACGCCCCGAGGCTTGGACCATGTGTTTTACTCAGACAGTGGCTCAGCCAGCGTGGAGGTCGCCTTGAAGATGGCACTCGGCTATTGGCACAATATAGGCGAACAGCGAACACGCATCATTGTGATGCAGCACTCCTATCATGGCGACACGTTCGGCGCGATGTCCGTTGGTGCCCGCGGTATCTTCAACGCGGCGTACGGTCCCCTTCTGTTCGACGTAACCTCAATCCCGTTCCCTGCCAGCGGTCGTGAGCAGGCGACGTTTGATGCACTCGAGTCAGCATGTCGGAACGAAAATCCCGCAGCCTTTATTGTCGAGCCTCTGGTGCTAGGGGCGGGCGGAATGCTGATGTACCCAGCCTGGGTGCTAAGAGAGATGAAGCGGATCTGCGAGGCGTGGAATGTCCTGTTCATTGCCGATGAGGTCATGACGGGCTGGGGCCGCACCGGAACAATCTTCGCCTGTGATCAGGCCAATGTTGTACCAGATATCGCGTGCTATTCGAAGGGTCTCACGGGAGGGGCGCTGCCGCTCGCCGCGACACTTTGCCGGGCAGAGATTTTCGATGCTCATTATTCAAAAGACCGTACGCGCACATTCTTTCACTCGAGTTCGTATACGGCAAATCCGCTGGCCTGTGCCGCCGCCAAGGCTAACCTGGATCTATGGAAAGACCAGGAAACTCACCGACGAATCGCTGCGGTCGCAAACATGCAAGAGCGGGCAATTGAAGTCTTCCGCGCCGATCCGCGCTTTGCAAACGTTCGTCGCAGCGGCACCATCACAGCACTCGATCTGAATGCGAGAGAGACCGGCTATCTCGCAGGAGTCGGCCCGAAGCTTCATGCCTTCTTTAAAGGCCGCAATCTCTTGCTGCGCCCACTCGGGAATACGATTTATGTGATGCCGCCCTATTGTGTAACAGCGGGCGACCTGGACGAAATATATGCAGGCATCCGTGACGCTGCCGATGCGCTAGCCTGAATACGCGCGCGGCATTGCAAAATCAAGGATTCCGCGGTGCCGTCGGCTTTTCGAACGACTTGAGAGAGTCTTGCCTTAGACTGCCTACGAAATGGACGATTGTTGCCTCGCATCTGCTGGAGTCTGCGGCAGCCGTGCGAGTGCTGGTGCATCTTTCCATTTCCCTCGCCTGGATCCGGGTTCGTTTGCGGAAATGCGCCTGCACTCCGCCGAAGCTGCGCCTTTAAGCGCCGCAAGCCCATCAGCAGCGGAACGAAATGGACATGCCGCCTCAAGGGTAACACGAACTTTGACACGTAAATCGGAGCATCATGAACACATCCGCTGTCGCCGCCTACGTCGTTTCCAGGCCGCCGTTTGTCCCGCAGCGTGCTTGGATGGTGGGCCCAGAATCTCCATGCAGAAGAAGATCTTGAAAGATCTTGTTTACTGAGCGCTCAATCATCGGAAGTGTGTTGCTTTCCAACTTCTCAGTGGGATGCGCCTTTTCGTCCGCTGTAGTGATAGATACCTTTAGGTCTTCAGGCAAAGGCCATTGGGCAAAAGGCTAATAAGGCGCGGTCGTGCGCCGCATGGTCGTGTATCCAAATCGTCCGATCGAGATCGTCACCGCTCCGAGAGACCGTGAGAGGCCGAAAGGTTCGCAACGAGTAATTGCACCCGCCATCTCGCCGAATAAGAACGACTTGTTGGTTGCCGAGGCGCTTTTCCTTCGAGCAGCTGCGCCCGAGACGGAGATTTGAACGACTGGGACGTCTCGGGCAGTACGGCACCCGAAGGACCATCTCGCCAACTGATTGGATTAGGTTCGATCCCCAGATCTGGGTCGAAATCCCCCCGGCTAGAAGACTGGTACAACGAAGCTACCTCAAGACGCTCGATCTTACTTGGATGAACGGCAATGGGCTGAGTTCAACGCTTGGATGGGGTTGCTCGTACGCCGATCACCGGCTCAACCGGCGGCACACCGTCGCCGCCGGATCTGGGTTCGAACGGTATTCCGGCGACGTCAAAAGCCGACGCCATCGCAACACTGCCGTACTCAAAGAATAGATAGAGCTAGACCACCGATTCCATGAAACCGGCACGGAACTGGAAGTGTGTTCGTGGATTCCTCGTTTGAGATTCTCCGAACGAGGATAGGTATCATGGCAACATGGCGACACGCAGTCGAGTTGGCGATGACCGAGGAGGAAATTGGCACGTTGAGCGCTCTTTCGCGGTCGCGGAGCGAGCCAGCGAGCCGGGTATCGCGGGCGGCGATGCTGCTCGCGTACCGCGAGAACCCGTCGTTCTTTGCCGTGGCACGAAAACTTGGCGCCCATCATCAGACGGTCCAGCGCTGCGTCGAGCGGGCGGTGGCCTACGGCGCGTTGGGGGCGCTTGACGACCGGCCGCGACCGGGCAAGGAGCCGGTGATCACGCCGGAGGCCAAGGCCTGGCTGGTGTCTTTGGCGTGCGACAAGGCCAAGGAGCACGGCTATCCGCACGAGCTGTGGACGACGCGGCTGCTGGCACGCCATGCGCGTCAGCGCGGACCGGAGGCCGGACATGAATGTCTCGCCCGTCTGGTCCAGGGCACGGTGTGCAAAATTCTCGGCCAGGAGGAGATCAAACCGCACAAGGTGCGCTACTATCTGGAGCGTCGCGACGCCGAGTTCGAGCAGAAAATGGCGGAGGTCCTGTGTGTCTATCGCGAGGTCCAGGTCCTGAAGAAGGCCGCAGCCAAGTGGAAGAAAGCCAGGTCGAAGACATCGGGCAAGCCGGTAGCGATCGTCTCCTACGACGAAAAGCCGGGGATTCAGGCCATCGCGACGACGGCGCCGGATTTGCCGCCCATCCCAGGCGTCCATCCGGCCTTTGCACGCGATTTTGAGTATCGACGCCACGGCACGCTCAGCCTGTTGGCGGGGATCGATCTGCTGACTGGGAAGGTCCACGCTCTTGTCAGAGATCGCCACCGCAGCCGCGAGTTCGTCGAATTTCTCAAGCTTCTCGACGCGGCCTATCCGGCCAGCACGGCGATCAAACTGATCCTCGACAATCATTCCGCACACATATCGAGAGAAACCAGAGCTTGGCTCGACACACGACCCGCAGGTCGCTTCGAATTTACGTTCACGCCCAAGCACGGCTCCTGGCTCAACCTCATTGAGGGCTTCTTCTCGAAATTCGCCCGCTCTGTCCTGCGTCACATTCGGGTGACATCAAAACACGAGCTCAAGGAGCGCATCATGGCCGGCATCGACGATGTCAATAAGCATCCGGTCATCCACACTTGGTCCTACAAGCTCGCTGAGGCAGCCTGATATGATTCGAACCACGAAAACGCTGACCTAGTTCATTGCAGGCTTGGCTTGCGGGAGACCTGAGCGTGGTGGCATTCCAAGGACCAACTGAGACAGATATGGAACGCCGCGAACGATCGCGCGGATCGTTAGGGCTGTCGCAACAATGGCGGCCCCCAACACACCTGCGATGATCAACCGGGTCGTGAGATCCCAAAATTCTCCGAACTGTATGAAATCCATGAGACGGAACACGGTACCCTGGACGAGGTAGAGCAGCAGCGTGGTCTGGCCCAACTCCACAGCGATAAACCGGGCCATTCGATTTGAATGGCCAAAGCTCCAGCATTGCAGCAGGAGTTCGATAGCGATTGCTGAGGCAGCTGCAGCGCCAACAAACATCAGAAGCACGTCTTTGGCCGACCGGAAATCGTGAAAGACTGCAAGATTATTATAGACATAAGTGTCCTTGCCCCAAGCTAGAAAGGATATGCAAGTCACTATCGAGAGAAAGAAAATCAGGAGCGGCTTGTGATCTCGCGATGTGCTCGTCCATCGTTCTCTCGAATGGGCCAGCAAGAACCCCAAGCAGAAGAACGGGTAAGTGAATCTGATTAGGGGAGATATGGAGAACGTCAGAGGCGTGAGTGCGACCAGTATGGCTGAGCCAGATACGGCCCAGAATGGGTGGCTGAGCCTGGTAAAAATCTTGATGAGAAGGTAGGAAAAAAACGTGGCCCAGATGAACCAGTATGTGCCAGCCAGATCGTCTACAAATTCCAAAAGTCCGCTCGTTAGGCTGGTCGCGCGCCACAATGCCGTTAACTTAGCTGTCTCCATTAAAGCCCACCAAAACAGCATCGGTAGCAAAAGCTGCTTTGCACGGTCGCTGACGGCTCGAATGAACGACTTTTGCAGCAGCGATCCAACAGACAGATATCCGCTTATCGCCATGAACAGTGGCATGTGAAACATATAGATCGATTTGTAATAGGGCGAATACCAAAACCCGTCGTCTCGATAGATGACGTACTGGATCAGGTGCCCAACGATCACCAAGACAATGAGCGCACCTTTCGCGAAATCTAAGCTTAGATCTCGATCGTTTGCCTTTGTCGCGCGCGAGCTCGGGGCGATCGTTCCAGTCACGCGTAGCAATCTCTCAAACATCTTGATATCTGTTGTTGACGAGCCGGCGGCCCATTGTTCGCTTCTTCTGCCTCATTTTTGAGCCAAACGAAAGGTGATGGCGGGAGTTTTTGGGAGGGGAATAAGCCCAGCTTGTTAGGGCTGGAAGAATGAGCTGGGGCCGACCGTCTCGGTTGGCTCCGGGAACTTTGCGGCAGAGAGTAGATATCGAAGTTGAGATGCAGGCGTAGCAGAACGGGCAGGCATACTAGTTGCAGACGCGGTTTTGGGAGGAAGACTGTCGCCCTCAGTCTTCCACTCAGCCCGACGCATCTCAGACCCGGCAGATGCGTCGGGCTTCTTCGGTTGGCCCAGAATAATCGGCGTTTGGTCCGTCACCTTCTTGACGCCGAGGTGCTTACGCCAATGGGGGCCTTTGATAACTGAACTCGGGCACGCCAAGATGGTACGGCGGCGCGCTACGCGCGAACGCGGATGGCGGTGCTCATCAGTTCTGGAGCAAAAGCGAAAACCAACGCTTCCTGATTGAGATGCGCGTTCGGTTTTGTGTAACTCACGCCGTGAACCGCTGGTGCTGTGACGACTTTCGGCGCAACGCCGCCGCCGGAGTGATTGCTGCTGCACCGATACTGTAAACGGCTCGGGCTGGATTGCTGCTGCACAATGTCTACGGCGCTCACAAAGTCTGCGCCCGTGCGATGGGCGCGGGCTCATCAAGACCGGGCGTGCAAGGGCCTGCGCGAGTGGAGTGCCATGTCTTGCTGAAGCTCGTTGATTGGAAGTGCATCCGGCCAAGGCGCTAGTTAGATCGTACCTGGTCGGATGATCAATTGGGTTCAAGTGAGCCATCTTCAGAGAGCGCAAGGTTCGGCGCGAACGAGGTCAGATTTGGCGGACCTCATTCTGAAAACTGAGATAAGCAGCTCGATCAGAGTCGCTCGCCACTGCGAGGTTCTATTGCAAAGCGGCCGCTCGCACTCACGTGTTGTGAAACAAGGAGGGCAGCCAACGTTCTTCGCGCATCAGCCGACTGAGCGGAACACAGACAACGTTAGCGTTTCACGCGTCACCTCCGTGATCATGACTTCAAAACTCCTGGGCGTTTCGGCAGGAAGCGAGGACTAGCGCCAGTGACCTGTGCACCGATGCTGTGCTAGCAACAGTTTCTCTCGTGTGCTAAAACTAGCTTGCTCGGGCTAAATTCAACATTTCACACAATGACTCCTCGAATATATCCAGGCCTTGTCCCAGCGTTTCTTGGTCGATCGTAAGTGCAGGTAAGAACTTCACAACCTGATCTGTCGCTCCGCATCGCTCGACAATCAGTCCCTTCTCAAACGCTCTATGTGACGTCGCCTCTGCAAGCTCGGTCGTTTTGCAATCGAAGCCACATACCATGCCCCGCCCCCGAACAACGAACTTGTTTCCGTGCTGGTGCGCGATAGCATCGAGTCGACGCCGCATAAATGCGCCCAAGCGTCGGACCTCTTGCGAGAACGTCTGATTGTGCCAATACAGATTCAAAGCCGCTTTGGCAGAAACGAGTGCAAGGTTGTTTCCTCGGAACGTTCCCGTGTGCTCGCCTGGCTCCCATGCGTCGATCGCTTCTTTGATCAAGAGCATCGACAGTGGCAAACCGTATCCACTCAGCGATTTCGACATTACAACAATGTCTGGCGACAACCCGGCGAACTCGAAACTGAAGAACTCGCCTGTACGACCACAGCCCATTTGGATATCGTCAACTACGAAAATAGCTCCGACGTCTTTTGCCAAAGCCTGAACTGACTGCAACCATTCCTTTCCCGCGACGTTAATGCCTCCCTCTCCCTGCACGGTTTCGACGAGAATGGCGGCTGGAAGATCAATGCCACTGCTCTCGTCCATTAACACCTTTCGCAGGTAATCCGCCGGACTGTCAGCGGAGCCGAGATACCCATCATAGGGCATGAAAGTTGTGCCGAATAAGGCAATGCTGCTGGCTTTGCGGTAAAAGCGGTTACCGCTTGCAGCTATGGCTCCCAAGCTTTGGCCGTGATATCCATTCGTGAAAGAAATGACATTGTGTCGTCCTGTGATCTTTCGCGAGAGCTTTAGAGCTGCTTCAACAGCGTTAGCTCCTGTAGGCCCCGTAAATTGAAAGCGGTAGTGAAGATTCCGTTCGCGAAGGATGATGGAGCTAAAGGTCTCCATGAATTCGACTTTTGCTGGCGTGGCCATGTCCAAGCCATGGACGACCCCGTCCGAGCCTAGATACTCGCTAATAGCCGCCTTGATTTCCTGATTGTTGTGGCCGTAGTTTAGCGCTCCAGCGCCGGACAGAAAGTCGATGACCTTTCGGCCATCCTCTGTGAACATGATAGAACCGCGCGCCCTGCTGAAGACGGCGGGAAAGGAACGTGAGTACGTGCGCACATTCGACTCGAGAGTTTCGACGGTATTCATTTTGCGCGACGGGCGTACTCCAACCATGTCGTCATCTCCTCGATAACATAATCAAGCGCGCGGCCAACATCGTAGAAGAGAGGCAAAGAGAGCCCCGCTGTTCTGCTGACCGTCTTTTGGGGGTACGCGTTAGCGCGTCTAAAAATCGGCCCCGCTTGCTTACCTGAGAACCAGGCGGAACAAAGCTACTATGTCTAGTAGCTCCGTTCGCATCCAGCGAGGCTCCTGCCTAACTCGCCTTTCGCGGCCAGGATTGCTCAGTCGCGCGCGATCGAAGAATTTGCCCACACCACGCGGTTAACTTTGGAAACGGGAAGGATGTAGGCCGAACAATGTCATCGTCACCAGAGGCGCGGACGCGCTCCCGGCGACAACGCAGCCCGCCAGCCCAAGCGTGTGTTGCATGGTTACGCTCACGGTCCCGGCGAGTAGAAGGGACACCGCCGCCGCGGATCTTGCCCGGCACGCGGGCTCATCGCGCGTCCAGAGCCGAGCGCTTTGCGCAGCGGACCGTTGCGTCGGCGGCGTGAATGCGTTCGATAGCAAAGGCATGGCTTGAGATCGCATCGGCCAGCCGCAACGTATGCGTAAGTTTCGGGTGCTTTAGGTTGCTGGGATCGGACACAGGTTGGCGAATCTGTCGGTGCAAACGTTCGACCGATCGCCTCGCCGGATTACGTGATCATACCAGAGGCGTCTTGTCAGGAGGTCGACGTTGCAAGTGCTTCAACCGGATTTCGAAAGCGGAACAACAGCGATATGAAGGCGGAAGATGGAAAGGCGATGGTTGCCACTGGCACGCTGTAGGCGCGGGTAATCGCGCATTGATCGACATCGCAAGCGCCGTGCGGGTTGCGGCCTGGCCCGGACTGCTTCCCCATCTTTCAGGAGTCCGTTCCGTCACGATTCTCGTGCAGCGCGTTATCGAGGCAAGCTATCAACTCCAGACCGGCAAAGGGTTTGGGAAAAAAGCCGGTCACGCCGGTTTTCAACGCGCGGGCTCGCGTGCGATCATCCGCGAAGGCAGTAATCAAGATGAATGGCGCAGCGTGGCCCTGGGCCCGCATCTGTTCCAAAAGTTCAAAGCCGCTCATCATGGGCATCTGCACGTCTGCAATGACACAGGATGTATCGTTCAATTGAGACGACCGCAAGAATTCCTCAGCCGATGCAAACGTATGAACGATGTGGCCGTGCGATTTCAAAAGATTGTTCAGTGCGGCACGAATTGAAGGATCGTCGTCGACAACGCAGATAGTTGAACACTTAGACAAGACCACCCGTCCTCGTTGGGCGAAGGCACTGGCCGAAGCATAGCGGCCAGCTGAAGGGTGCGCGAGTACGAGGAAATTGTAAAATCATACTTAGGTTTGTACCTTGAGACGGTCGGTCCCAATTCCCAGCCTCTCAGCCATCCTAATCAAATCGGCTAGCGATCGAGCGCCCATTTTCCTCATCACGTGCCCGCGGTAGATTTTGACCGTAATCTCGGCGAGCCCGAGTTCCGCGGCTACCTGTTTGTTCAATAGGCCGGTGGCGACAAGTCTCAAGACATCCTGCTCCCGTGGACTTAGGGCCTCAAACAAGGACTGCAGCCTCTTGATGACCTTGTCTACACCTCGTCTTTTGCGATCCCGTTCGATAGCAGCAATGACGCCATCGAGCAGTTCCTGATCGCGAAATGGTTTGCTGAGAAAATCGATTGCTCCACTCTTCATCGCTTTGACGGTCATCGGAATATCGCCATGAGCGGTGATGAAAATGATGGGAATATGAACCTTCAATTTGGCTAACTCATTCTGGAGCTCAAGTCCGCTCAATCCCGGCAGTCTGATGTCAAGCACAAGGCAGCCCGGAACATCAGGAAGCTCGCTGTGGAGCAGTTCCTGGGCGGATCCGTAAGCAACGACATCTAGACCGATGGATCGAAATAGGTTGACCAGCGATTCGCGCATTGAGAGGTCGTCGTCGACGACGAACACTCTCGGTCTCACCTCCGGCCCTTCGACAGTTGCGGCTTGCGTCCGCGGTTCAGAGCGCTTGGTCACGAAGAGCCTCACTTTTGCAATTATAGTAGAAAAGATGTGTTACCACGCTCAATGGTTGTCCGTCGTGGTCTTCCTAGGAGCTTTCGGGCATTGCAAATCTATGAGACTTTCCAGGGATGTGACCGGGTCAGCCGTTTGCAGCCGCGTAATGCATTACCAGGAAAGTCTAGCAAAAAGCGCCCGAGTGGTCGAGAACTGGCTTTCGCGTCTGTCCGCTGTTCCGTGGGAACAGGCCCGCGGCATCGATCAAATCAATCAGCAGCCGTTTGACAAACACCGAATCCAGAGGTTGAGGCGTTCGCTCTTGCACGGGGCGTCCCCGCTGGCCCTTCGCGAGTGGCGGCTGCAGGAGGCGTCGGCGGACCCTCACTATGCGGCTGGATTAGAATGCCCGCCGTCTTGGTAGTTGGATGCGGGGCTGCGAGCTGAGCGAATCGGCGCGATGGTGCCTAGGCATGCGCCGAGCTCGCCGGCATTGTCGGCACGCGGCGTAGACTACCGCGCTTGTACTAAGGAAAATGGAAATTAGAACGAGCAGCAGCGGCATCAGCACATGAACTCTTTTTGCTTCGTCAGAGCGCCTGTGAGTTGCGTCTTTAGCGAGCTTGGGAAGGCATCTTGCATCGGCTTCGTACAACCTCACGCAAGGTGCGATTCAAGTCCTTTTGGTCGTGCTCATAGGAAATATAGTCATCTCGATCTGCTGAGGTGCCTATGTTCCTTTGTCCCCCCTGTTTCCTTCTAAGCGCCTATCCCAAGATGAGGTGGTGAATCTACGTGGAGAGGCCCATTGGCTGCCTGGCTGTCGATCGCTTCGGCAAAGCCAGTTGCAATTGGCCTCCGGCCTCAGCTCAACAAAGACTGATCCTGGAAAGGTATCGCTCTCCTAGCAGTTTTGGCGGGCATCATAGGTTTGTGGCGAGCAGGCTGTTCGAAGCTTGTACTCAACCCCGCAAGATAGGAATACGCGCCGAGCGGTCAGCCTGAAGCAGTCGCCAACCTGCCACTAGCTAATTGATCTTCCCACGCAGCTCATCAAAGCGGCCCGGCGCACTCCTTCGAGAAGAAGTGCGCAGGGTTCGCCCCACATCGCCAGTACATCCGTGGCGATGCTGCTCCAATGAAGCAATCCACATGGCAAAACTGAGGCTCGCTCCGCAGCCAAACTCAATAGCGGCAGCGGCTGCTACTCCACGCCGGCACGACGAGTTTGAATCGTACGTAGCGTCACGTTGTGCGATGTCGTCTAGATCTCTCGAAGTTGGCAAAGTCCGACAAGGTGGAGTGCGAAATTGGCAAGGATTGCGGCAAATGTTGTTACGGTGCGCGTGGCGAGGGAGAAGGCGTTCCGCTGTTCTTGATACTAGTTGCAATTCGCTTCACCGGTTGTGGGATAGCTTCCGCTGCGCTTGAACCGCGGTTTGAGTATGGGAACTCTCCCTGATCTATCGGGTTCGGCATGGCCGGCAATCGCCCTCCTACGAACGGCGGCGCTCGGCATTCCGATGAGTGAGGGCCTGTACGGGCCCTGTATCAGCATAAGGAGTGCCTTGTCGCGGGTCAGTTGCTTTTCGAAAAATGGCAGCAGGAATCCTCAGAATAGCTATCGGGCACGGTTTGGCTCAAACAGGCTCGCAGATCTGCCGCATGATGCTGCCGTTCAGAGTGGATGACTGCATTGCCTCTGACAAAATGGGCTTGGAATGATTGTCGATCTCGCAAATTGCACCGCGCCTGTCGGCGGCATTTCTCTTGCCTGGACGCGTTGCCTCGATCATGGGCAAACCGATCGGCTTTCATATCTCATGGCCTGATCGAGAGATAGCGGCTATCCGGAGCCCTGCTGCATGTCGGGCAGCGGGGCGCTGGTGGCAGGTAACTGCCACGAGCCGCTCTATCCTCCCGCGCGACACGCTGCGTAATCGGGAGCCGCCGCCCACGCGGGCCCAAGCCTGCGCTCGATCGACATGATCGGGCTCTATGATACAGCCTGCGTTCGTTCTATTTTGCTTGCTGCGGCCTATTCTTTGGCGGCCCCGGACCTGTGGCGTTTTTTGTAAAGTCTCTTCACAATTGCGTCCCTTCTGTGTCAGATGTTGGCTCGCGTCTTCCTAGTCTGGGCGGGCAAAATGCCGCGAGACCCTCTCAGCCGGACTTTGTTCGGCTCAAATCTCGACAGCGACTTCCAACCCCTGTGGGAGGACGGTGATCGCGCGTTCTGCCGTGCGTGGCGACAGCTAATCCATGGCAGCAGAACTGTCGTGCTCGTCGTGCGGCCGATCACGGAAGACCCAGCGACGCTCGACCGCCTCGTCCATGAGTGTGAGCTGAGGGAGGAGCTAGACGAGGCATGGGCGGTGCGGCCTTTGGAACTGATCCGGGAATCTGGTCGTACCATGCTGGTCCTGGAGGATCCATGCGGCGAGCCGCTGCTAAACTTAGCTGGAGCCCGCATGGAGCCCCAGCGCTTCCTGCGCCTGGCCGTTGGTATCACGACGGCCGTGGGCAAGCTTCACCGGCACGGCTTGATCCACAAGGACCTGAAACCCGCTCACATTCTGGTCAATTGCCCCGACGAACAGGTGCGGCTCACTGGGTTTGGTCTGGCTTCCCGTCTTTCCCGCGAGCGGGTGCTGCCTGAGCCTGCCGAGTTCATCGCCGGCTCGCTGCCCTACATGGCGCCCGAACAGACCGGACGAATGAACCGCTCAGTCGACTCTCGCAGTGATCTCTATTCACTTGGCGTGATATTCTACCAGATGCTGACCGGGGCGCTGCCGTTCACGGGCTCAGACCCGTTGGAGTGGATTCATTGTCATATTGCAAGAAAAGCAACACCGCCCCTCGAGAAATCGCAAAATGTCCCGGAGCCAATCTCTCACATTGTGATGAAACTCCTCGCGAAAACCGCCGAGGAACGCTACCAGACTGCCGCTGGCCTTGAACACGATCTGCAACACTGTCTGGCAGCATGGGCCAACCACGGTCGCATCGAGCCTTTTGACCTTGGCGCAGACGACACACCTGATCGCTTGATCATCCCCGAGAAGCTCTATGGCAGAGCCCGCGAGATCGAGACCTTGCTCGGCTCGTTCGATCGCGCGGTGAAGAGCGGCGCGCCGAGGTTGGTGCTGGTTGCCGGTTATTCCGGCATCGGTAAGTCTTCGCTTGTCCAGGAGCTACACAAAGTACTCGTACCCTCGCGCGGGCTGTTAGCATCAGGCAAATTCGACCAAGTGAAGCGCGATGTGCCCTGTGCGACACTAGTGCAGACCTTTCAGAGCCTTGTGCGTCCTCTTCTCAGCAAAAGTGAGGGCGAACTCGCGACCTGGCGGCAAGCGTTCCGGGAGGCGCTCGCTGGGAATGGACGGCTGATCGTCGAATTGATCCCCGATCTGAGCCTGGTTATCGGCGAGCAGCCCGCGGTTGCTGAGCTTCCAGCCCGTCAAGCGCAAATCCGTTTCCAGCTCGTGCTTCGTCGCTTTATTGGCGTGTTCGCCCGGCGGACCCATCCATTGGTGCTCTTCCTCGACGATTTGCAGTGGTATGACGCCGCGACACTCGACCTGATCGAGGATCTGCTAACCCAGCCCGATCTGCACCTGCTGCTTATTGGAGCTTACCGCAGCAACGAAGTTGATGCTGATCATCCGCTCAAACGCAAGCTCGAGTCCATCGGGAGAGCCGGCGTAAATCTCGAGGAGATCACGCTATCGCCGCTCAGCGCAGACGACGTCGCGCAGTTGGTCGCGGATACCCTTCGCTGCGGGCCAAAACGCGCTGCCCCGCTTGCGAACTTGGTGCATCAGAAGACGATGGGCAATCCGTTCTTCGCCGTTCAATTCTTGTCTGAACTAGCCGGAGAGCAGCTGTTGACGTTCGATCACGAGTCGGCGCGCTGGCGTTGGGATCTGCAGCGGATTCACGCAAAAGCGTACACCGAGAACGTCGTCGATCTGATGCTCGGCAAGCTCGTCCGGCTGCCCGAGGAAACCCAGGACGCGCTGCAACAGCTGGCCTGTTTCGGCAACATGGCCGAGACGGCAGAGCTTGCGATCGTGCTCGAAACGTCACGGGAACAGGTGCATGCGAGGCTATGGCCGGCGATCCGGCAGGAACTGATCGTGCGGCATGGGACAGCCTACCGCTTCGTCCACGATCGCGTTCAAGAGGCGGCCTACTTGCTGATGCCGGAATCCTCGCGCGCTCCTGCCCATTTGAACATCGGTCGGATGCTTGCCGCACATGTTCCTGCGGACAAGCGTGAAGAGGCCATCTTCGATATTGTCAGTCAGCTCAATCGAGGTGTCGCACTAATCGTTTCCGATCAGGAGCGAGAGCAGCTTGCTCAGCTGAATTTGGCCGCAGGGCAGCGTGCCAGGGGGGCAGCGGCCTACGCTTCGGCACTCACATATTTCACGGTCGGTGCTGCGCTGTTCGCAGAGCACTCTTGGCAAACGCGCCATGAACTCGCGTTCGCACTGGAGACAAGCCGGGCCGAATGCGAATTCTTGGTAGGCCGGCTGGATATTGCGGAGAGCCTCCTGTCCGCACTGTCGAAACGCGCCTTGAACGCGCCCCAACGAGCAACGGTCGCATGTTTGCGGGTCGATCTTTACTTGACGCTCGGCCAGTACGGGCGGGCGGTACTCATAGGTCTCGAATATCTTCGCGAAGCGGGGATCGAGTGGTCGCAGCATCCGACCGACCAGGAAACCTTAGTCGAATATCAGCGGATGTGGTCACAGCTGCCCGACGCAATCGAGGAGCTTGCTGATTTGCCTGGAATGACAGATCAGACCACGCTTGCCACGCTTGCCGTCTTGACGCGGATTCTTCCGCCCGCGAGTTTCACGGACGCCAATTTATCCGCTTTGGTTATCTGCAGAGCCGTGACCATGAGCCTCGAATACGGCAATACTGATGCTTCTTGCACCCATTACGCATGGCTAGGCCGAATCTCGGCCGGTCGCTTCGGTGACTACCAAGCGGCTGATAAATTTGGTCGTCTTGCTTGCGACCTGGTTGATCGCAGCGAGTTCTCTCGTTTTCGGGCTCCGGTCTACTTGGCCGTTGGATGCAACGTGATCCCGTGGACGAAGCCCTTAAGAGATGGCCGAGTGTTGATTCGGCGAGCGCACGAAGCTGCGGTCATTAGCGGCGACCTCATCTATGAGGCGTACAGCTTGGTTCATCTAACGTCAAACATGATCATGGCCGGAGATCCTCTGAGAGAGGTGCAGAATGAGATAGAGAAGAGCATTGCCACGACACGGAACAGAAAGGTGCAGTTCGCTGCTGATACCATAGATGCTCAGCTCGCAATCATTAGAACGATGCGCGGCCTCACGCGCTCATTCGGATGCTTCGATGACCAACAATTTAACGAGCTGGACGTTGAACGATCGTTGGCCGGAAGTCCGGAGCGGTCGCCTAGCCAAACTGTCTACTGGATCCGCAAGCTTCAGGCGCGGTTTCTAGCTGGCGATTACGCTGCGGCTGTTGGTGCTCGCTCGAAGGCGGAGCCCCAATTATGGACCATGCCGACAGAGCCCTTGATCGCGGAGTTTCACTTCTATGGTGCGCTGTCTCACTCATGTTATTGCGACAAGCTAGGCGAAAGCCAACAGCAGCAACATCGCGATATCATTGATGCCCATTACAGACAGCTGCAGATATTGGCGACGAATTGCCCCGAAAACTTTGAAAATCGAGCTGCCTTGGTCGGCGCTGAAATTGCAAGGCGCGAATGCCGGGATACAGACGCAATGCGACTGTACGAACATTCAATCCAGACCGCAGCACGTAACGGCTTCGTCCACCACGAGGCAATCGCCTGCGAACTTGCAGCGCGCTTTTATGCTGCGCGCGGTTTTGACAGAATCTCCCGGGTTTACCTGCAGGACGCGCGGCGCGGCTACCTTCGTTGGGGAGCGGATGGTAAGGTGCGTCAACTCGAGGAGCTGCATCCGCATCTCATGCATCAGGAGGCCCCTCTTGCCGTGAATGGCATGACGATCGGAGCTCCGGTTGAGCATCTTGATCTGGCGACGGTGATCAAAGTGTCGCAGGCAATTTCCGGCGAGATTGTGCTTCAGAAGCTAATTGACAAGCTTATGCGGACTACCATTGAGCAGGCCGGCGCCGAACGAGGTTTGTTGATTCTGCTGCATGGCGGCGAGCCACGGATCGAAGCGGAAGGCAAAACGGTAGCAGATGCCCTCGATGTAAAGGTGGATGAACAGCCCGTAACTCCGATGGCTCTTCCCGAATCCGTGCTGCATTTCGTGCTACGTGTCCGCGAAAACGTCATTCTCGAAGATGCTGTCGCCCAGCCTTCATTTGCCGAGGATCCGTATATCCGCGAGCGCAAAGCGCGTTCTATTCTTTGCCTGCCACTGATCACGCAGGGCAAGCTGATCGGCGTACTTTATCTGGAGAATAATCTCGCCCCGCGCATATTCTCGGCTGCCCGAACGTCAATGCAGAAAATGCTTGCCTCTCAAGCTGCAACAGCGCTCGAAAACAGCCGGTTGTACAGCGAAGTTCAGCAACGAGAGGCGAAAATCCGGCGCTTGCTCGACGCTAACATCATCGGAATCTTTATCATTCAGGAAGGGGGCGAGATCATCGAAGCAAATCAAGCCTTCCTCACGATGGTTGGATACGACCAAGAAGATCTCCTGGCAGGCCGAGTGAACGGTCTCGATCTGACGCCTCCAGAATGGCACGAGCGCACAATGGATGCTAGCACAGAAGCAAAAAGGACCGGAACTGTTCAGCAGTTCGAGAAAGAGTATGTTCGGAAGGATGGCAGTCGGGTGCCGGTGCTAATTGGCCTGGCCGTGTTCGATGCGCGAGAGGACCAAGGTGTTGGCTTCGTCCTGGACCTGACTGAACGAAAGAGAGCGGAAGCGGAGGCCCGTGAAAGCGAACGGCGGTATCGCGAGACTCTGATGGGCCTTGCACACGCCAATCGGATCACGACAATGGGACAGCTGGCCGCCTCGATCGCCCATGAGGTCAACCAGCCGATTGCCGCGATCAGCAGTAATGCGGGGGCGGGGCTAAATTGGCTCGGTGCTCAACCGCCAAATCTGGAAGAGGTTCGACAAACCTTCGGTTTGATTGTCCGTGACAGTATGCGCGCAGGAAGCGTGATCCGTCGAATCCGCGCTCTTATGAATAAAGCTCCTATGCAAACGGAGCTTCTTGCAATTGACGAATTGATCGTAGAGGTGCTGGCCCTAGTCCGCGCGGAACTTGCAAAACATGATGTGTGGGTGCAAACCAAACGGCCTGAGGCTTTGCCGCTGGTTCGAGCGGATCGCGTTCAGGTGCGGCAGGTGATCCTCAATCTGATCACGAACGCCATCGAGGCCATGAGCGTAATCAAGGAAGGCGACCGCGAATTGCTGATCAGTGCCCGGATGGATGGCGCGAATAGCGTATTGGTCAGTTTTCGCGATACGGGCCCAGGGCTCGATCCAAACAGCGCAGACCGCGTCTTCGAGGCTTTTTACACCACCAAATCCGAAGGCATGGGCATGGGACTGGCCATTTGCCATTCTATTATTGAGGCGCATGGGGGCCGGATGTGGGCGGGCCCGAATGATCCTCGCGGGGCGGTCTTTCAGTTCAGCATGCCCGTTGCGACGGAGGGCGTGAATGGGGTGCAGCAGGTCTCTTGAACGCCTTAGGCTCGATTTCGATGTCGAGCAGGGGTGCTCCGGGAGCCAATGTGACAGAAGCCAGGCGCGTGACGTTCGTAATGTGAAACATTCGCGTTTCTTGCTGCCCCTCGGGAGTGTTGGAGCGACCGCGGATTGTCGCGAATTGTGGTCTGAATGTGACCGCAGTGGCCAGATTCAACAAGCTTTGAGGGCTCTTTGCAGACATCGTGAGCCTTGCAGGCCGTCAAGCGGAATCGGACGAAAGCAGCAGACGGAGTGTTCGCGAGAATGACGTCAATGGTCATCGAGGAAATGGAGGAAGTCTAAGTCGAGGTCGTTTACAATCCGTCGTGCGGTTGGTTATCCCTTCGGAATGAGGTGAGCCATACGGCGGGATTCGTCACGGTCGCTCTTCGACAAGCCGTCAATCACGCCGGCGCGATCCGCTGCGTTGCGATTCTGGCTCATCTTCCGCGTGCCGTCGAGCCGTGTAATTTGCAATCGTACACCAACAATCCCCTTAAGCTCCGCTTTGATGAAATCGGCAGGGGCGTCCGAGACGGTCCAGCGGTCCTTGCCCGCCGAGTCCTCATGCGCATCGGTCAATCGCGTGACCACCTCCAGCAGTCGATCGGCATCATCGAAGAAGTCGACCGGCCCGTAGGCATGCACCGCAACATAGTTCCAGGTCGGTACGGCCTCGCCTCTCTCCTGCTTCGTCACGTACCAGGAAGGGCTAATATAGGCTTGCGGCCCAGTGAAAATAGCCATCGCTTCGCCAGTCCGTGCCAGCTTCCACTGCGGATTCGCACGCGCCAGGTGCGCATAAATCGTGCCCATGCAACCTTCGCGCTCGTCGAGTACTACGGGCAGCATCGTTCCAACAATCCCTTCCTGAGTGGCGGTGATCAGTGTCGCCGAGCGGGCCTCACGCATCGACCGATGAAGGTCGGCGATATCGAGAACTTGGAAGGAGGGCGGCGTGTACATTAGCGAGGCTCCCCGGCAGCCCGGCCGAAGGCCGGGCGACACACGATTTAAACTGGAGTACGCCTCATGCGGGATCACATAAACCGCCAGTTTTGGTGGGTGGTGTCATTTCTCGGAGGCCCCTGCCCCTAAGGGACCGCTAACCTATGGTGATCAGAGGTGCAGATCGAAGAGCGGCTTTGCAAGCTGCTCGGCCGTTGCTTTCCACGGGCGCTTGCAGACGAATTCGGCTTTTCGCAGCGATGAGTGTAGTACATGAGCAGCTTCACCTGAAGGCTATGAGTGGATGACCAGAATTGCGGCTGAGCAGTGCCGCATCACCTCGCCGCACCGCGACTGGGAGGTTCGTTGTGAGCGGCTGTGCTAGATCCGCCCCCGGACTGGACACATCAAAAAACAAAGAAGATCGTACCTATTCGTGATGATTGCCTGTCATCAAATCCATAGGAGGCATTCCTCGTGTGTGTCCGGCACGGGCGTGGGATACACCGGGGCAGATCTCGCCAACCTATAGATGCCAACGCGTTCTGGAGCTGGTGGAAAGTGCCGAGAGCCTCCCGCCGGTTCAGCGAAACTTCACTGACGGCCCATTCGCCCCGGCCAACGTGTTGCCGCCTTCAGTATTCTCGAGTTGCCAATCTTATGTGACCAAACGGACGTTAGAGCTTTTCGGCATCTCACACGTTCTTTCGCCCAGGATATCTCAAAGCTTCGTGTCAGGGGGATCTGTGTTGAACTGCGGGAAAAAACCGTTTCAGAATGGCTGCCGAACGCGCCTAAACAATGCGTCTGGCCGGCACCAGACAGTGCTCGATCTGAGACAGCTCTGGGACGCTAAGCGTGGACGTTTATCCTCTGTATCAACGCTCGATCGGCGGTCGCATCTTGTTGCGATGCTGACGGCGCCTTACGGTGAGCTGTGGGAGTCCTGCTTTGATTCTGACGGGGCTCTCTAAGCATCGACCGCTGCTTTCATCGGCTGTAATTGTCCAATGGCTACCCAGATCCACGCAGCTGGTAGGAAGCCTGCGACCGCACACTTCGGCTGTCGTGTAGCATGGCTCCGATAATTCGATGCTGCCTTGTTGAGGACGATCTGATGGCGTTAACGCCGCATGCTGATGGCCTGTTCCAGTTCAGCATTTGAGATCGAGAGCCCCGGTCCTCGCGGATTTCCGAGTAACAGAGAGAGCATGTGCCTATGAACGACACGATGAAGCACATCAAGCGTTCGTTACGCGTGCTCGGCGGACTTGCTGTCGTCCTCGGGGTCTCGTCCGTGCTCGGACCGAACAATGTGCGATTGCAAGCCCTCAACGGCTTTGGCGTCGGAGCTACGGGCGGCCTTGGAGGCGAGATAGTTCAGGTCAGATCAACCAAAGATCTGACGTATGAGCTGTGTCGTTCCTACAGCTTGGGGTACTGCAGTGACAATACTCCGCGTGAGATCCAGGTAATAGGAACTATAGACTTTACTGGTACGGAAGGGCGAGGCGAAGGGCAGGGTTGCCAATATGGCCATGCTTGTTCGGCACCTTACAAACGTGAATCCCTTCTTCTTATCGATGGCAACGACGCGCATTGCGATGGGAAGGAGAAGATGTTGGTCGGCTTCGATAGGGCTGGAAAGCGTCCGCTCGAAGTCGGCTCAAACAAGACAGTAATCGGTGTTGGCCCGAACGCTACAATGAAAGGGAAGGGGCTGCGCCTGAATGGGGTCAGCAACGTCATTATTCGCAACCTGACTATCAGTGATATCAACAGCGGCGTGATATTTGCCGGCGATGCTATTGCAATTGCACGAGCCGACCTGGTTTGGATCGACCACAACCGGTTTCATAACCTCGGGCGGCAGATGATTGCCGGCGGCTTTGGCCCGACGACGAATATTACGATTTCCTGGAACGACTTCGATGGCAGCGATACCTATTCCTCCTATTGTAACGGAGAGCACTATTGGAATCTCCTGTTTCTTGGTGTCCCGCAGACGATCACCATCGCAAATAACTATTTCCATGAGATCTCGGGCCGGGCGCCGCACATTGACGGTGCGCAGGCCATTATTCATCTCGTTAATAATTACTTCCACAACACGAATGCGCAACAGAGCGGCGGATTTTTCCATGCAGTGGATGCTGGATCATCTGTGCAAGCACTTGTCGAGGGTAATTACTTTGACAACATTGAAACACCTATAAAGACTGGTAGTGGACATATCTTTGGCTTGTTAAGCAAAGGCAGCGGGACCGTGCAGAGCATCTGCTTCAGCGTGCTCGGACGTCGGTGCATCGAGAACATCGCGATCCCCGTGCCGCGGATCAATGGCTTTCGCCTGGATGAAGCCGTAATTCAATCGTTTGGAGCTCTTCCAAAGTCATCTATTCCTCTTCCATTTCCGGCGGATGATGTTCCGGCAGTGATCACGGCCAGGGCAGGTCCCGGACACCTTGAGAGCCGGTGATAGCTCGTTCGCAGACGCGGCTCGAGACTGGGCCGATTGCCGCAAACAGTTGGCCAAAAGGCGCATACTGGACGAGAACGACACGCGTGCCGGACCTTGCACGAGGACGGTATGGCCCTTCTCTTCGGGTGCCGAGCGTTAGAATTCCTGTTGATTGTGCGCGCTATGCCTTTCGCCGCCAGCCCAGGCGCTCGTCTCAGATTGTTATGTCGGGTTTTTGGCGGGGTCGGGTTGAAAAGGATGGGAGGCGGCATCGCGTTCCTGGCAAACTGTTCGAATTATCATCCGATCCACTACCTGACGGACGTTCACAGCTCCGTTTTCCGTCTGGCATGGTGCTTGCTCGAGAGCACCGGTAGCGCGAGCTTCGCCTTCGAAATCGAGTGACACGCGCCCTCGTCCGCTTAAAGAATCCGCAAAACCTGGAAAAATTCGCAATGAATGAAATAGCTTCAAGCGAGAGTGTCATTCCACCGACCGACGTCGTCAAGCGCGCGGCGCGCATCGGTGCTGAAATCAGAAATATCAAACTCTCGGGTGATTTGCCGAGCAAAACCGTCGCTGCGATCAACAGCTTGCTGCTCGAACACAAGGTGATATTCTTCCGCGATCAGGGGCATCTTGATGACGCGGAGCAGGAGCGGTTTGCTGCCTGTTTGGGAAAGCTGGTGCCGCATCCGATACTCGGTACGATCAATGGAACGACCTCGATCATCGAGCTTGATTCCGCGCGCGGGGGTAGCAGGGCGGATGTATGGCACGCCGATGGAACCTTTCTCGCGGCGTATCCCAAACTTGCGGTGCTGCGAGCCGTTGTGATCCCATCGTCCGGTGGCGATACGATTTGGTCGAACGCTGTGGCCGCCTACCTGGATCTGCCGCGGCCGCTCCAACGGCTTGCCGATGAACTCTGGACCGTTCACAGCAACGCCTTCGACTACGCCGGGTCCTGCCGTGTTCGCGAAATCGACCAGAAGCATTTTGATGAGGTCTTTACCAACACGATCTATGAGACCGAGCACCCGGTAGTCCGCGTGCATCCTGAGACCGGCGAGCGCGCGCTGGTGCTGGGCGATCTGGTGCAAAGGTTTATCGATCTCCCAAAACGCGACGGCCAAAAGTTGTTTGATCTATTCCAGTCCCATATCACGGCGCCCGAAAATACCGTCCGGTGGAGCTGGAAAGAAGGCGATGTCGCGATTTGGGATAACCGCGCAACGCAGCATTATGCGGTCAACGACTACGATGACCAGCATCGCGTCGTTCATCGTGCCACAATCGATGGTGACGCGCCCGTCAGCGTCGACGGTCGATGCAGTGTAACGCGCCTCAAGACGACGAAGCACCCGTTCACTAAGGTAGCCTAGCAGGTTTTGGCAAATTCAGCGGCGATTCACTACTTTTTTCACTTGTTCGCGCGAATAGATGTCGCCAAGAGGAGTTCACGCCAACTCCACGCGGAAGTGGTTGGGACGGCAAACGCGCCGCGAGCTCGGCAGGCGACCTCCTTGCTGAACTAGATGCTAAGCTCATCTCGACCGGGCGAAAACGACTCACCACCGACTGGGCTTAAGTCATCCGGCCGCGTCCGGTTGATTTGCCTGGGAGCGTTTCCGCCGATGCGCCGCCCTTTGGCCGGCGCGACGACCGTCGGACAGAAGTAGAGCGATTTGCCTTAGTTGGGTACGTTGGCCATCTGTGTCGCGGTTTCGCTTGCCACGCCTCTTCGCGAAGGAACTAAGCTCCGAGCGCGATTTGTGCCTGTCATGGCGGAGTACGAGCTCGGAGGCGAGTCCGACGAGCGCGAGCAGGGATCGAAAAGCAATGTCGCTGCCGCAAGGGTAGCACTTGATTGGACAAATTAGCATCCGGATCATTCTGCGGCGGAGCACATAGATCTTGCGCAATACGATCGTACCCGCCTCGCGTCAGGAGCACCGCGGTTACCAAAATCGCCGTGATAAGTGGGTCCGAGCCGTTGAAAAGGCCCATTGTGATCTCGACCGGATGCTGGTGAATTCATGCGCAGACTTGAAGCCTTAAAAAAACACCGACGTAGATACCAGTATGTTCAGGGCGTGTCCCGTTTGTGGCGTGTAGGTAATGCTTGTCGGGTGATTGATGTACGTCAGTCCTACTGTCGTATATATCCCGGGCGCCAGATGGGCCGTATACAGCCCGGAAATTGCCGTGCTGTCGCGGTGCGCCAGCTGCTCTTTCGCCAGCGCAGCGTCCACTGCGAAGTGGCTCCAGATGGTGTTGTTGATAACAACACTCATCTGATCAGTGGGCCGGCTGTCAAACAGGCCTTTCGCATACAGGCGAAGCTCGTAGTACTGACTGGCCCTATTCAGGTCAGGCGGGGCGTACATCGCAGAGAACCCGCCATAGATTCCGCGAGATGCCGAGCCGTGGCCGGCAGACTGCCAGAATTGCCTGTCAGCAGCTACATAGTAGACGCTGTTCGCCTTGGCTGTTGCTTGCGTGGGGTGTTCTAGGTCCGTGTAGCTGCTGTTGTTGAAGCCCGCGCCAGCGCGCAGCCACGTCTCCAGCACACCCGGAGTAGGCTTGCTCCTATACGAAAGTTCATCAAGCAAAAGAATGCCTGCGTCGCGCGTGCTCCAGTTCAGGCCAATGGGATTCTCGCTTACATGCGCATATTGGCCGGCTGGACTGAGCGAGCGCTGGATTGAGAACTTGTTATATAAGCGATGATCAAAATTGTACTTCAGATTAAGAGCGGGCGTTGGCGCCCAATTGTTGCTCATGCCTGCTTGGAAGAGCATTTTCGACGAGGGTCCAAACACCTTGTCGCCGGCGCCCGCAAACTCATGTTGGTTCCTGAGATAACCCACTTTGAGCTCGATCTTCCTGTCGAAGAAGGTTTGATAGTAAGAAACTGCATTGAGTCCCAGTCGGTCTGGCCCGGCGCTCTTCCATGTCCAGTATTGATGCTCAGCTCCGAGCACGATCTGACCATCGGGAATGCCGAACCGAGCGAGGTCATAGGTTACGATCATCGAGTTGACCGTACTAAATGTCGGATTCTGGCCGACGTACTGCTGACTGGCGATTGTGCTTCTGGCGGCATTGCCGAGTTCATTGTTGACAAACGTGTTTAGGGTCCAGCCAGAAAATCCAATACCGAGATCCGAAAGCTCGGATCTGACAGAAGCTGCGTCCTGATCTATCGTGTCCGCAGCACCGGGAGCAGTGAACGCGCCACCTTTTTCACGGAGGTTATCGAATTTCGCGAATGGATCGGTCTGCTTTTGAATTCTGCTCTTGGCAGTGTCGAGGGCACTGTCGCGCTTTGTGGTGGACGTAGCTGTTTTTGACAGGAAGCTCCGAGAAAGGCGTCCTGCTCCCCTGGGGCGGCCGCTTCGGAATGTCACGGCCCGATCCGAAATTGGTCGGCTTTTTGCCTCAACGAGCTCATCGGGGCTGTGGCTTCTTGGCCCAGAGATCTCGGCAGTTTCCGCCGCCGAACTGCCGGCGAGACTAGCTATCACGGAAAGGACAAAACGCCCTCGTGGCTTCGCAGGTGCTCGTGAGATGAGAGCAACTACGCCAGCCGGGTATGCCCGAATAGATACAGGAGTTATAACGCAACAATGCATGGTGGTTCCGCGCTGATTGATTCGAATAAAGTGGTACTTCCACCTCAGCGCCTAGAGCGGCTCCGAATCCTTGCTCTCCAAGGCGGTCTGGGTGGCGCTTGACACCAGGCGGCGTCTTTATGAGAACAAGACCCGCTCAGCCTTCCGCGCTGTCACCACTGCCGGCGCAGCTTGGCCAACCAGGCGGGTATTCAGCGCGAAACGACCCAGCCGCTCGATCGCTAATCGAATGCAGGCATCTGCGGCACGGCGTCGACATGGAGAGTGGCCTGCTTGGTGTGAGCGTTCCCTAGCAAGAGATTGGCGGCCAATGCACGCAGCCCAGCGACCTTGCGACAAATCCGCTGCCAAAAGGAAAGCAATGGACTTGAACAGAGAGCAGCGCCAATGGCGGGCTCGCAGAACAAAACGCCGGATCCAAGAAACGCCGCTCGCACATCGGTTTCGGATGAAGCTCTGACACGCAGAAGGGACCTCCATTTTTGAGGTCCGTCAGCTTGCTCGCAACCAGGACTTGATTGGCCCTCATCGGCAGACTGAGAGCGCGATTGCAGGCGTTCTGATACCTGCGGACGACGAGACTGAACATCCATCAGCTCCATCGGATCTACGAGATTTATATTGCATGCGAATTCTTCCTGATGTGGTCCGAGCAAGTTTCACCGGTACTGACTGGCATGTGTCCGTCGTCTCGATCAATCGCTAGGTTTGGTAGTTGACGGGGGGAGGTCGGCTGTCGGTGCGCGAAGCGCACCAATTGTGTCGCTCGGCGCGAGACGGCTTCGGCGTTCACGGACGACCGGTATGGCAGCGGTGACGGTACAATTCGGGAAGTCGTCGCTTCGATCCAAGTCGCGCGAGGGTCTCAGGTGCTGCTCTGGATTGCACGCCGCCGCCGCTGTCGATCCGGTCGAGCGGCGACCGTGCACATCAACTGAGCCGTCGCGTCACCACGACGAATCGCTGCGTATTGGTGTGAGCACGCATCGGCGTAGACCGCGGCTTGATTGCAACATTTCGGCTGCCAGCGCTTGCGCCAGGTCAGATCTCTTTGTACATCCGCACGAGTTCGATCAGGTTTTCGATGCCGAAGTCGCTGACCGGCGAGATGCCACCTTCTCCGACGCCCTGGGCCCCTGACGATCCCTCCTCGATTCCATTTCGTTGGGACCTCCTGCAGCCAGTCGTCGTCCCGTCGGGGGCCGCCACTACAAGGATCATGGCGGTGATGTGATGAACCTTGCCGGGGTGTGTGGTCATGCTGCTTGAGCGAAGAGCGTTGCTGTGGGGCGTCCAATTTCCGGCAGCAATACGTCCAGCTTGTCTTCGCGGCTCGGTCCAGGGCGGCTCTCGCCGCACACGGCGCGTCTTACCCATTTGGAGCTGTTTGGGAGTGTATCAGCTGAGCGAAACGCGTTCGTCAGGCTTTGTGGGCGTACAACGGAACGTAATGCATTTTTTTCAGTCATCGCCCCTTGGCTGGCGTCAACAGAGCGGTGTGCCAAGATAAGCATCGAATGCGGCTGCCACAGCGCGAGTTAGAAAACGATGCTGCGGCCTCACGCGGATACATCCCTTTTCCATTTGCACGATTCCATCCTCAGCGAGCATCGCCAAGCGTTCGCCTGAGCCGAGGAAAGCGACCGGGTCAAATCCATGAGCGACGCAAATTGCCGGCACGTCGACCTCGAAATCGCACATTAGCCGCTCAATGATCGCGGCCCGGACGCGGTCTTCAAGACTGAGACAGTAGCCCTTCGACGTCGCCAGACGGCCGGCCTTGATTTGGCTGCTGTAGGAACCCGCCGTAACTTCGTTCTGGACGTAACCCTCGCCAAGCCGGCCGATCGCCGACGGTCCGAAGCCGATCACTTTATTGCAGGTGTCGGCCGAGTAACCGAGTGAGTTTCGCCGCAGGCGACGGGCTTTCTGCGCCAGCACGAGCTCATCGCCCGGCAAAGCGAAATGATCGAGCCCGATTTGGCGGTAGCCCGCTGCAATCAGTGTATTGGCCATCGCCGCGGCTTGTTCTGCACGGGCAGCGCTGTTTGGCAGCGCTGCCTCGTCGATCAGGCGCTGATTCTTCTTGAAGGAAGGAACGTGCGCATAGCCGAATACCGCAAGCCGGTCTGGTCGCATCGCCACCGCCGTAGTCGCGGTCTGAACGCAGGACTGCACCGTCTGATTTGGCAGACCGTAGATGAGATCAAAGTTGATGCGGAATATTCCATGCTGCCGCAGCGTTTCGACAGCGCGCGCCGTTTGTGCCTCACTCTGGACCCGGTTGATGGCCTTTTGAACGATTGGATCGAAGCTCTGGACGCCGAGGCTTGCGCGGTTCACGCCGGCAGCCGCTAACCCTTCGGATGTGGCGCGCGTGAACGTGCGCGGGTCGATCTCAACAGCGATGGCGGCCGTTTTCGAAACCGCAAACCGATGGCGCAGAAGTTCCATCAATCGCCGAAACTCCGCCGGCTCGATGAGGGTCGGCGTTCCACCGCCGAAGTGCACGTCGCTCACGGGGAGAAGTTGCGGCACGTGCGCCGCGACCAAATCGATCTCCTTACGAAGAACCGCCAAAAATTCGAGGATGGGTGAATCCCGGCGAGTGATGCTTCGAGCGAAGCCGCAATACCAACAAATCGATCGACAGAACGGAATGTGGAAATAGAGCGACACCGAATCATTGACCGGCAGGCGCTGCAGCCAGTTCTCAGAGGCTTCGGCGCCGACCGCTGTGGAGAATTGGGCTACGGTTGGATAGATGGTGTACCAAGGAAGGCGAGCATCGCAATACTTTTCTAGCATTGAGGTCTGCAACCGTTCTATCCCGTGTTTACGAAGTTTGTGGTTGCAAGATCCGTTTACATTGCCTCGCTTGCCGATACCAATCCGGATTGCCGCTAGGCGAGTTTGCGCAAGGGCCAATCTGCCGGCGAAACACGCTGTCGGTTCGCGAGCCGTTCCTCTCGAACGGAGAGTACAATTGCTGCAGGCGCGATACTCGCCGCGACGGAACCCCAGATTCAACTCCGCTTCGGTAATCTGTAGTGGTTGCCAACGAGATATCCACCAGGGCCGTTGATGCTGCTAGACCTCGAACTGCTTCACGACCTGACTCGTGCGAGGTTCATTGACTAAGATTGTTACGTACCCTGTAATCTCAATCAACTGACAAGGTTGGTAGTTGACATTTGGGTGGCGTATTCCCGATCGTTCCAGGAATCTTGTGCCGCCTTTGGGGTGCGTCCCGGTACGTAGTCGGACGCCGCCAATCCCGGGATGGCCGGAGGGCCTCGTTCGTGAGTCCCGCGGGGCGAGAAATCCGCTCATGCGTGGGTCCATTGCTCGGCGGAGATCTCTCACAGCGTATTGTCGATCGTCGGGCGCTACCACGGCTGTTGGCGGGAGATCGCGGCGCCTGATAGCTCTATGCGGTATTCCTGACCGCCTCAGCTAGCATCGCGTAAAGCTGTCGCTTGCTCATTTCGAGAGGCCGGTTTTCTAGCGTCTTTTGCGACAGCTTCTTTCCGCCGCCATCGCGACCGGCCGCCGTCGACGTCAGCCCTCGCTTGGGAGCGGCTCTAATCTTGGGTTTTGCTGTTGGTGGCTTGTGACCTCGAGTGAGGCGCAACCGAGTTAGCGTGCCGCAAACTGCGTTGCGACTGCACTCAAGATGACGCGCGATCTGCGCGGCACTTTGTCCCTCGGCCCAGAGCTTTTTCAGCTCTGCCAATTCTCTTCTATTCCAGCGCATGGAACATACTTTATATTGCCAGTTGCGACGTCAGGTTAGTCTAGTCCTCGTCGTGCTCGGGCACCACAACCGGTTTGCTCTGGTGTTGGTGTTGCTCCTCCTTGCTTGCTCACTCGTTCTCGGAAAGCGCGGCATCGCCGGCGGAGGAAAAAGCGAGGGCTTGGCGGCCCGCGACTCTTCTTAGTCTCTATCGTGTTAGGGGGTCCATCTGCTCGCGCGATGTAAGTAGCCGAGTGGCAAAGGGGCGCGCCTGCCCGGGATACTGAGGATAGGCGGCTAGGTGCCGTAGCTGCGAGTGCTTGCGTCCTGATGTTGAGTACCGCATATAGTCGCGTTCTCGCGCCTCCCAATCCTGATAGGGGAGCTTCGCCCGCCTTTCCATTATTCTTCGCCAGGGCCGAACCAAATGCCCGCCTAACCTTCCGCCGGTAAGATGATGTCAGATTTCGGAGCCCTCGGTAACCCGAGCCATGGACATGCGTCACACAAGTCAGTGCACCGCCCAAGCTCGTTGTGTTTCGCCCGAGCTTCCAAGCGAAGTCTAAACAGCGCACTCAGCTGAGGAAGCAAAATTGCATGCCAATGTCCACGAGACAACCATGACAGCCTTATCGGCCGAGAACGCTTGCGAGAGGGCTGATATTCCGCTGAGCAGCCTTGATGTAAGCGAGCCCAAGCGCTTTGAGGATGATACCATTTGGCCCTGTTTCGAGCGGCTGCGAAGGGAAGATCCCGTCCATTATTGCGAAGAGAGCCCATACGGACCATATTGGTCGATAACAAAATACCGCGACATCATAGCCGTGGACTCTAATCATAAAATATTCTCATCAGAGCGAAGCGTCACAATCGTCGACCCGCCGGAGAAGTATTGGACTCCGAGTTTCATAAAAATGAGTCCTCCTCTCCATGCTCAGCAGCGTAAGACTATCAGTCCGATAGCGGCATCGGAGAACCTGGCGAAGCTTGAAGGCTTGATCCGCTCGCGGGTCCAGAAGATCTTGGAAGGTTTGCCACGCAATGATACCTTCAACTGGGTCGACAGGGTCTCGATCGAGTTGACGACCCAAATGCTGGCCACGCTGTTCGATTTTCCATTTCAGGATCGACGGCTGCTGACCTACTGGTCGGACGTAGCTGCCTTGACCCCACGAATGGACGACCAGATCGACAGCTGGGAAAAGCGAAACGTGGTGCTGTCGGAGTGCCTGGACTATTTCACACGGCTTTGGAGCGAACGGGTGAATTCGGAGCCGCGCGCTGACCTAATCTCGATGATGGCGCATTCACCGGCGACCCGAAACATGGCGCCGCGTGAGTTCCTGGGCAACCTCATTCTGCTGATTGTTGGAGGTAACGATACTACGCGCAACGCGATTACCGGTGGCGTCTTGTTCATGAGCCAAAATCCGTCCGAAATGCGAAAACTCCGCGATGATGTTTCGCTCGTGCCGGGAGCGGTATCCGAGATCATACGATACCAAACGCCTATTGCGCACATGCGGCGGACCGCTGTCGACGATTTCACGATAGGCCACAAGGAAATCAGGCGAGGCGATAAAGTTGTGATGTGGTACATCTCTGGCAACCGAGACGACGAGGTCATTTCGAGCCCCAACAGCTTCATCATTGATCGTGGAAATGTACGGAAACATCTCTCTTTTGGGTTTGGGATTCATCGTTGCGTGGGAAGGCATCTTGCGGAGCTGCAGCTGAAAATCCTTTGGGAGGAGATGCTGAATCGATCAATGGAGGTAAAGGTGGTCGGCGAACCGGAGCGAGTTCAATCCAATTTTGTCCACGGTTATTCCGCGCTGCCGGTGCAGATTCCAGACTAGTCTCGAGCCACGTTCAACAGTATCGAGATCGTGCAGATCCGCTTAGGACAACAACGTTGTGGAGACCAGTTCTCTGGGTAAGTTCAGGGGCGTTACCTTACTCTTGTGGTTGTTTCCAAGATTGCGCGAACGTCGCCCTTCGCCAGCGGATCGCGATATTCGGCACGCTGCCCGCGGTATCACCTCTGGTTGTCCTCGCTTTGTGGGTCCTGGTTGTGCTCCGCCGAGCCGGCCCTTTCGCCTCGTTTGGGCGAAATGCCCGCTCGCGTTCACCTGGGGGAGTTGGCGGAAGACTGATCGAGCTTAAGCGGCGCGAGCGGCGCTCTGAGGCTGCCAATTCAAAGACCGCTTCGTGAATGCAATTGGCAGGTTGACCCGGCAGGTGAGGCAGAACGTCGGCAAGGCAAGTTGCGGGATCAATGTCGTCGACCTTGCTGGGAAGAGATCGCAGCCGCACGCCGGCCGCCCGCATCGGAGCTGGCGAAGGTCCAAATTCCTTCTTACTCGGGGGAGATCCCGCAGCTCGCGTTCGGCGGCATTCTTCGACATGCAAGGGCACCCGTCGTGAATAAGGTGGCTGGGTGCATCCACTGGCTGATGCAGTGATTGAGCGGTTTGGTCGCATAGCGTTACTGGAGAACTTGGCGCGCGGCTCGCGTAACACCGCTCCAGTTCAGCGGTCGAGACCGCGGCTACGCTTTCAAGCGTAGCCCGTTATCGAGCGCTTCAGGCTAGCTAAATTCCGGCGACATACTGAGCGGCCTACGAAGTGGGCTCCTACGGCTCCCGCCGATCGCCTTCTCTCCGGACCCGCGCGAAAGCTTTCCGCCTCTTGACGCGGCGAGCCAGAGGACCGTGGCCGCCCATCTGAGGACCATTGTGCCCGCCACAACAGGTGAGGCTCGGCCGGCCGTCGGGCATGCGGCTGCCGAGAGCGTGGAAAATTCGAGCCGTGCGCGACGATTCCGTCTTCTCCCAACAGCGATTCGAACCCAAGCGCCTCGCGCGTCAATTGCGGAGATACCGAGCCGCGTCAAACCATGAATTTACTTCTGCACGCGAAGAGGCTTTAACCGCTCGACAAATCTGCGCTGTACCGACTGCAAAAGCGGCACTAGCCTTGTCGCATTCTCGAAAGGAGAGCTGGAGCGTGGGCGAATTTACGCGAGAAGTTCAAGCGAATATGGGCCTGGTCTTGGACCAGGTGTGTGTGGAGCTGCCAAATGGCGGCGATCACGAAAGCCGTCGGTACGTCGCCGAGCATCTGATCCAAGCGGTGCGGGCAGGAAAGACCACTCTGGGAGAGCTGACGTCTGCGGGACGTCGAGCTATCGTCTATCTGAAGAATGCGCCGAAGTCAGCCTAGCAGTCCCTTGTTGCCGCTCCTGATCTGCCTGCGTTCGCTCGCAAGCAACCGCTGCTCACGTCAGCGGCAAGATGGAAAACGAGCTTTAGCGCGCAACCTTTCGTCTTTGGATCTTGAGCTTGTTTCGGTGCTGGATGGCTAGCCGTAGGCTTTGCACCATGTAGTAGCGCGCCAGCTGTTGTCCTTCCAGTCGCTTACGAGCGTTATAAGTCGAAAGCTCGATCTCGATACCGACGAAATGCCAGCGATAAGTGCTCTCGCAGCCCCAAAGGCAGCGGTAAAGATGGGCACAGTCATTCTGAGGAGGATCAGGAGGCTTTTTCTTACCGACAGACGTTAGGGTACGTTGACGGGGGGCATGGGCGTGGTCGGGTGCGGCATGAAAGCACTTTGGTGCTGGCCGCGGGCCGCCAACATGATCACGAAAGCCGTGAGAAGGATGAGGAGTCCACGCATGTCGACGGGTTACTCGGAAAGCCGTAACGCAATCATGAAACGGCTCATAGTAGGTGTGCCGGATCAACAAGAAAGTGAAGCTGTTGTATCATGCCATGAGACGAACGCGGTTGGATTGCAAAGTGCCAAAATCATAGCGTTTGCTCTTGCGGCAAGACGTCAAAGCCAGTGCTTTTGTGCCGAAAACGTGCGTCGGGTCTTGGTTACGGGCAGAAATAATGCGGCGGATTTCAAGCGTAGGATCAATCGCTGGATGCCTTCGTTCTTGGCCTTCTATTGGGTTTTCGTCCCCCGTCACGAGTTCACCGAACGGGCCGCGGATCATGAGCGTCTAGACTCCAAGATTTCTCCTGGCCACTTGCGATGGAGACCGACCCACGAGCTGTTCGTAAACGCCAGGATCTGTCGCACCCTCGGTATTGATGAGAAAGACCCGTGCGTCAGGTCCAAGGCCAATCTGACCGCGCAAGGTCGAATCGGCAGCAACTTTCAGCAACCCCGCCAGACCAACCCCGCCGCTTTCGCCTGCAACGACAGCTGGATCACCGGCCCCGGGATTGGCCAAACGGTTCATGACCCCGATGGCGTCCTCTTCATCGACAATCATAAAAGCGTCGGCTGCGCGCGAAAGGATCCGCCAAGCGACGAGTGAAGGTTCGTAGCATTCGAGCATCGCCATCACTGTCGGCTGCCCATGAGCTACCTTGATGCGATGCCCGGCTCGAGCGCTTTCAAAAAGGCACGCTGCGCGCGATGGATCGACAACCGTGAAGAACGGGCGCTTATCACTTAACAACACCGAAAAATGTCCGGCGACCGCCGCGGCCAGTCCACCGACTCCTGCCTGGACAAAGACGTGGGTCGGAGGTTCGGGCAACTGTCGTAGTGCTTCACTCAGGAGCGCGGTATATCCCTGCATTACCAACCCAGGGATACGCTCGTAACCCGGCCAGGACGTGTCGGACACCATGATCCAGCCGTTCCCTGCGGCGACTCGGGATGCTTCGGCAACGGAGTCATCATAGTTGCCGTTGACGCGGATCATCTGCGCGCCATATCGGGCGATTGCTGCGCTACGCTGATCGCTGACTCCCGAGTGAATGAATATAGCACAGTTGGCCCCCACCAGCTGGGCGCCCTGCGCTACGGACCTGCCGTGATTGCCATCTGTGGCGCAAGATACCGTCATTCCCCGTGCTACGGCCTGCACCACAGGTGCGTGAAGCTCCGGCAAGTCAACATCCCTGCCGAGGCGCCGAGTTGCTGCCTCTAAGACGAGCCGGATCACGGCATAGGAGCCGCCCAAAGCCTTGAAACTGCCAAGGCCGAGCCGCTGACCCTCGTCCTTGACTTGGATCGAGCCCACGCCAATCTCATTGGCGAGACCCGGCAAAGAAATAAGCGGTGTTTCGTTGTGGCCATTGCGATGTCTAAGAAACCGCTCCACCTCGCGCGCAGCTTCGCAACCCAGCATGTTGGCATCCGCACCGTCCAAAGGCGCCCGGTGGTCAGTGCGATGGTTAAGGAGCAACATGGTTTGAATTCCTGGGACGCAGCTCTAAGCATCGCGGCGATGCGCTTGTCGAAACACTACCGGCAATCCCAGCGATGTCACGCCTTCTCCCAATGCGCGAGAAATGGACGCCGCTCGCGATGAAGACCTGACGGTGTTCAGGATCGGCTGGATGATGCCGCATGTTCAAGATCCCGCGGGAGAGCGCTGCCGGCATCTCTCACCCTTGCGGCTGCACTGCTCTTTTCGGGCACGAGGAAGGATGATAACTTGGGTTGAGCGAAAAGCCGAAGCGTATCTGTCGTCTGCACCTCTATCGGATCGACGATACGTGCCTCGCGCCACGCCTTGATCCCGAGCCAGATGCCTCCGACGTTCTTCAGGAAGGCGAACGCCTGCGCGCTTGCGACAAGAAGGGCACACAGACCGACGGCGCGCCGAAACGTGGACAAGCCGTCCGGTACCTAGGCCAACCCTCGATGCGAGCCCTTCACTTCTGCCAGCAAGCGTCCGGCCACAATATAGAGGAGGCCCGGGCTTGGCATGACCGCCACAAGCATGCCGCAGCCAGGAACAAGAAGAAGGTATGCGGGTCGAACATCGCTCACCCCATCATCGTTTCAACTGGCGTTCGTGGCGCCAATCTTCGTGCATGATGGCTAGACCCGTTTCAGGCCTGAGCGCAAATTGCTGAAAGCTCAGGACCGCAGCGGCCGTGTGGCTCGCTGCAAAGCCAGTTCTAACGCCGTCGGTCGGCCGCTGGACCGATTCTGGCTCATTTGCGCGAGCAGTTTCGGCTGCTCAAAGACGAATGCACTTCTTCTCTGAGAGATCTTCCTGCTGCCGGGTTGACCCCGTGACCAAAACCAAGGGACGTCAATCTGGTACAGCAAGAATGCCGCAGACTGGCACTATCGGATGAACCAGTTGGGGTCTACATCGGCTCATGAATGCTCCACAGCATGGGGAACCGTTATGGGCAATGAAAGCGCTCGCCTGCACTCCGAAACAGCGCTCGACGCACCGGTTTACAAGACCTGGATGTGCGCGCTGTGCGGGGTAGTTTACAAGGAGCGGGAGGGATGGCCGGACCAGGGCATCCCGCCGGGCACTCGCTGGGAAGACGTTCCCGACGAGTGGATCTGCCCCGATTGCGGCGCAGACAAGAGTGAATTCCAGATGACCGAGGTCTGAACGAAAACCCGTTGATGCTGTGAGCAGCGTGCGCGGCATTCATCAATGGCCAAGGAGCTAGCATGTACGTCCCCCCACATTTCGCCGAGTCGCGCCCCGAGGCGCTTCACGATCTCATCGACAAAAATCCTCTTGGCATCCTCTTTACCAACGGGAAGAGCGGGCTGGACGCAAATCACCTGCCTTTCGAGTTGCACGCGAACGAAGGGCAGCAGGGCGTGCTTCATTCACATGTCGCTCGCGCGAATCCCGTTTGGCAGGACATCTCCACGGGCGACGAGGTGCTGATCGTGTTCCGCGCCGCGGACGCCTACATCGCGCCGAACTGGTATCCGAGCAAGGTCGAGTTCAAGAAACAGGTTCCATCCTGGAATTATATTGTGGCACATGTGTACGGACGCGCGACGATCCGCGACGATGAGCGTTACGTCCGTGGCATGGTCGCGCGACTGACGCGCATTCATGAGGCGAAGCAGGCCAATCCTTGGAAGATGACCGATAGCCCCAAGGATTATATCGATACGATGCTCAAGATGATCGTCGGGATCGAAATCGAGATCACACGGCTCGTTGGCAAGTCGAAGCTCAGTCAAAATAAAGAGGTCCGGGACATTCTTAGTGCAGGGAACGCGCTCAAGGCGCAGGGCAAGGATGTGATCGGCGATGCAATGCTGGCCGCCGCTGCGGTCAAAGCGGAGCAGGCCTGACTCTTACGCGACCGAGCGACATGCTCGGAAAGATCGTGGCACAACAACCCACCTGCAATCGTCGGGGCAGGGTATGGCGGGCCAAACCCATCGGCGGCCCTGTGAAAGCACGGATGATGTCGAAAGCTGTGCTATTGGACTCAAAAGCTGGAGATCAGTGCGCGTTCTTCCCGGCGCGCTACAGAGCTCGCGATCCAATGTTCTAGTTCGCGGCGAGCGCCGATCGCCGCGAATGAGACCTGAGAGCGGCCATCCGCTATCATCTGGCAGTTTTCATCCGTGAGCCCTTGGACAGTTTGGCCTTCCTGTTCGCGCGGACCGATGCCTCAAGTACGCCTTTCAGGCGGACTGCGGCGGCCTGCAATTCCGGGACGGAAAAGCCGCCAAACCCGAGCATGAGACCGACGCGAGCAGGCGCATCTTGATACATGGGCGAGATCGGTCGCACGACCAGCCCGGCCTTCTGTGCTTGGTCGGCAAGCTTGACATCGTCGAGGCCGGCAGGAAGCCAGAGCACCAGGTGCATACCTTGGTCGCTTGGTTGGAGCGCTGCCCAGGATGGCAGCTCTGTCTCGATGGCGGAGATCAGGGTTGCGCGCCGTTCTGCATAAGCGCCCCGGATGCGCCGTATGTGAGCTTCGAAATAGCCCTCGCGCATATATTGTGCGAGCACATATTGATCGGCCGTCGGAGAATGGCGGTCGATAAGAGCACGGGCGCCCGCGAACGCATTCACCAGGGGAACGGGAACGATGGCGTATCCGATCCGCATCGAGGAAAATAGCACCTTGCTCATGGTCCCGAGATAGATGACGCGTGTAGGATCAAGTCCCTGCAGGGATGGAAATGGATGTCCGGCGTAGCGAAGCTCGCTGTCGTAGTCGTCCTCGACAATCCATGCATTGTTTTGACGGGCCCACGACAACAGAGCCGTGCGCCTGGCCATGCTCATCGGCATGCCGAGCGGGTATTGATGCGATGGTGTAACGAAGGCGACCCGGGCCTTCGGACGTCGGACGAGACCTTCGTGGACGTCGATGCCCTGTTCGTCGACAGGAATCCGACAGGTCTGGACGTTGAAGTTTCCGAGGACCGCGACAATACCGGGATAGGCTGGGTCTTCTGCCCATACCGCGTCTCCGTCCGCAAGAAGAACGGTTGCAGCGAGAAAAAGACCCTGCTGCGTACCTGCCGTGATCACGACCTGACCGGGCTCGCATTTCACTCCACGGGCCTTACGGACGTACTCGGCAATCGCGATCCGCAAATCTGGCAATCCTTTCGGGTCGATGTACCCTGACGGAGCAGCCACGCGTAGCGCTCGGACGCGATTACCAAGGCGGCGCCACTTGTCATCCGGGGCGACCGCGCCTGCCGGATGAGCGATTGCAAATGGCGTCGTCCCTTGGGGTCGAAGAGTTTGCGCGACCTCTGCAAGACGGGCGACGTTCTCCGCCAACACAGGACCGATCCGCGGCGGCTCGATGAATGCCTGCGCGGGGCTCACGAGTTCGCTCTCGCCATTGACGTTCGCTACGATGGTCCGGCCTCTGGCGCGCGCCTGGAGATAGCCTTCCGCATGTAGCTGACCAAATGCCTCGATGACCGTACCTCTCGCAAGTTGGAGCGATGCAGCAAGGGCTCGGGTGGACGGCAGCGGTTCGCCCGGTTTCAAGACTCCCTTCGATATTGCCTCACGGAGTGCCTCTGTGAGTTGGTGTCCGACTCTCCGAGCGGTCTTGTCGAGAGATCCCAGCGAGGGAATCGCGACAATGTTTCGGCGCCTTACCATTGCAGTTCTGGCCTATCTGTCCTGCCGCATTTCGACGCAAACAATAGGCCAATTCCGGCAGGCATTGAAGAATTCTAAGCCTGAACCGCCGAAATTTCGGTCATCCCAACTCCAGCTGCCACAAGCGTGTCTAGGTCGATCATCTTGCCGTAGCTCTGGAAGCTGTAACCGGTTCGCAGGACGTGCCGCCAAGCTGGCGGCAACATGTGGGTGATGGGCGCCAGCGCGTTGGCGTTAACGTTCGCCTCGTAGTTCGTCAGTAGCCGCGACAGGATGCCCGAGCTGTAGAAGATGACTGCGTTGGCGATCAGCCGGGCACACCAGGAATTCGCCCGGGGGCATCGTGGTGTCCAGGTTCTCAGCCAGCGAGCGGAACGCCACCCGTTTGTCCTTGAGCGAAGTCACGATGGCGAGCAGGTGCGACAGCGAGCGGCCGAGCCGGTCGAGTTTCCACACGACCGGCACGTCGCCGGGCCGGACGAATTCGAGGGCCCGCGCTAAGCCGGTGCGGTCATCCTTCGCACCCGAGGCGTGACCCTCGAACAGGTGACGCGGATCAACGCCGGCGGCGAGCAGCAACTCGCGCTGCAAGTCCGTGCTCTGTCGCTCGGAGTCCGACCACACGCGCATGTCGCCAACCAACATAGGCGGATGCATAGGTTTCCGTATGGCAGCGCGTGGCGACAAAGTTCTCCGCATATTTTCTTGCACCACCAGGCGTTTAGCTTAGTGGGGCTACTACAAGATTCGGTAGGTGGTTAAAGCCAACTTGAGGCCCTAGGGTCCGGCCGCCTTCCGCCGATCATCGTCGACGAACAGAAGGGAACGCAAGCGCACGTGAAGCCGCTGCTCGCAGCGCCTGCCTGTC
Organism: Bradyrhizobium sp. Kon10; assembly: GCF_055807395.1. Classification (NCBI taxonomy): domain Bacteria; kingdom Pseudomonadati; phylum Pseudomonadota; class Alphaproteobacteria; order Hyphomicrobiales; family Nitrobacteraceae; genus Bradyrhizobium; species Bradyrhizobium sp. Kon10. Next base: position 12,421 of record NZ_JBVVOZ010000034.1, on the reverse strand, counting down.
ACCTTCCGCCCTCCATCGCTGACAGAGTGAACTGCCAACATGTCCGAACAAGCCTTGGCGACGCTGCCGATGTGGCGCGTCGATCACATCGAGCCCTCGCCCGAGATGTTGGCGCTAAGCGCGAACGGTCCAATCCACCGCGTGCGCTTCCCATCCGGGCACGAAGGCTGGTGGGTGACAGGCTACGACGAGGCCAAGGCGGTGTTGTCTGACGCGGCGTTCCGGCCCGCGGGAATGCCACCGGCGGCATTCACTCCGGATTCGGTGATGCTCGGTTCGCCGGGGTGGCTGGTCTCGCACGAGGGGAGCGAGCATGCCCGGTTACGCACGATCGTGGCGCCGGCCTTCAGCGAGCGCAGGGTGAAGCTGCTCGCCCAGCAGGTCGAGGCGATCGCCGCGCAGTTGTTCGAGACGCTGGCGGCCCAGCCCCAGCCCGCCGACCTGCGGCGCCACCTCTCCTTTCCGCTTCCGGCCATGGTCATCACCGCGCTGATGGGCGTGCTCTACGAGGATCACGCCTTTTTCGCCGGGCTGTCCGACGAGGTGATGACACACCAGCATGAAAGCGGCCCGCGCAGCGCGTCGCGCCTGGCCTGGGAAGAACTGCGCGCCTACATTCGCGGCAAGATGCGGGACAAGCGCAAGGATCCGGGCGACAACCTGCTGACGGATCTGCTCGCGGCGGTCGACCAGGGCAGGGCGAACGAGGAAGAGGCGATCGGCCTGGCGGCGGGCATGCTGGTGGCGGGGCACGAGAGCACCCTCGCGCAAATCGAATTCGGCCTGCTGGCCATGTTCCGCCATCCGCAACAGCGCGAACGCCTGGTCGGCGATCCATCCTTGGTCGACAAGGCGGTGGAAGAAATTCTGCGCATGTACCCGCCGGGCGCGGGCTGGGACGGCATCATGCGTTACCCGAGGACCGACGTGATCATCGCGGGCGTGCATATTCCCGCGGAGAGCAAGGTGCTGGTCGGCCTGTCGGCGACGTCGTTCGATCGCCGCCATTTCAAAGACCCGGAAATCTTCGACATCGGACGCGACGCAAAGCCGCACCTGGCGTTCTCCTATGGGCCGCACTACTGCATCGGCTTGGCGTTGGCCAGGCTGGAACTCAAGGTGGTGTTCGGTTCGATCTTCCAGCGCTTTCCCGCGCTGCGCCTGGCCGTGGCGCCTGAAGAACTGAAGTTGCGCAAGGAGATCATCACTGGCGGGTTCGAGGAGTTTCCGGTGCTCTGGTGAGGCGCGGACGCCGCTCGGAATCGCGATCTTCTCCGCAATTTGTTGGCGCCTGGCGTGCACCGGTCAGATCAGCCAGCCAACAGGTGACCAAGATGGACGTGCAACAAACCACGGCAGCATGCCGGGACGCCTTCGCAGAACTGGCGTCGCCAGCGTGTATCCACGACCCGTATCCGTTCATGCGGTGGTTGCGCGAGCACGATCCGGTGCATCGCGCGGCCTCGGGCCTCTTTCTGTTGAGCCGCCACGCTGACATCTGTTGGGCGCTCAAGGCCACGGGCGATGCATTGCGGGGACCGGCGCCAGGCGAACTTGCGCGCTATTTTCCGCGTGCGGCGACCAGCCTGTCGCTCAATCTGCTGGCGTCCACGCTGGCGATGAAGGACCCACCGACGCATACGCGTCTGCGCCGGCTGATCTCGCGCGATTTCACCATGCGCCAGATCGACGACCTGCGGCCGAGCATCGCGCGCATCGTCGCAGCGCGCCTGGACGGCATGACGCCCGCGCTGGAGCGCGGGGAGGCGGTGGACCTGCATCGGGAATTCGCGCTGGCCTTGCCCATGCTGGTCTTCGCCGAACTGTTCGGCATGCCCCCGGACGACATGTTCGGGCTCGCCGCCGGCATCGGCGCCATTCTGGAAGGCCTGAGCCCGCACGCCAGCGATCCCCAGCTCGCCGCGGCGGATGCGGCCAGCGGCAGGGTGCAGGCCTACTTCGGCGACCTCATACAGCGCAAGCGCACCGATCCCTGCCACGACATCGTCTCGATGCTGGTCGGCGCACACGACGACGATGCCGACACGTTGTCGGATGCGGAGTTGATCAGCATGCTATGGGGCATGCTGCTGGGCGGTTTCGCCACCACTGCTGCGACCATCGACCATGCGGTCCTGGCGATGCTGGCGTATCCCGAACAGCGGCACTGGTTGCAGGGAGACGCCGTGGGGGTGAAGGCATTCGTCGAAGAAGTCCTGCGCTGCGACGCGCCCGCCATGTTCAGCTCCATTCCGCGTATCGCCCGGCGCGAGATCGAGCTGGGCGGCGTGGTGATCCCGAAGGACGCGGACGTGCGCGTGCTGATCGCGGCCGGCAATCGCGACCCGGACGCCTTCGCCGATCCCGATCGCTTCGATCCCGCGCGGTTCTACGGCACCAGTCCTGGCATGTCGACCGACGGGAAGATCATGCTGAGCTTCGGCCAAGGCATCCACTTCTGCCTCGGTGCGCAACTCGCCCGGGTGCAGTTGGCCGAGTGCCTGCCGCGGATCCAGGCGCGCTTCCCCACGCTGGCATTGGCCGAGCAGCCGACCCGGGAGCCCTCCGCATTCCTTAGGACATTCCGCGCGTTGCGGGTGCGGCTGCATGCAAATGGGGGCTGAGATGCGCGTCGTGGTCGACCAGGATCTGTGCGGAACCACCGGGCAGTGCGTGCTGACGCTGCCGGGCACCTTTCGCCAGCGCGAACCGGACGGCGTGGCCGAAGTGTGCGTGACGACCATCCCGCAGGCGCTGCACGCCGACGTGCGGCTCGCGGCCAGCCAGTGCCCGGTCGCCGCCATTCGGGTCATCGAAGGCGACGCTACTGATGACGAGCGCGCCAGCGCCGACCCTGCGCCTTCTCCGGCCGAGGCCGAGCGGCATGCCGCGAAAGACCAACGCAATCCACGAGGACACGATGGGACGGTTTGAAGGCAAGGTGGCCGTAGTGACCGGCGCCGGCGCCGGCATTGGCAAGGCATGCGCGCTTGCCATCGCGCGCGAGGGCGGCAGAGTGGTGGTGGCCGACATTGATGGCTCGGCGGCCATCGCCTGCACCGCGCAGATCGCGGCCGAAGCGGGCCACGCGCTGGCCCTAGCCATGGACATCGCCGATGCGCAGGCGGTGGCAGTGCTGTTCGAGACGGCGGAGCGGCACTTCGGTGGCGTCGAGCTGCTGGTGAACAACGCGAGCGCCATGCATCTGACCCCGCGCGACGGCGCGATCCGCGACCTGGATCTGGCGGTCTGGGATCAGACCATGGCGACCAATCTGCGCGGCACGCTGCTCTGCTGCCGGCAGGCCATCCCACGGATGATTGCCCGCGGCGGTGGCGCGATCGTCAACATGTCGTCATGCCAGGGGCTCAGCGGTGATACCGCGCAGACGTCCTACGCCGCGTCTAAGGCGGCGATGAACATGCTCTCGGCCTCGCTCGCCACCCAGTACGGTCAAGCGCAGATCCGCTGCAACGCGGTTGCGCCGGGTCTCATCATGACCGAGCGTCTCCTCGCCAAGCTGGACGAGTGCAAGCAACGGCATCTGCGCCGGCACCAGCTCCTGCCGCGCATCGGCCGCCCCGAGGACGTGGCCGCGCTGGTGGCGTTTCTGCTCTCCGACGATGCGGCGTTCATCACCGGTCAGGTCGTGTGCATCGACGGCGGCATGCTGGCGCATGTGCCGACGTACGCCGACGGTGGCAACAGCCGCGTCGCGCGGCGTGCCGGCGACACCGCCGAAGCGGCCGCGGCGCCGCGCTGCGGATGAACATGCTGCTCAACCCGCTAAACCGTCGGCACCGGCTGCGGCTCGACATACCGGTCGTGCCCGGCGCTTTCCCCCTGGTCGGGCATCTTCCCGCCATCGTGTGTGACCTGCCTAGCTTGCTGCGGCGCGCGGAACGGACGCTGGGCAGCCACTTTTGGCTGGATTTCGGCCCTGCCGGACACCTGATGACCTGCGTGGATCCGGATGCGTTCGCTCTGCTCCGGGACAAGGACGTGTCCTCGGCGCTGATCGAGCAGATCGCGCCCGAATTGTTTGCCGGAACGTTGGTCGCGCAGGACGGCGGCGCGCACCGGCAGGCGCGCGATGCGATCAAGGCGGCGTTCCTGCCCAAGGGGCTGACCCAGGCCGGCATCGGCGACCTGTTCGCGCCCGTCATCCGAGCGCGGGTGCAGGCGTGGCGCGACCGCCGGGAGATAAGCATCCTGCGCGAAACCGGCGACCTGATGCTCAAGCTCATCTTCAGCCTGATGGGAATCCCCGCGCAGGACCTGCCGGGATGGCATCGCAAGTACCGGCAACTGCTGCAGTTGATCGTCGCGCCCCCGATCGATCTGCCCGGACTGCCCTTGCGGCGCGGCCGCGCCGCCCGCGACTGGATCGACGCGCAGTTGCGCCAGTTCATCCGAGACGCGCGTGCGCATGCCGCGCGTACCGGGTTGATCAAGCACATGGTGAGCGCCTTCGATCGAAGCGACGATGCGCTCTCCGATGACGTCCTGATCGCCAATATCCGCTTGCTGCTGCTTGCCGGTCACGACACCACCGCCTCGACGATGGCCTGGATGGTGGTCGAGCTGGCGCGCCAGCCTATGCTGTGGGACACCCTGGTCGAGGAGGCGCAACGCGTCGGCGCGGTGCCGACCCGGCACGCGGACCTGGCGCAGTGTCCCGTCGCCGAGGCCCTGTTCCGCGAAACGCTGCGCGTGCATCCGACGACCACGCTCCTGCCGCGTCGCGCGCTGCAGGAATTACAACTCGGCCAGCGGCGCATTCCCGCGGGCACCCATCTGTGCATCCCGCTGCTGCATTTCTCGACCTCGGCGCTGCTGCACGAGGCCCCTGATCAGTTCCGCCTGGCGCGGTGGCTGCAACGCAGGGAGCCGATCCGGCCGGTGGACATGCTGCAGTTCGGTACCGGCCCACACGTCTGCATCGGCTACCACCTGGTATGGCTGGAACTGGTGCAGTTCTGCATCGCCTTGGCGCTGACCATGCACAAGGCCGGGGTGCGGCCGCGGTTGCTGAGCGACGGGGAAAAAGGCCGGCGCTATTACCCGACCGCACATCCGTCCATGAAAATCCGCATCGGATTCTCATGAGCTGGCATCGCTTGCGCCGGTGTGGCGAGGCAGCCACGCCGGCAATACCGCGGCGGCTCGCCACTCGCCGTGGCCGTCTCCTGTCAGGTACAAGGACATAAACGACATGCAGACCGGTTACACGCAACACGACGGACGAACTGGTGTTTCCGCGCTCGGCGGATTGGGCGCGCAGGGGCGCGGCGCATCCGGCAGGCTGCTTCCGGAGATCTGGATGCAGGACGGCGCAAAACGGGTCGAACAGGCGCTAGCGCGTCTTCTCTGCGCCGAAAACGACGGTGGGACCGAGCTGATGTCGGCGATGCACTACGCCACCTTGAATGGCGGGAAGCGCACCCGCGCCTTGCTCTGCATGGCTGCCGGCGCATTAGCCGACACGCCGGCGCATATGCTCGACGACGTCGGCGCCGCCATCGAGATGATGCACGCCTGTACCCTGGTCCACGACGACCTTCCCGCGATGGACGACGACGTGCTTCGCCGCGGCCTTCCGACCGTGCATGTCAAGTTCGGCGAAGCCACTGCAATCCTTGTCGGCGATGCGCTGCAGGCGCACGCCTTCCTGACCTTGGCGAGCCTGGATGGGCCGGGCGACAACCGTATCGCGCTCGTGCGCGAACTGGCGCAGGCAGTGTCCGCCGAGGGTGCCGCAGGCGGGCAGGCAGTGGATCTGTCGCTGGTCGGAAAGCACGTCGAGCTGGACAGCATCCTGGCGATGCACCGGATGAAGAGCGGAGCGCTGGTGCGCGCGTCCGTTCGCATGGGCGCGCTATGCGCCATCGCGGACAATGCTGCACACGCTGCACTGTACTCTGCGCTCGATTGCTATAGCGCCTGTTTCGGCCTGGCATTGCAGGTGGTCGACGACATTCTCGATGCGACAGCAGATACGGCGGCGCTGGGCAAGACCCCCGGCAAGGACGCGGCGGCGCAGAAGCCGACCTGCGCGTCGATCATGGGGCTGCAGGCTGCGCGCCAGTTCGCGCTGGATCTGTTGCGCGACGCCGGGGAGGCCATCGCCCCGCTTGGGCCGCGTGCGGAACGGTTGGCGCAGATGCTGCAGCGGGCCAACGCGTATCTGCTCAAGCACACGCCATGCGCATGAGCGCGCCCGTCCGCATGGAGTCGCTCCTGTGCCGCTGCCATCGACCGGCGGCAGCCGTGCATGCTGCACTGTGTCCGAGTCCGCGGCGCCGATCGCAGCGATTGCCCAGCACGGCCGCAGCGCCCGCGGCGGGCTACGCGCAAGCCTATGCGGCGGACCGGCGCCAGGATCGGGGCACCTCGCCGCGCCGGAGCAGGGCGGCCGTCCGGCGCTGCCCATGCGCGGGGCCGCGACGGGCCTGCGGCGACGCGCGCGGCGTCTGCCCGATCCTGGTTCTCGTCAACGGACTGGAGAAGGAGCAGGGCGCGTGAACGCGCGGTCGGAACAGATCCTTTCCGAATTGCGCCACTTGCTGAGCGAGATGAGCGACGGCGGCAGCGTCGGTCCGTCCGTCTACGACACGGCGCGAGCTCTGCAATTCCACGGCAACGTCACCGGTCGGCAGGACGCATTTGCGTGGCTCATCGCGCAGCAACAGGCCGATGGCGGATGGGGAAGTGCGGACTTCCCGCTGTTCCGCCATGCGCCCACGTGGGCGGCGTTGCTGGCATTGCAGAGTGCCGATCCTCTTCCCAGCGCTGCCGACGCGGTCCAGGCTGCAACCCGGTTCCTCGAACGCCTGCCCGATCCCTACGCGCATGCGGTGCCGGAAGACGCGCCGATCGGCGCGGAGCTGATCCTGCCGCAGCTTTGCGCCGAGGCCGCATCCTTGCTGGACGGCGTGGCGTTTCCGCGCCACCTGGCGCTGTTGCCGTTGCGGCAAGCGTGCCTGGTCAAGCTTGGGGCAATGGCGACGTTGCCGAGCGGCCATCCGTTGCTGCACTCCTGGGAAGCCTGGGGGACGTCGCCGAGCACCGCATGCCCGGATCACGACGGCAGCATCGGTATCAGTCCGGCGGCCACCGCCGCCTGGCGTGCGCAGGCCGTGACACAGGACAGCACGCCGCAGGTCGGGCGCGCCGACGCGTATCTGCAGGCAGCATCGCGCGCGACGCGCAGCGGCATCGAAGGTGTCATTCCCAACGTCTGGCCGATCAATGTGTTCGAGCCATGCTGGTCGCTGTACACCCTGCATTTGGCCGGGCTGTTCACACATCCCGCGCTCGCCGAGGCGGTGCACGTGATCGTCTTGCAGCTCGACGCCCGCTTGGGCGTGCGCGGTCTGGGCCCGTCCTTGCACTTCGCGGCCGATGCGGACGACACCGCGATTGCGTTGTGCGTCCTGCGCCTTGCAGGCCGCGAGCGGGCGGTCGATGCGTTGCGCCATTTCGAATGCGGCGAGCTGTTCGTCACCTTCCCCGGCGAGCGCAATGCCTCGGTGTCGACCAACATCCATGCCCTGCATGCGTTGCGACTGTTGGGAAAGCCCACTGCCGGCACCACCGCCTACGTCGAGGCCAATCGCAACCCGCAGGGTCTATGGGACAACGAAAAATGGCACGTTTCGTGGCTGTATCCCACCGCGCACGCGGTAGCAGCGCTGGCGCAAGGCAAGCCCCAGTGGCGCGACGAGCGCGCGCTGGCGGCGCTGCTGCGGGCGCAGCGCAACGACGGCGGCTGGGGCGCCGGTCGCGCGTCCACATTCGAGGAAACCGCCTATGCGCTGTTCGCGTTGCACGTGATGGACGGGAGCGAAGAGGCGACAGGGCGCCGGCGCATCGCGCTGGCGGTGACGCGTGCGCTGGAGTGGATGCTCGCCCGCCATGCGGCGCATCCATTGCCGCAGACGCCGCTGTGGATCGGCAAGGAACTGTATTGCCCCACGCGGGTCGTGCGCGTGGCTGAACTCGCCGGCTTGTGGCTGGCGCTGCATTGGGGCCAACGCACCCTGGCCGAGGCAGCAGGAGCGGTGCCGTGATCCAGACCGAACGCGCGCTGCAGCAGGTGGTGGAGTGGGGGCATTCCCTGACCGGGTTCGCCGATGAGCATGCCGAGGAAGCGGTCAGGGGCGGCCAGTACATCCTGCAGCGCATCCACCCGAGCCTGCGCGACGCCAGCGCCCGCACCGGCCGCGATCCGCAGGACGAAACGCTGATCGTGGCGTTCTACCGCGAACTGGCGCTGCTGTTCTGGCTCGACGATTGCAACGACGTCGGCCTGATCGCGCCGGAGCAGCTCGCCGCTGTGGAGCAGGCGCTGGGGCAGGGCGTGCCGTGCGCGCTCCCCGGATTCGAGGGCTGCGCTGTGCTGCGCGCCTCGCTGGCCGCACTCGCCTACGATCGTGGCGACTATGCTCAGCTTCTCGACGATACCCGGCGTTACTGCGCGGCGCTGCGCGCCGGACACGCGCGGGCGGCAGGGGCGGAACGCTGGTCTTACGCCGAGTACCTGCACAACGGCATCGATTCGATCGCCTACGCGAATGTGTTCTGTTGCCTGTCTTTGCTGTGGGGGCTGGACATGGCGACCTTGCGGGCGCGTCCGGCGTTTCGCCAGGTCCTGCGGCTCATCTCCGGGATAGGGCGTCTGCAGAACGATCTGCATGGACGCGACAAGGACAGCTCGGCCGGCGAGGCCGACAACGCGGCGATCCTGCTGCTGCAGCGCTATCCGGCTATGCCTGTGGTGGAGTTCCTCAAGGACGAGCTGGCCGGCCATACGCGCATGCTGAACCGCCTGATGGCGGAAGAACGCTTTCCCGCGCCGTGGGGAGCGTTGATCGAGGCCATGGCGGCCATCCGCGCGCAGTACTACCAGACCTCGACCAGCCGCTACCGCAGGGACGCCGCGGGCGCAGCCCAGTGTGCGCCCGGCTGAACGCGCGGAAGGCGGCGGCGTGCGCCCGCTGCCGTCGGTCCGATCCGACGCAACGCCGTCACCCGATGCAGCGAGCAGAGCGACACCGCCCTGAGCCGGTGCAAGGACGACTAACTGGACGTCGTGCTGGATCGCCGAACGGCGCCGGCCACGGTCGCCGCCGCCTGGGAGTATATCGCTTTCGAACACTGCGCATTGCCTGAGTTGGACTTGACGCAGATCGAGCTCTGCGGCCTGGCCGCTGGGCAAGACATGCGCGCGAAGCGTCGTCCATAGCGGTCGCCGAGAAATCCGGTACCGAACGATCCACCATCATGCCGACGAAGGCCGCGGAGATGAACACCACATTCTCAGCGAGGGTCGAAAAGCCCGTCTTCAGCATCACGCTCAGCACGGTACCGGCAATGTAGATGTCAAAACCCTCGAAAAACATTCCGATGCCGATCAGCAGCATGATGCCGCGATGGAACGGCCCGACCGGCAGTCGACAAGACGAGTGCCTGCGTTCACGGATATCGACATTGACACTCTCCTTTTATGCTTTATGCGGCCCGCCTTCTTCGAACGTCTGCCGCTTGTCGTCATGTTAGTTCAGCCGCTTCTGGTTGGCCGTGTCCCGATACCAGTCGAACGGCTGCTCGTGCGTGGCGATCATCACGCTCTTGGTGTTGAAGTGGTCGTCGAAGCTCTCGGTGCCGCATTCGCGGCCGGTGGCGGAATAGCCGAGCCCGCCCCAGGGCGAGGCGGGGTCGAGCCGGTGATGATCGTTGAAACGGAGGCGGCAACTCGATGCGTGCGGGCGACGTCACCGGTGCGGATCGCTGCGGCAAGGCCGAAGCGGAAGTCGTTGGCAATCCTTAGGGCAGAGAATGCCAAGCACCTACCTGGGTTGGCAGGTTACAAATTATGCTGCAGTGCTTAGACTCTCGAGCGAATGCAACTCGCAATATTTGGCGAAACAAGATCACCTTGTAACTCAAATCGTCTTTTCGCTGCTTTCGGAAAGCTGGCAGAGTTGTCGACGCCGATAAAACGAACCCTTCCTTCGGAAAGGGCAGGATCCAGATGACGCTCTCATGGCGAAAAGCACAAGTCCTCGCCAGATCCAGATCCAGATCCAGGTCCAAGAGTCAGGGCCTCCAGCGAGGAATCTCCGTCCGAAGCGGCGGTCGAAGGCGGTCTTCTGAGACAGGATGAGAGCGGGAGACGGAAACTAAAGGGATCCGATGAATCTTCGGGGGCACAACCATTCCGCTCACGTCCAAGGTATCGGTCGTGTGCTCCAACCTTCAACTCTGCGATCGAAAAAGCGGTGCAACATGACAAGCGAGCCGGGCGTCACCTCGGCGAACGCAAGTATTCGGGCAAGAATCGTCTGGACAATTGTCCTCGGCTTTGCCGCCGATCCTTTGATGCGTTGGAGTTGGCCGGACCCTGGGCAATATCTTGGCAGCATGACTCAGTTCATCAACGCCTGTGGCGGACGAGCATTCGAGCATGGCACAGCATACGTCGCGGCAGACAGTCGCGCCGCGGCCCTGTGGCTGCCTCCCGGCGTGCAGCAGGATGAGGATGCGCTGGACGCAATCATGGCGCTGTCCCTGCGCCCGGAAATCAGCGAACATATGGCACACCTACGCCAGGGAATGGCCGAACATCATCCCTCCGAGCCACATTGGTATTTGCCCGTCATCGCTGTCGATCCGAACTGGGCCGGACAAGGGCTTGGCACATTGCTGATGAAGTACGCTCTTCAACGCTGCGATGAGCAGGGCATCGCTGCCTACCTCGAAAGTTCGAATCCTGAAAACATTCCCTTTTACCAACGCCACGGGTTCAAGATCATTGGAGAGATACAGCACGGTTGCTCACCCCCACTTACGCCGATGTTGCGAAAGGCGTATTGAGCGGAATTCGGAGACGCCTCGCATGCTGCGGCTCCTGGAGCGTCCTTGCAGACGCCGAACTGAGGCGCATTGCCTCGTCCGGATGGTTACTGGACAACTTCTCGCCGGTAATTGAGTGGGCGCCATCGAATTAGTCCGGTGGCGTCTATGGCGGGAAAGATCAGCATGGGCGCGCGGCGGCAGGTGGTGTCGGCCGTAACGGATCGTGGCCGGTCGGCGCCGGGCGGAAAAGAGGCGCATCCTCGAGCGATATGCGCGACGACGGGTTGGCATCCGCAAGCACGCGGTGCCTGCAATTCGGGTACGCGCAACGGTTGAACCGGGGCCGGTCGAGGCACCTCGAGAGCGCAAGCGTAGACATGACGCTACGATCAAGGACGCGACGACCGCGGCGTGGGAGGCGTCGGATCGGGTGTGCGGCAAGCGACTCAAGGGCCGGGTTTCGTCAACTCCTGCCTCAGGCTGGCTGTTTTTGTGTCTCGATCGACGGCAGTAGCCCACCGTGGATCTTTGCCTCAAAGCTCCGCAGCCGCTGATAGATCGAGATCAGTTCGACGATCGTGCTCCAGGAGTTGACGAGATACTGAAACGAGGTTCGCACTTGCGTGAATGCATTGAGGATCTGGTTCATCGCGCCGAGGGTGATCTTGCCTGTGATGATCGTAGGCGCAAGCAGCAGATAAGGAAAGATGGCGTCAGTCTGCAGATAGACGATCCGGCCGATATTGAAGTACATGAAATTCAGATAGAGACGGAAGTAATTCCTGCGAATGTCGCTAAACAGCACGCTCAATGTCGGAGCATTGGCACGCGCCGCATCATCCTCGCCGAGCACCAGCTCCTTGCGATAGGCCGCTTCGACCCGCTGGTTGAAAAATTCTATTCCGGGCAGACGGATGCCGATAAGCGCGAGAACGCCGGTGCCCAGGATCGACCAGATCACTGCGGCGAACACCAGCGGATAGGGAATCGAGCCGAACAGAGGCAGCTCAGTCACGTTGCTGGACAGCCGCACTAGAACCGGCAGGAAGGCCAGGAGCGTCAGCACCGCGCTGATGAGATTGACGCCTAGACCCTCCATGGTGCTGGCAAAGCGCATGGTGTCTTCTTGGACGCGCTGGGAGGCGCCTTCGATCGTGCGCAGCCGTGGCCAGTTCGCGACATAAAAATCGTTCATCGCTGTGCGCCAGCGGAAGATGTAGTGGCTGACGAAGAATCGCGTCATCACGCCGACCACGACGGCCACGAGCGCGATACCGGCAAAGGTCGACAGTTCGTTGTAGAACTGCTCAACCGTGACCGGCGCCGATTTCGAAAGCGCAGCCTGGACCAGGTCGTAGAACGGTCCATACCAGCTGTTGATCGCGACCGAGACCTGGACCTGAAAGTAAGAGGTGAACAGGATCAGCGCCGAACCAAGAATGGACCACGTCGCCCAGGGATGGGGGGCAAATAACATCCATGCAGCCGCGAACACCGTAACGGCCAGCGCAAAATAGAGATCAAACCACAGCGCCGAGGCCGACCAGAACGTCGCAAGCCC
>NZ_JBVVOZ010000033.1:0-66209 GCF_055807395.1 Bradyrhizobium sp. Kon10 | reverse complement strand
GAGACGCCGATCGACTTCAGCTCTTTGGCAAAGGACGGCGAGGTGCTCAGGGCAAGCGCCATCGCGGCGCCGGCGAGCGTGATCGTCTTCAACATTGGCTTCCTCCCTGGTCTATCTTCAATCCGGCACGGCAGACCAGTTGCCGTAACGGAATCTCGCGTCATCAAACCTGTGCGCGCTTCATTTTCAAGTGCCGCAAGCCTGCTCGGCCAGCCGATACCGTCGCGTGCGACCGCGCCGAGGACCGCCAAACCCTTGATCCCATATTGCCAGACATCGCATGCCCCGATCAAGACGTGGCAGCGGTGTTCACTCGCTCCCTTCCATGTGGTTGCGGTCCACAACCCGCAACGTCTGTCGCACCATGCCGTCGACAATGGCCGCCGACTCGCTTGGTCGCAGATGAATCGCCGTGGACTTGAGCAGCGATGGCAACACCGCTTGCTCGAGCCGCTCCTCATAAGCGCGGCGCATCATGTCAAATGATTGAAGGCCGGGTCCCGCCAGGATGACGTGATGTGGGCGCAGCACCGATATCGTCGCCGCGACCGCCTCGGCAAGTGCGCGGCCTGCCTGCTGGAACAGGTGCTCGAGGCGCGGATCGCCGTCCAGCGTCCGCTCGCGCAGCAGAGCCATCTGCGCTTCGGACGGCTGTTGCGAGTCCGCAGGCGGCAGGTCGAGAAACGTGCGGGCGTCGCGGTAGAGCGCATAATCGGCAAGATAGGCCTCGATGCAGCCGCGCTGCCCGCAGCGGCATTGCGGACCGTCCGGCGCCAATTTGACATGGCCGAGCTCGCTGCCGGCGCCCCAGCGCGCTTCACCGTCGACGACGACACCCATTCCGATGCCGTGACCGACCATGATGGTGGCGGAGAGGCCCTGGGCCAATGCCGGTTCGGCGGCTGTGAGCGTGAGCGCAACGGCGACGGCGTCGTTCGCCATCACGACGTCGACGCCGAACGCCCGACGTAGCGGCGTTGCCAGATCGACGTCGGTGATCGACAGTGCCGGACTCCAGAGGGTCCAGCCGGTGTCGACGTTGACGATGCCCTGCAGCGCAAGCCCAATTCCCAACAGCTGACGGCGTGGCGTCGCCGTCGCGTCGAGCATCGCATTGATCTGCCCGATCACGAGATCGCGCAGTCCGCCTGCATCGAGAGCGCGCGTCGGCAGCGCAAGGCGCGACTGCGCCAGGCCGGAGCCCCTGAAATCCGCGATCAGCGTCTCGATCAGGTTCATGCGGACGGAGACCGCGACGATGCGTCCAAAGTCAGGGTTCAGGGTCAGCAGCACGGCCGGCCGGCCACGGCGTCGGCCATTCAGCCCGTCCGCATCCTCTTCGTCGGGATCGTCGGACCATGAGGTTGCCGCTGTCTCGGTCTCGCACAGCAACTCTTCCGCGATCAGGCTCGACGTCAGGCCCGAAATGGTGGGGAAGCTTAGCCCTGTATTGCGGGCGAGTTCCACGCGCGGCAACGGCCCCAGGCGCCGCAAGACTTCGACCAGGCGGCCGCGGTTCGATCCGCGAGGCACGCTTGAAAAAGGTCTGGGCAGCTCAGTGGCCATGGTCCCTTTAATTCGGCAAAGTGAAATTAATCAACGCGTGCGCCGGTAGCAGGCTCGAAAAAACACAGCTACCAATCCGTATTTACTATTGTCTCGCCTCATGTACTATTTAGACTTGAAGAAGGCGCAGGTACATCCTGAATCCGGCAATTGTCTCTGTGACATTTCTTCGCGACGTAAATAAAAAAGGGCGCCAAGGGTGCCAAGGAAGCCAAGGGAGATGGACATGAACGGATCAATGAAGAAATTGATAGTGCCGCTGCTCGCGACCGCCGCTGCGTTCGCGCTTGCCACGGGTGCGGCGCAGGCCCAGCAGAAAAAGACCATCGCGCTCGTCACCAATGCCGCGGCCGATTTCTGGACCATAGCCGGCCGTGGGCTCGAGAAGGCTCAGAAGGAGCACCCGGAATACGACATCCAGTTGATCGTCACCAACGATGCGACCGCGGCCGGCCAGCGGCGCGAACTGGACGACCTGCTGGTGCGCGGCGTCGCCGGCATCTCCATCTCGGTCGACGATGCGCCGCACGCAACCGAAGAGCTCAACAAGGTCGCGTCCCAGACCGTGTTGATCACGACGGACAGCGACGCGCCGCAGAGCAAGCGTCTCGCCTATATCGGCACCGACAACGTCGCGGCCGGGCGGCAAGCAGGCGAGGAGTTCAAGAAGGCCTTGCCGAACGGCGGCAAGATTGCGCTATTCGTCGGCACGATGGATGCGGACAACGCCCGCGAGCGAGTGCAGGGTATCAAGGATGCGATCGCCGGCACCAAGATCGAGCTGGTCGACGTGTTCACGGACCAGGTGGACTCCGCCAAGGCCAAGGCGAACATGGAGAACGTGCTCGTCAAATATCCCGACATCGCACTGCTGTCCGGCCTTTGGAGCTATGAGACTCCGCTGATCTATGACGCGGTCAAGGCGGCGGGCAAGGCCGGCAAGGTGAAGATCGTCGGCTTCGACGAGGACCAGCGCACGCTGCGGGGAATTTCCGACGGCACGATCGAGTCGACGGTGGTGCAGCAGCCGTTCGAATTCGGCTATCTCTCCGCCACCAACATCATCAAGACGCTGAAGGGCGACAAGTCCTGGATTCCCGCTGACAGCAAGCTGATCGTGCCGACCCAGGTGATTAACAAGACCAACGTCGCGGAGTTCACCGCTCACATGAAGGAGCTGCTGAAGAAGTGAACCTCTGTACCTTTCGACGCCCGGCGAGCATGCCGTCGGGCGTCGGTTGGGAGGACGTGAATGGCGGAAATCCTGTTCGAACTCGCCGGGATCAGCAAGTCCTATCCCGGGGTGATGGCGCTCAACGATGTCAGCCTGCGCGTGTACCGTGGCGAAGTGTTGGGCCTGATCGGCGAGAACGGCGCCGGCAAGTCGACTTTGATGCGCGTGCTGGGCGGCGTGATCGCGCCAAGCGCGGGCGTGATCCGCATCGGCGGCGCTGACCATGCCGAATTGACGGTGAGCCAGGCGACGCAGACCGGCATCGCCTTCGTGCACCAGGAACTGAACCTGTTCGAGAATCTCGACGTCGCCGCCAACGTCTTCATCGGACGCGAGAAGCTCGTCGGCGGCCCGCTGAAGCTGGTGGACAGCACGCAGATGCGCGCGCGCGTGACGCCGCTGCTGCAGCGGCTGGGCGCCGATTTCACCCCTGACACGCTGGTCGACAATTTGTCCATCGCCCAACGTCAGATGGTGGAGATCGCCAAGGCGCTCTCGATCGACGCCCGCGTGATCATCATGGACGAGCCGACGTCGAGCCTGACGATTTCCGAGACCGAGCGTCTGCTGGAGGTGATTGCCGATCTGAAGGCGCACGGCATCGCAGTGATCTATATCTCCCACCGGCTCGGCGAGATCATGACCTGCGCCGATCGCGTCGTGGTGCTGCGCGACGGGCGCACGGTGGGAGAGCTGGCGCGAGACCAGCTCAGCCACGCCGCAATGATCCGGTTGATGATCGGCCGCGACCTCAAAGCGCTGCATACGCCGCCGAAACGGCCGCCGCAGCCGGGCGGCTGCGACATCGTCGGCCTCGTGACGTCGGCGTTCCCCGACCGGCAGATTGACCTTTCCGTGCGGCATGGCGAGATCCTCGGACTGGCAGGACTGGTGGGCGCTGGCCGTACCTCGCTGGCCCGCGCGGCTTTCGGTATCGATCCGGTGCTGGGAGGCGAGATCAGGATCGACAACGCGCCGGTCGATGTCGCGTCGCCCCGGGATGCGATCAGGCAAGGCATCTATCTGGTGCCGGAGGACCGCAAGAAAACCGGGCTCGTGCTGGAACTGCCTATCCGCGAGAATGTGACGCTGGCGAGCCTGCTGAATTACGCGCGGATGTGGCTGGTCAACGGCGCGTCCGAGCGTAAGGTGGCGAAGGAGCAGGTCAGGCGGCTCTCCATCAAGGTGCCGAGCGTCGATATGGAGGCCGTGACCCTCTCCGGCGGTAACCAGCAGAAAGTCGTGCTGGGCAAGTGGCTTTCCATGCAGCCCCGCGTGATGTTCTTCGATGAGCCGACCCGCGGCATCGATGTCGGTGCCAAGAGCGAGATCTACGCCCTAATGCGCGAACTCGCCGACCATGGCGTTGCGATCGTGATGATCTCCTCGGACATGGAGGAGGTCATCGGTGTCTCCGATCGGGTCGCGGTGATGCACGAAGGCAGCGTCAGCGGTGTGCTGGAGCGACCGCAATTCAGTGAATACAACGTGCTGCGGCTTGCGATCGGCCAGGCGCTGGAAACCGTGGAAGCCGCTGCCCCATGAACAAAAAAGAACTCGGCCTCGGCCTGCTGCTCGTGGTGATTTCCGTCATCACGGGCATGATCAATCCGGCCTTCCTGTCGGTGGTGAACCTGCTGAACATGGCCAATCTGATCGGCCTGTTCGGCGTGTTTGCGCTTGGCGAAGGGCTCGTGATCATCACCGGCGGCATCGACCTTTCGCTCGGCTCGATGTTCGCGCTGCTCGGTGTCGTTTTCGTCGACCTTCTGACGACATACCAGGTTCCCTGGCCCTTGGCGCTGCTGGCCGTGTTGCTGGGTGGACTGATGCTGGGGGCCGTTCAGGGGATCCTGATCACCCGGCTGAAAATGCAGCCCTTCATCGTGACGCTATGCGGGTTGCTGATCTATCGCGGCGCGGCCCGCTACTACACGACCGACTCGACGCGCGGCTTCGGCTACGGCGACGAGGCCGGGACCTTGAGCAGCATTGCCTCCGGCCATGTGGCAGGCATCCCGAACACCTTCATCCTCCTGATCATCCTTGCGCTGGTCCTCGGCGTGCTGCTGCACCGCTCGGTCTACGGACGCTGGCTTTATGCCGTCGGCAAGAACGAGGAGGCGGCGCGCTTCTCCGGCATCAACACCAACATGGTGATCGCAACTGCGTATATCATCAGTGGTGGGCTCGCCGGAGTTGCGACGGTCTTGTTCGTGTTCTACACGAACTCGGTGTCTCCGAGCTCCTTCGGCAATTTCTATGAGCTCTACGCGATCGCGGCTGCCGTGCTGGGCGGGTGCAGCCTGCGCGGCGGCGAGGGTTCAATTCTCGGTATCGTGCTGGGGACTGCGCTGCTGCAGGTGCTGCAGAACCTCGTGAACATCCTCGGCATCCCCAATTCGCTGAACTTCGCGGTGATGGGGACGGTGATTCTGATCGGCGTGTTGGCGGACCAGCAATTGCAGGAACGACGCCGGCGCAAGCTGGCGCTGGCCGGCCTCGCCCGCACGGCACCGAAATCGACGCCTGGACAAGGACAACAGGGCGCGTCAGCACCACCGCGCGGCGCGGATCCGTTGCCGGTGAGAACGGGCGACCAGGCATAAGGGATCCAGGCTCCAGTTAACACGAGGCCACTTCGTCGGCGACTGGCCCATGCACCGTGGGTCTCGTGTGCCCGGCAAGGCCGAACTGAGCGGGATTGTGCCACGCGCCTTCCTCCGACATGATGACGGGGATTATTGGGGGGAGACCATGCGATCTGTCGTCGTCACCGGCGCGTCCACCGGCATCGGCTGGGCCATTGCGAAATTCTTGATTGGACGCGGCTATCGCGTCTTCGGCAGCGTCCGCAAGCAGGCCGATGCCGATCGGCTCACCGGCGAATTCGGCGCCAATTTCACGCCGCTGCTGTTCGACGTCACCGACGAAGCCGCCGTGCTGGCCGCCGCGCGAACGGTGCGCGAGGCGCTGGGCGGCGAGACGCTGGCCGGCCTCGTCAACAATGCCGGCGTCGCAGTCGCTGGTCCCGTGCTCGAACTGTCGGCGGATGATTTCCGCCGCCAGATGGACATCAACGTCATCGGTCCCGTGATCGCGACGCAGGCGTTCGGGCCGCTGCTCGGTTCGGATCCGTTGCTGAGGGGACCAAAGGGCCGGATCGTGATGATCAGCTCGGTCGCCGGCAAGAACGGCAATCCGCTGTCGGCGCCTTACTGCACCTCCAAGCACGCTATCGAGGGCCTCTCGGAGAGCCTGCGCCGCGAGCTGATGCTGTTCGGCATCGATGTCATCATCGTCGCGCCCGGTGCGGTGAAGACGCCGATCTGGAGCAAAGCGGAGCAGATCGATCTGTCGGTCTACAAGAACTCGCCTTATTTGCCCGCGCTCAACAAGGTTATGGCCTTCATGATGAAGCTCGGCGAGACCGGCCTGCCGGCCGAGCGGATCGCGGAGATCGTGTTCGAAGCGCTCACGGCTGCGAAGCCCAAGATCCGCTACCAGATCACGCCGGATCCGATGCGCCATCTGATCGCGGCCACGCTGCCCAAGCGCGTGGTCGATCGCATCATCGCCAAGCGTCTCGGGCTACTGCCGCAGGGCTGAGCCATGGTGAGGATGAAACGGTTACCCGAGCTCGCGGCGGAGCTCGCCGAGCGGCAGGTCGGTGCGATCGTCACGATGGGCGGTAACGTGGCCGCGCTCGCGGCCAAGCGGGCAACCTCGGCCGTTCCGATCGTGTTTCTCACCGGGGACGCCGACGACGTCATCGAATAGACGCTGCCACAGGTTTTCGGTGGGTGGGGGGAGGTTGAAATGCCGGCTTATGTGATTTTCGACGTCGAAATCAGGGATTTGCAGCAGTACCAAAGTTTCATGTCGGGCGTGAAACCGGCGTTGGAGGCCGCAGGCGCCAGGTATCTGGCGCGAGGCGGGGCTCACAAGGTCTACGAGGGAGATTGGGAGCCCCGCAGGATTGTGCTCCTGGAATTCCCGTCCGTCGCGGCGTGGGAGGCCTTCTACGACGGCGCGACCTACCGGGCGCTCAAATCCATCCGGGATGCCTGCAGTTCTGCCCGCCTGGTCAGCGTCGAGGGCCTCGACTAGACGCCAAGTCTGTTTTGGCAGCGCGGCATCGCTTTGGCGAAGATGAGTTCGACGCGGAGGCCGCGCGCCCATCGGCCCCGCTAACAATAAGCCAACGTCGGGTCGCCGCGCGCGTTGCTTGTCTGTGACCGTTCCATTACAGTTTTATGACACGGCGCAGGCTTTCCGGCTGCGCCGAAAGCCGCAGGCCGGTTTAGACGGCTTGGCATCACCGCCGGACCAGCTGTTGCGTGTCGTCGATGGCGTCCGCGCCGAATCCAGGTCCTTCCGCCACCGCCGTTCTGGCGAGCGTTGCCGCGCTCGGAATCTGGCGTTTGCTCGCTGTCGCGGCGCCGCATCTTGCGGCCATTGCCCTGATGTACGAGACCGAGACCGATTTCGGCTCGCGTCTCTTGTTCGTGCTGGCCTGGAGCATCCTCAACTGCTTCTGGATCACGCTGCTGCGGCGGCCCGCGCTCTCGGGCGCGCTGTCGCTGACCATGGTGGTGGTGCTGGTGCTGCTGTCACGGCTCAAGCACGACGTCGTGCAGATGACGGTCAATTTCATCGACCTGATGATGATCGACCGCGACACGGTCGCGTTCCTGTTTGCGATTTTTCCGAACCTGCGCTGGTCGGTGATCGGGGCAGGTCTCGTCACGCTGCCGCTGATGTATGCGCTGTGGTGGCTCGATCCGTTCCGCATCCGCCGTCTGCCGGCACTCGCCTGTAAGCTCGCCTGCCTCGCCGCACTGGTTGGTTATTCGCTCTATCATCCCGATGAAGCCTGGCGCGGCTATTACGACGACGGCTATCTCTCGAAATTCTTCCGCTCCGGCGTCAGCGCAGTCTCCGACTTCGCGCAATACGGCTTCATGGAGTCGGCCGGCTCGACCAACGAACGGCTCAATATGCCGCTGGTCGATGCGTGCCATCCCGCGGGACGCCGGCCGAACATCATCATGATCCATGATGAATCCAGTTTCGACATCCGCGCCGCGCACGGCATCAAGGTGCCCGCTGGCTATGGCAGTCACTTCAAGTCCTTTGACGGAAAGCAGCGCACGTTCCTGGCGGAGAGCAACGGCGGTCCGAGCTGGTTCACCGAATACAACGTGCTCGCCGGCCTCTCATCGCGCTCGTTCGGCCGCTTCGCCTATTTCGTGACGCGCATCGCGTCCGGCCGCGTCGAGCGCGGCCTGCCGCTGGCGCTGCGCCGCTGCGGCTACGACACCATGTCGCTCTACCCCGCCTATGGCGGCTTCATGGGTGCGCGCAGCTTTCAGACGACGACCGGGATCGAGCGCTTCTTCGACTCGAAGGATCTCGGCGCCAAGGACGTCGAGCCTGATAGCTTCTTCTATGACAGGGCGCTCCGGCTGATGGGTGAGCGCAAGCCGAACAAGCCGCTGTTCACCTTCGTCTATCTTGGCGCCAATCATTTCCCCTGGGAGACGCGTTTTCGCCCCGACCTGATGCCGAACTGGCGCGCGCAAGGCAACGCTCCTTCGATCGACGAATATCTGCGACGGCAGGCCATGAGCGCCGAGCAATACAAGACCTTCATCGCCGGCCTGAAGAAGACCTTTCCAGGCGAACCCTTCCTGATCGTGCGCTATGGCGACCATCAGCCGGAATTCGCGCCGCAGATCCTCGAGCCCGGACTCGACGAAGGCGCGATCGGCAAAAAGCTCGACGATTACGATCCGCGTCTCTACGCGACCTATTACGCGATCGACGCCGTCAATTTCGAGCCGGTCAGAAGCGATGCCGTAATGGACACGATCGACGGTGCCTATCTGCCGCTGGTAATCCAGGAAGCCGCCGGCATTCCGCTCGATCCCTCCTTTGCCGAGCAGAAGGAGATCATGCTCCGCTGCAAAGGCCTGTTCTACGCCTGCAAGGATGGCGCCGAGGCGCGGCGGCTGAACCGGCTGCTCATCGACGCGGGCATGATCCACGGTCTCTAGCGCTTTTGCATCCGCCGTCTGATGTTTGCCAAAACATATCGTATTACGATATATTAATCTTTCGGGTCTCCCACGGTTTTCAAACTAAAGTCTGAGCCGAAAGTGCCCGCTATCACCGACTTGTAATTGGAACGGCGCTTCACCACCCAAACTTCGTCACGATTGCTCCCATCATTCGACGCATCGCCGCCCTGCTTTTTCGGCGACACGATGTCCGTCCCTGGCCCCCTTTCTTGCAGGAGTATCGTCCATGCGAGCGCTTGATGCTGCGCGTCTTGCATTTGCCCTCACGCTGGTCAGTCCCCTCGTCCATGCCGCCGAACCGTCGCATGAGATCAAGGGTCTGTATCTGATGACCGACTATCCGGCGATCACGGTGCGCCCCGGCACCACCACCAACGTTGCGTTGCGCTTGCAGGATTACGGGCTGTCGCCGGAGCGCTACCAGCTCTCGGTCGCAGGCGTTCCCAGCGGCTGGACCGCGACGCTGCTCGGCGGCGGACAGCCGGTCGGCGCGGCGATGCCGGCCCCTGATGGCAGCGTCGCATTGCAGCTCAGGCTCGATGTCCCCGCCGGCAACGATCTCAGCGCACACACGCTCACGGTCAAGGCCGAAGGGCAGGGCACCAACGCGGAGCTGCCGATCGCGGTGTCGCTTGCCAAGGAGCTGCCCGCCAAGCTCAGCGTGAAGTCCAGCCTACCCTCGCTGCGCGGCACTCCGAAATCCAACTTCGACTACACGCTCTCGATCAAGAACGATTCGGGCCGCAACCTCGTCGCCAGCTTCGCTGCGGAAGCGCCGGCCAATTTCGAGACCTCGTTCACCGAAGCCTACGGCACCCAGGAGCTGTCCTCGATCCCGATCGACGCCGGCCAGTCCAAGGACGTCAAGCTGAAGGTCCGTCCTCCGAGCACGATCGATGCCGGTCATTTCCCGGTCAAGGTCACCGTGAAGGCGGAGGACGCTTCGGCATCGACCGAGCTTGCGCTCGACGTGGTCGGCCAACCGCAACTCCAGATCTCCGGCCGCGACGGCCTGTTGAGTGCGCGTGCAGTGGCAGGGCGGCAGAGCTCGATTCCGATCGTCGTGACCAACACCGGCACGGCGCCGGCCGAGAACATCGCGCTCGCCGGGAGCGCGCCGACCGGATGGAAGGTGACGTTCGAGCCGGCGACGATCGAGCGCCTCGTCCCCGGCAAGGACAGCGAGGTCCAGGCACTGGTGACGCCGAGCGACAAGTCGCTGGCCGGTGACTACCAGGCCACGCTCCGCGCCACCTCGCGCGGCGAGAGCGCGTCCAGCCAGTTCCGCGTCACCGTCGGCACCTCGACGGCATGGGGAATGGCGGGCGCGGGCGTCATCGGGGTCGCGCTGCTGCTGATGCTGGGCGCCGTTGCGAGGTTCGGACGGCGATGAGCGATCAACAGAACGAAATCCCAACGACCGCCTCCAAAACGACTGCCTCGGATCCCGTCATCACCGCGCGCGGGCTGACGAGGCGCTACGGCAAGATCGAGGTCGTGGATGCCATCGACTTCGACATCGGTCGTGGCGAGGTGTTCGGCCTGCTCGGACCGAATGGCGCCGGCAAGACCACGACCATCCTGATGATGCTCGGCTTAACCGAGATCTCGTCCGGCGAGGTCAGCGTGCTCGGTTTCAATCCGGCTCGCGAGCCGCTGAAGGTCAAGCGGCGCGTCGGCTATCTGCCGGATGCGGTCGGCTTTTACGATCAGCTCACCGCGACTGAAAACCTGGCCTATACCGCCAAGCTGATGGGCCTGGCGCGCGTCCAGCGCGGGCGGCGGATCGAGGCGGCCTTGGCGCGGGTCGGCCTGGCCGAGGTCGCGTCGCGCCGCGTCGCCACCTTCTCGCGCGGCATGCGCCAGCGGCTGGGCCTTGCCGAGATCATCGTCAAGCGCGCCGAGATCGCGATCCTGGACGAGCCGACCTCCGGGCTCGATCCGCAGGCCACCCAGGAATTCCTCGCATTGATCGGGGAGTTGAAAGCCGAGGGCGTGACGGTGCTGCTGTCCTCCCACATGCTCGACCAGGTGCAGCGCATTTGCGATCGCGTTGCGCTGTTCCAGGCCGGCCGCATCGTGCTGATGGGCGCGGTGCCGGAGCTGGCGGTCAAGGTGCTCGGCGCCGGCTTCGTCGTGGAAGTCGAGGCCGAGGGGCTCGGCATCGCGCGGCGGCTCGCGATGATCCCCGGCGTGACCCAGGTCGAGACGCTTGCCGCCGATCGCTTCCGCATGACCGCGGAACGGGACGTGCGGCCGGACGCGGCGCGGGCCGTGGTCGCGGTCGATGGATCGCTGCGAAGATTGTCGGTCGACGAGCCGAGCCTGGAGGCGATCTATGCGCGGTATTTCCAGGCCCAGCCCACGGGGGACGTTCGTCATGCGGCGTGAGGGTTCACCGTTCCAGGGTCTGTCCACCGTCTTCGTCAAGGAGCTCGCGGATCACATCTCCAGCGTCCGCATGCTGATGCTGGAGCTGCTGATCGTGTTCACTGCGCTTGCCGCGCTCTACGAGGCGATCAACAGCCTGCGGCAGAACACCGCCGAAGATCCGTTCCTGCTGCTGCGTCTTTTCACCATCGACCAGGCGCCGCTGCCGTCCTTTGTTGCGATCCTCGGATTCCTCATTCCGCTGATGGCGATCGGCCTTGGCTTCGACGCCGTCAACAGCGAGCACAACCGGCGCACGCTGTCTCGTATCCTGGCGCAGCCGATCTATCGCGATGCGCTGCTGATGGGGAAATTTCTTGCAGCGCTCGCCACCATCGGCATCAGCCTCGCCGCCTTATGGCTCCTGGTGATCGGCCTCGGCCTGATCTTCCTCGGCGTGCCGCCGGGCGGGGAAGAGATCGCGCGCTCGCTGGTGTTTCTGGTGGTCGCGATCTTCTATGCGGGCGTCTGGCTGTCGCTGGCGATGCTTCTCTCGATCGTGTTCCGCTCGCCCGCGACCGCCGCGCTGGTCTCGCTCGGCATCTGGCTATTCCTGACCGTGCTGTGGCCGATGCTGGCCCCTGCGATCGCGCAGGCGATCGCACCGGTCGATCCGCGCTACGCAATGCTCGGCCTGAATGACCCCGCGACTGCGGTCTGGACCCAGGAACTGCTGCGGCTGTCGCCCAACGACCTGTTCGGCGAGGCGATGCTCGCGGTGCTGTCGCCGACGACGCGCACGCTCGGTCCGGTCTTCCTCGATCAGCTCCGCGGCGCCGTTATGGGCGCGCCGCTCCCGTTCGGCGAAAGCGTCATGATCGCATGGCCGCAGACCGTCGGCCTTATCGCGGGCACTATCGTGCTGTTTGCGTTCGGCTATGTGCTGTTCCAGCGGCAGGAGGTGCGAGCCTAAACTGATTGCGGTTTGCCCTCTCTTCCTCCAGAGACGGGCGAGAGAGGGTGGCCGGAGTTCCCCGCCGCGGCCACCCTCTCAACTCTCACCTATGGTCGCCCGATCTTCTCCCATAGCCATCTGGCAACCGCATCGGGCGAGGAGTTCGCGTCGTTGCCGGCGGCGCGCAAATTTGCTTCTCGCATCGTGGCGATGTCGATCTTGCCCAACAGCGGCTTCAGCGCGGCTTGCAATCGTTCGTCGCCGGCGCGTTTCGGTGCCAGCAACAGAATCGCATCGTAAGGCGGGATCGCCTGTTTGACATCGTCGAGCACGACGAGATCGTATTTCGCGATCAGTCCGTCGCTGGTATACCCCGCAATCACGTCGACCTCGCCGCTGGCGACCGCAGCATACATGAAGTCCGGCTGCATCTGCCGCTGCGCACGGAACTGAAGGCCGTAAGCTTTTTGCAGCCCCGCCCATTCCGGGCGCGAGAAGAATTCGTAGTCGCCGGCGATCGACAGCGTCGATGCATGGCCCGCGAGATCGGCGATGGTGCGGATGCCGAGCGCGTCAGCGCGCTTCTTCGGCATCACCAGCGCATAGGCGTTCTCGAAGCCGAGCTCTCCGAGCAGGGTGATGTGGTCCCTAGCAAGTGCCGTCTTCAACTCCGCCACCAGTTCCGCGCGTGGCTTGATGTCGGTGCGGTGCAACTGGTTGGCCCAGAGCGTGCCGGAGTAATCGACATAGAGGTCGATGTCGCCGGCCTTCAGTGCCCCGAAGATCACGCTGGAACCGAGGCCCGATCGCGCGCTGGCCGGAAGGCCGGCCGCCTGCAGGCGATCCCTGAGCAGCGCCGACAACACATATTGCTCGGCAAACGTCTTGGCGCCGACCACGTAGCCCGACGGCGAACGCCCCATGGTCGGCACCAGCGTCGCTGCGACAAGCGCGGCTATGCCGATCACGCCGACCCCCGCACGCAGACGGCTGCGGTGGCGCAGGCCGCTCTCGATTAGGCCGAGCAGTTGGTCGACGGCCAGCGCCAGCAGCGCAGACGCAACGCAGCCGAACAGCACGAACACCCAGTTTTGGGTTTGCAGCCCTGCGAAGATGTAGTTGCCGAGGCTGGTCTGCCCGATCGGTGTCGACAGTGTCGCAGTTCCGATCACCCACACCGCGGCGGTTCGGATGCCAGCCATTATCACCGGCAGGGCCAGCGGCAGCTCGACCATGACGAGCGACTGCCGCGCGGTCATGCCGACCCCCTCGGCGGCTTCGATCAGTGCGGGGTCGATGCCGTTAAGCCCGGTGATGCCGTTGCGCAGCACCGGCAGCATCGAATAAAGCGCGAGCGCCAGCATCGCCGGCAGGAAGCCGAACGCCGAGAAGGAGATGCCGAACCACGCCAGTGTCACGGACGCCGCAGCCAGCAGCAGCGGGTAGAACAGCGCGAGCAGCGCCAGTCCCGGCACGGTCTGCACGATGCTGGCGAGCGCGAGGAGGATACTTCGCGGTGCAGGTCGGTTGCGGGTGAGAATTGCCAGCGGCAGGCTGATGACCAGGC
Source organism: Bradyrhizobium sp. Kon10 (assembly GCF_055807395.1). NCBI lineage: Bacteria > Pseudomonadati > Pseudomonadota > Alphaproteobacteria > Hyphomicrobiales > Nitrobacteraceae > Bradyrhizobium > Bradyrhizobium sp. Kon10. Next base: position 52,434 of record NZ_JBVVOZ010000033.1, on the reverse strand, counting down.
CGAGCGCAAGCGCGGCAAGGCTTACCCGCACGTGGTTGCCGAGATAATCGGGCAAATGCGACAGCGCCTCGCCCCAGCGTGGATCGGAGAAGAGGCTCATGCCGCACCGCTTTGCGGCAGCAGCGCATTCAGCCGCTCGACCTGGCGCCGCGGTGTCCGCAACAGCTCCAGCACATAGCTATCGCTGCTTTTCGAGAGCGCTGCCGGCGTGCCCTGTGCCAGCAGGTTTCCACCACGCATCACGGCGATACGATCGGCGAGCAGGATCGCCTCCGTCATGTCGTGCGTGATCATCACGGTGGTCAGTCCGAGTTTGCGATGCAAGCCGCGAAAGTCGTCGCCGAGTGCATCGCGGGTGAGGGGATCGAGTGCGCCGAACGGCTCGTCCATCAGCACGATGCGGGGGCGTGCCGCGAGCGCCCGCGCAACGCCGACGCGCTGGCGCTGACCGCCGGAGAGCGCATCGGGCAGGCGGTCGCGATGCGCGCTGCGATCGAGTTGCACGAGCTCGATCAACTCGTCGATCCGCGCAGCGATGGCGGCCGCCGGCTCGCCCAGCAGCTTCGGTGTGATCCCGATATTGTCGGCGACGCTGAGATGCGGGAACAGCCCGCCGCTCTGGAAGACGTACCCGATCCGGCGCCGGAGCGCGACCGGGTCGATGTTTTGGACGTCCTCGCCCTCGACCGTGATGGTGCCGCCATCGGCCTCGATCAGCCGGTTGGCAAGCCGCAGCAGCGTCGTCTTGCCCGAGCCCGAGCCGCCGACGACGGCCACGAACTCGCCCTCGGCAATGTCGAGCGATACGCCGTCCACCGCCTTGAGGCGGCCGAAGCTCTTGGTGACCTGTGCATAGCCAATCATCGGCCGGGAAGGCATCAGACGCGCGCTCGGTTTGCTCGCCCCCAGGGAAGGGCGAAGGGGATGACCAGACCATCCGTACCATGCTTGGCGGCTTGATTGAACTTGGCCGCGCGAGAGGCTAAGGCATCGACCTGGGACCGGAGGAAACATATGACGTCGCCCACGGCAGTGGCGCTGGAGGACACCAAGGTTGCGTTCCGGTTGGGGGACGGGCGGGTCTATACGGCGGTGGAGAAGGCGCATCTGACGGTGGCCCAAGGCGAATTCGTCGCCATTGTTGGTCCGACCGGCTGCGGGAAATCCACCCTGCTCAACGTCGCGGCCGGCCTGCTGAAGCCCGCCGCCGGCAAAGTCCAGATCTTCGACCGGCCGCTCGCCGGGCTGAACCGGGACGCCGGCTACCTGTTCCAGGCGGATGCGCTGTTCCCCTGGAAGACCGCGCTCGACAATGTCGCGATCGGGCTCGAGATCAGGGGCACGCCCCGCGCCGAGGCGCTTCCGCGAGCCCAGACATGGCTGACCTCGGTCGGCCTCGGCGCCTTCGCCAACCGTTATCCGCACATGCTCTCGGGGGGGCAGCGCAAGCGAGTGGCGCTGGCGCAGGTGCTGATCCGGGATCCAAAGATCCTCCTGATGGACGAGCCGTTCGGGCCGCTCGATGCACAAACCCGGCAAGTCATGGGCAATCTCCTGCTCGAGCTCTGGAACGCGGACCGCAAGGCCGTGCTGTTCGTGACCCATGATCTGGAAGAGGCGATCGCGCTCGCCGACCGCGTCGTGATCATGTCGGCAGGGCCGTCCTCGCGCATTATTGGCGACTGGCGCGTGACGCTTCCGCGCCCGCGCGACATCTTCGAGGTGCGGCTGGACAAGGCATTCCACGCACTCCATCGCGAGATCTGGAGCGTGCTCAAGGACGAGGTGATGAAGGGCTACGCCCAGTCCACCCAAGCGGTGGAGGCGGTCTGATGTCGCGCGTGACGCTGCTTGCGCTGCAAGTCCTGGTCGCCATTGTCTGCATCGTGCTGTGGCAGTTGTTGTCGACCGTTCCCATCTTCGGCAAGATACTGCTGCCGCCGTTCTTTTTCTCCAATCCGATCGACGTGTTCAGCCAGATCGTCAAATGGTTTGCGAGCGGCGTGATCTGGAAGCATCTCGCCATCACCTTGTGGGAATCCATTCTGGCCTTCGTGATCGGATCGCTCAGTGGCGTGCTGGTGGGGTTCTGGTTCGCGCGGCAGCCGCTGGTCGCCGCGGTGTTCGATCCCTATGTGAAGATGGCCAACGCTTTGCCGCGCGTCGTGCTCGCGCCGATCTTCGCGCTGTGGCTCGGCCTCGGCATCTGGTCGAAGGTCGCGCTCGGCGTGACGCTGGTGTTTTTCATCGTCTTCTTCAACGTCTATCAGGGCGTCAAGGAAGTCAGCCGCACCGTGCTCGACAACGGCCGTATGCTCGGCATGAGCGAGGGACAGCTGATGCGCCACGTCTATTGGCCGTCGGCGCTGTCCTGGATGTTCTCGTCGCTGCATACGTCGGTCGGCTTCGCCGTGGTCGGCGCCGTCGTCGGCGAATATCTGGGATCGGCCGCAGGGCTCGGCTACCTGATCCAGCAGGCCGAAGGCGTGTTCGACGTCGCCGGCGTATTCGCCGGCATGTTCGTGCTGTCGGCCTTTGTTATCCTGATCGACTTCGGGGTGACCCTGGTGGAGCGGCGGCTATTGGTGTGGCGACCGACCGTGGACGGCCGCGGATAGCCGTAAACGGTCCGCGCAAGGGGATTCATGGATGATCCTCCCCATCAACAATGGTTGTTACGCACACATGCTATTGCGCCGAAATGCGCGATGGCGAGTTGCACTTAGGCAGTGCTTCTCAAGCCAGTCCCGCTGCTCTATGGTGCCGCCAGCCGAACGGAGGAAACCAATGAAGAACACGATTGCCAGGCTTGCCGGCGCGCTGCTCGCGCTGACGCTCAGCGCGGGTTTTGCCGCAGCGCAAAGCAAGGTCACCGTCGCGATCGGCGGCGGTGCCTGTCTGTGCTATCTCCCGACGGTGCTGGCAAAGCAGCTCGGCGAATACGACAAAGCCGGCCTCAATGTCGAGCTGGTCGATCTCAAGGGCGGCTCGGACGCGCTCAAGGCCGTGCTTGGCGGCAGTGCCGACGTGGTCTCCGGCTATTTCGATCATTGCGTCAACCTGGCGGCCAAGAAGCAGGAGCTGCAAGCTTTCGTGGTCTATGATCGCTATCCGGGCCTCGTGCTGGTGGTCTCGCCCTCGCACACCAACGAAATCAAGTCGGTCAAGGATCTCGCCGGCAAGAAGGTCGGCGTCAGCGCGCCCGGCTCCTCCACTGATTTCTTCCTCAAATACATGCTCAAGAAGAACGGGCTCGATCCGGCTGGCACCGCCGTGATCGGCGTCGGCCTCGGCGCCACCGCGGTCGCCGCGATGGAGCAGGGGCAGATCGACGCTGCCGTGATGCTCGATCCTTCCGTCACCGTGCTCCAGGGCAGCCATCCGGATCTGCGCATCCTCAGCGACACCCGCACGCAGAAAGACACGCTCGAGACGTTCGGCGGCGAATATCCGGGCGGTGCGCTGTACTCGACCGCGGCCTGGGTCAATGGCCACGACAAAGAGGTGCAGGGGCTCACCAACGCGATCCTCGGCACGCTCGCCTGGATCCATTCGCACTCGCCTGAAGAGATCATGGCGAAGATGCCGGAAGAGATGGTTGGCAAGAACAAGGACCTCTATCTCGCCGCACTGAAGAACACGATCCCGATGTTCTCGCAGACCGGCAAGATGGATCCGAAGGGTGCGGATGCCGTGCTCGCGGTGTTCAGCGTCGGCTCGCCGGAGGTGGCGAACGCCAAGATCGACGTCAGCAAGACCTTTACCAACAAGTACGTCGAGCAGGCCAAGAAGACGACGGGGATGAACGCCAAATAAGTGACGCGATCCCGCGGTAGTCAGGCCTCATGACCTCACCTGTCATTCATCGCGTCGCGACGCTTGATCTTGCCGTGCGCCCGGTCGTGTGGCCGTTCGCGGAAGAGCGGCGCGCCGAGATCGAGGCGCATTTCGCCGAGAAGCAGCGCGAGCGACCCAAAATCTGGAACGGCCGCGTCCTGCTTGGACGGGATGCCGTGTTCACCGATGGCCATCTCGCCGCGACCTATTTCGAGACCGACTTCGCGAGCTTCCTCGCCTGGCGCGACTGGGGCTTTCCGGATCCGGCCGTCTTCAATGGTTTTGGCATGGGCGCGCTGCGCGCCTCCGACGGCGCCTTTGTGTTGGGCGAGATGTCGCACCACACCGTCAATGCAGGCCGCGTCTATTTCCCGTCGGGTACGCCCGACCTCGACGATGTCAGGGACGGCGCGCTCGACATTCCCGGCAGCGTCATCCGGGAGATCGCGGAGGAGACCGGCCTGATCCCCGCCAACTATGCGGCAGAGGCAGACTGGCACTGCGTCGTCAGCGGCCGCGCGATTGCAATGATTCAGATCCTCAACCTCGACCTGCCGGGCGAGACGGTTCGCGCCCGGATCGAAGCCAATCTGGCGGAGCAGCACGAGCCCGAGCTGTCGGCCATCCATCTCGTGCGCGGGATGGATGATCTCGCGCCCAGCATGCCGCGATTTGTCACCGCGTTCATCGCGCAGCAGTTTGCTTCGCGCTGACGCGCGAAGGCTTGACATCGCGTCGCTCAGCCCATGTGATGGGCGAAAGCGAAAACAAAATCGCAATGCACAATCGTCCAGGGAGGTTTAGATGCGCCCGCGCATGGCTGCCCGCTTGGTCCATGAACTGTTGATCGCGATTGCAGCGGACACCACCTCCGGCAAGCAGTAGCGGCGGAGAGCGACGGTGCTGGAGGTCAGCGGGCTCGTGAAGCGGTTTAGTGGCTTCACCGCCGTCAACAACGTCTCGTTCAAGGTTGATCAAGGCGAGATCCTCGGCCTGATCGGCCCGAACGGTTCGGGCAAGAGCACGATCTTCAACATGCTCTCCGGCACGCTGGCGCCGACCTCCGGATCGATCATGTTCGCCGGCGCGGAGATCGCCGGACTTGCGCCGCACCGGATCATCAACCGCGGCATCGGGCGCACCTTCCAGATTCCGCGCCCGTTCCGCCGCCTGAGCATTTTCGAGAACGTCGCGCTCGCCGGCTTCTACGGCCAGGGCCGCCACAGCCGCGCCAAAGCAGAGCAGGCGGCCGAGCGTTCGCTCGCGATGGTGGGCCTGCCAACCGATCGCCGCGCCAGCGTCGCCGGCCTCGGCGCGGCCGGCCTCAAGAAACTCGAGCTCGCCAAGGCACTCGCGACCGCGCCAAAACTGCTGCTCGCCGACGAGAGCCTCGGCGGCCTCGACGAGGCCGAGATGTATCAGGCGGCCGACATGCTGCGCAACATCCGGGACGAGCTCGGCATCACTATCATCTGGGTCGAGCACATCATGGGCGTGCTGATGCGCGTCGTCGATCGCGTCATGGTGCTCGATCACGGCGAAAAAATCTCGGAGGGGCTGCCGAGCGCGGTTGCGGGCGATCCACGCGTGATCGAAGTCTATCTCGGCACCGATGCCGAGACCACGCAGGCCGCGGCCGCCGAAGCGCGCCGCCGGGCCGGAGGCTAGACGATGCTGGAGCTGCGATCCGTCAGCGCCGGCTACGGCACGTTCCAAGCGCTGTTCGACGTCGATCTCGACGTGAAGGCCGGCGAGGCCGTCGGCGTGATCGGCCCGAACGGCGCCGGCAAGACCACCCTGATGCGCGTGATCTCGGGCCTGCTCCGTCCCTCGCGCGGGTCGATCAAAATGGAAAGCGTCGACGTCGTCGCGACTCCGGCGCACAAGATCGTCAGCCTCGGCATCGCGCATGTGCCGGAGAACCGGCGGCTGTTTCCGCAGCTTTCGGTCGACGACAATCTCAAGATGGGCGCCTTCATGAAGGAGGCGCGCGGCCACTATGCCGAGCGGCTGGAGGTCGTGTTCGACCTGTTTCCGCGCTTGAAGGAACGCCGCCACCAGATGGCCGGCACCATGTCTGGCGGCGAGCAGCAGATGTGCGCGATCGGCCGTGCCCTGATGTCCAATCCAAAGCTCCTGCTCCTCGACGAGCCCTCCGCGGGGCTCGCGCCGGTGGTGGTGCAGCAGGTCTTCGAGCTGGTGAAGCGGATCCGCGCCCGCGGGCTGACTGTGCTGATCGTCGAGCAGAACGTGCAGCAGGTGCTGCGCGTGGTGGATCGCGCCTATCTGATCGAGGCCGGCACGATCAGGGCGTCCGGCACCTCGGCGGAGATGCTGGCGAGCGACACGGTGAAGGAAGCGTATCTCGGGGTGTGAAGGGGCGGGCGAGGGCATGCAGGCATTGCTGGACATTTTCGACATCTATCTGCTGGAAGCCGTGATCAACGGCATCCTGCTCGGTGGCGTGTTGGCGCTGCTCGCGCTCGGACTGAACCTGATCTTCGGCGTCATCGACGTGACCTGGATTTGCTACGCCGAGCTCGTGATGATCGGCATGTACGCGATGTACTTCCTGGTGCAGTATTACGGCATCAGCTATTTCATCGCCGCGCCGCTCACCATCCTGCTCGTCGCGATGCTCGGCGCGCTGCTGCACTACCTCGTGATCGCGCCGCTGCTGACGGCGCCGCCGATCAACCAGCTGCTTGCGACCGGCGGCGTGTTGTTCGTGCTCCAGAGTTTTGCCACCGTCGCCTTCGGCATCGACTTTCGCAATCTCGGCATCCGCCTGCCCGTGCTCGCTTTCGGCGACATGAATTTCAGTTACGCGCGATTGCTGTCGTTCGCGGCCGCGCTGGCCGGCATGGTCGCGGTCTATCTCTTCATGACCCGCACCTTCACCGGCACTGCAATACGCGCCATCTCGCAGGACCGGCAGATCATGGCGTTGATGGGGGTCGACACCAAGAAAATCTATCTCATCACATCCGCGATCGGCGGTGGCCTTGCCGGGCTCGCGGCGTGCCTGTTGGTGCTGCAATACGACGTGCACCCCTTCGTCGGCCTGTCGTTCGGTCCGATCACCTTCCTGATCTGCGTGCTCGGCGGCTTGGGCAATTTCATCGGCGGCTTCATCGCCGCCTTCGTGTTCGCGGAGATCATTTCGCTCGGTGGACTGTTCTCCGATCTCGAATGGGGCTACGTGCTCGCCTTCGCCTTCTTCATCGTCATGATGTTCATCCGGCCCGCGGGCCTGCTCGCGAGGCGCCGATGATCGGGCGGGGCCGGCTTGTGGCGTGGGCAATCGGGCTCGCGGCGCTGATCGCGCTGCCGTTCGTCGATCGCGAGCCCTATCATCTGCACATCCTGGTGCTGATCCTGATCTGGTCGTTCGCCTATACGTCCTGGTCGATGATGGGACGGTTCGGCCTGGTCTCGCTGGGACACGGCGGCTTCATGGGGATCGGCGCCTATGTCACGGCGCTGTTGTGGAATCATCTCGGCCTGTCGCCCTGGATCGGCATTCCCGTCAGCATGGTCGCGGCCGGTGTGCTGGCGCTGATCGTCGGTTATCCCTGCTTCCGCTTCCGCATCACCGGGCACTATTTCGTGCTGGTGACGCTGGCGCTGTCCGGCATCGTGCTTCAAGTCATCACGGCGACGCGCGACTATACCGGCGGCTCGCTCGGCTATACGCCGAACCGCGCCTCCGGCAGCAAGCTGCTGGCGCTGCAATTCGACGACAAGACGACCTGGTATCTGGTCGCGCTTGGGATCTGGCTCGGGGGCATCATCGTCTGGCACCTGGTCGACCGCAGCATGAGCCGCTACGCGCTCGAGGCGATCTCCGAGGACGAGGACGCCGCAGCGGCCGCCGGGGTCGACGTCACCGCGGAAAAATTGAAGATCACGCTGATCAGCGCGCTGATGACGGCGCTGGCGGGCGCGCTCTACTGCCAGTACCAGATGTTCATCACGCCCGACACCGTCAGCGGCATCGCGGTGTCGCTCCAGATGGTGTTTGCGGCGATCGTCGGCGGCCTGTTCGTCTCGCTGGGACCGACCGTCGGCGCAGTCATCACCATCCTGCTCGCGGAGACCCTTCGCATCGGCTTCGGCACCAAGGCGGTGGGCTGGGACAATCTCGTTTATGGCGTGCTGCTGGTGCTTTTCATCATATTCCTTCCGAAGGGCATCCTTGGTAGCGTGCTCGACCGATTGAAGCCGCAACGCAAGGTATCCCGCGCTCATGAGCAAGAAGCCGTCCAAATCGCTCGCCCAGGAACTTGACCGCTACATCACGCCGTTCCGCCACGACGGATCGGGCAAGTTTCATCTCAAGGCGCACAAGACCAACGCGAAGGGCGGCCTCGACAAGGACAAGGCGCAGGAGATTCTTGAAGCCAACAAGAAGCGCCTCGCCGAGTTTCAGGAAAAGCTCTACGCCCAGGATCGCTGGTCGCTTCTCATCGTGCTCCAGGGCATGGACGCCGGCGGCAAGGATTCCGCGATCAAGGCGATCTTCGAAGGCATCAACCCGCAGGGCTGCGAGGTTCATGCGTTCAAGCAACCGAGCAAGGAGGAGCTCGATCACGACTTCCTCTGGCGCCACGTGATCGCGCTGCCGGAGCGCGGCCATATCGGTATCTTCAACCGCTCCTATTACGAGGAATGCCTGGTGACCCGCGTGCACCCGGAGATCCTCGCCAAGGAGAAGCTGCCGCAGAAGCTCGTGACCAGGAACATCTGGACGGAGCGGTTCGAGGACATCTCCGGCTTCGAGCGCTATCTCTGCCGCAACGGCACCGTGGTGCTGAAATTCTTCCTCAATCTCTCCAAGGACGAGCAGCGCGAGCGCTTCCTCGACCGTCTGGAAGACCCGTCCAAGCAGTGGAAGTTTTCCATGGACGACATCAAGGAGCGCGCGCTGTGGCCGCGCTACCAGGCTGTCTACCAGGACATCGTCCGCCATACCGCAACGGCGCATGCGCCCTGGTACGTCGTGCCCGCCGATCACAAATGGTTCGCGCGCGTCGTGATCGGCTCGGTGATCGTCGCGGCGCTGGAGCGGTTGGACCTGCGCTTTCCCCGTGCCGACAAGGCTTCGCTCGCCGAATTCAAGGCGGTCAGCGAGGCGCTGGAGAAGGAGAAGAAGGGGAGGGGGAAGCGTTAAGTTGCAGCGAGCGCCGAACGATCTCCGCTCTCGTAGGGTGGGCAAACCGTAAGCGTGCTACAAGTCCTGCGATTTCGCGAAAACAACCCCATGCACAGTAGCCGATGGTCGTGAAATCAATGGCTTGCCCGCCGGCGCGAATGATATTCGGAATCAGCGAATTTCGTTTGACCCGTCGGGCAAAACAGGGGCATGATGTCACCATGCCCCCGTCGCCTCCTCAATACCCGCGGCCCCACCAGTAGCAGAAGCGTTCCACGTTGGCGGGCAGGCCGGTCTCGTAATTCGCCCATTTCTCGTATTTCGGCAGCTTCACTTCCTTCATGGCGGTGTCGAAGCATTTGCCGGCGTCGGCTGCTTTCTTCACCTCGGCAGACAGATCCTCCATGTAGGCGATGTCGTCTTCGACGTCCTTCTTGGTGCCGAGCCGGCCGCCGGCATTCGGATGGCCCGGGATCATCCGCTCCCAGTCGAGCGCGGCGAGCTTCTTCAGCGACGCGATGTATTCCAGCGGTGAGGTGTTGTCGGGAATGTTGCGAAACTGAACCGCCTCGATCGGCGCGAAGTCGACGACGAAGACCAGCTTCTCCTTCGGCAGCCGCATCACCAGCGAATTGTCGGAATGGTTGCGGCCGACATAGTCGAGCTCCAGCGTGGTGCCGCCGAGCGTGATGGTCTTCTTCCCGTCGACCACCTGGTCGGGCATCACGACGTCTGCCAGCAGTGCATTCTGCTTCTTGAGCTCGAGCAGCCGCTCCTTGGTGCGACGATGGGCGATGAAGGTGGCGCCAAGTTCCTTGAACGGCTGGCCGCCGGCGATGTGGTCGTAATGATGATGGCTGTAGATGACGTATTTGATCGGCTTGTCGGTGACCGCCTTGATCGCGTCGATATAGGGCTTTGCGGGACGCAAATAGGAGATCGGATCAGTTGCGATCACGCCCTGCGGCGTGACCACGAACATCGACTGATGGCCGCCATAGCGGAAGATGTAGACGTTCTCGGTGCCCTCGACCTTCCTGGTCGAGGTCTGCGGCAGAGATTGCGCGAACGCTGATCCGGTCACGAGGGCTGCGACAACCGCGATGCAAAATGATGCTTTCATCTCTGGCTTTCTGGAAAAAGGGGGGAGTGCGGGAGAGGCGGGTATCCTCCGAGACAAACTCTGTCGAAGGGGATTTATTCCATCCTACGTGCGGCCAATTCTCCGCGGCAGAGCGATAGACGCGTCCGCAAATGTGATCCACGCCCGGTTGATGCCGCTTGACAGTTTTGCGTCACGGGAGGACCATCCACACGGTCGCGAACAAGCGACAAGGTCCACATCAAGAGCAAGGGGAGGTCTATGACACCACCTCCGCAGAACCCGCCGCGTTGAATGCGATGGAGCTCATTCGGACTATCGCATAGCGGCAGAAACGCGAATGGCACGCCGGGTCAAGGTCTAGAGGGCTGCATCAGTAAGGCAGAGCCCCTACCTGCCCGGCGCTGTGCTTTCTTGCAAGGCGCTCGTCGTGTCAGATGTCTTCGTGTCGGTTCCTTGGCGCGAGCTAACTCCCGCACGAGGTAACTGGCGCAAATATCCCGATATCCTTCACTCCTCCTCCTCGCCGTCATTCCGGGTCCGATTCCCGGAATGACGGGAGAGAATCTCTGTGCCCCCCGCATTCGAGCTGCCGCTCGTCGTCGTTGAGCCGCGGTTTTGCATTTTGCGTAGCGGCAAATGCCAAGAGATTGTCGCCTCATCGGCAAACTTCCGACACAGGACGCGGGCGAATAACGCCAATCCGACATGACGCATGCGTTTCGGCGGTGGCGATTCCGACTCCGCCGGAGCGCATCTATTTTTTAAGGAATCCTCGTGTCGCATAAGCTTGCCCGGGCGCTTCTCGCCGCTCTCTTCCTCGTCATCTCATCCTTCTCCGGCGCTCGCGCCGAGCCCGCCGCGGCTGCGGCCAACCAAGCGGCCGCGCTGTCGCCGGACGAGGCCAGGCGCGCGCTGGAGACGCTTCAGGACGACAAGAAGCGCGCGCAGATGATCGAGACCTTGCGTGCGATCGCGAGCGCCTCGGGTCCGCAGCAGCCCGCGCCCGAGCAGACATCAGCGATCCCGCTCGCAGCCGACGGCCTCGGTGCGCAGCTCCTGCTCAGCGTGTCCGAGGAGATCGCCGAGATTTCGCGCGAGGTCGCCGATATGGCCCGAACGCTCACGCATTTCCCCGCGTTCTATTACTGGGTGGTGCGGACCGCGAATGACCCTGCCGCCTATGATCTCCTGATCGAGATCGCCTGGAAGCTCGCGCTGGTGTTCGGCTGCGCCCTCGCCGCGGAGTGGGTGATCTTCCGCCTGATGCGGCGCCCCCTGGCATACCTCGAACGGCGCGCGCCGCAAAACGCGCGCCTGCCGGCGCAAGTGCTGCCCATTGCCGATCCGCCGTCATCGGTGGCCGACGTCACGCCTTTGCCTGAATTGCACAAGCGCCGCCACAGTCTCGCGCGTGCCTGGCAATTGTTGCTGCGGCTGCCCTTCGTGTTCGGACGCCTCGTGCTCGAACTGCTCCCGGTATTCTTCTTTGTCGGCGTGGCGACGGCGCTGCTCGGAACCGAGATCGGCGATCCCGCAACCGTCCGCCTCGTGATCCTCGCGGTGGTGAACGCCTATGCTTTCTCGCGCGGACTTATCTGCGTCCTGCGTGCGCTGGCAGGTCCGTTCGGCCTGTTTCCGGTCCGCGCCGAGACTGCCGCCTATATCGAGATCTGGGCGCGCCGCATCGTCGGCTTCGGCGTGTCCGGCATCGCCTTCGCCAATGTGGCGCTGCTGCTCGGCCTGCATCGCGCCGGCTACGCGGCGCTGCTGCGCATGGTGATGCTGGTCGTGCATCTCTTCATCGCCGTCATCATCCTGCAATGCCGCCGCCAGGTCGCCGACGCCATTCGCGCACCGGCCGGCCGGCCGGGCATCGCGGCGGGCCTGCGCAACCGCATCGCGGGCGGCTGGCATTATCTTGCGATCGCGCTCGATCTCGCGCTGTGGGCGGTGTGGGCGCTCAACATCCGCAACGGCTACTCACTGCTGCTGCAATATTTCGTCGGCACGATCGCGGTGGCGCTGGTCACGCGGATCGCCATCATGGTGACGCTGGGCCTGATCGACCGCGGCTTTCGCATCAATCCCGAGATCCTTCAGCGCTTTCCAGGGCTGGAGATCCGCGCCAACCGCTATCTGCCGCTGCTGCGAAAGATCGTCTCGGGCGTCATCGCCTTTATCGGCGTCGTCGCCGTGCTCGAAGTCTGGGGTGTCGACGCCATCGTCTGGTTCTATGGCGGCCAGATCGGCAGCCGGCTGCTCTCCGCCGTGGCGACGATCGGCGTCGCCGTATTCATCGCCGCGGCGATCTGGGAAGCCAGCAACGCGTTGCTGGATCGCCAGATTAATACGCTGTCGCGGGACGGGCACTATGCCCGCGCCGCGCGGCTGCGCACCTTCCAGCCGATGCTGCGGACTGCGTTGCTGTGCGTGATCGCAACCGTCGTCGGCCTCACCGCGTTGAGCGAGATCGGCGTCAATGTCGCGCCGCTGCTCGCGGGTGCCGGCATTGTCGGCATCGCCATCGGCTTCGGCTCGCAGAAGCTGGTGCAGGATCTCATCACCGGGCTGTTCCTGTTGCTGGAGAACACGGTGCAAGTCGGCGACACCGTCAGCGTGTCGGGCCTCACCGGGGTGGTCGAGAACGTCTCGATCCGCACCATTCGGCTCCGCGCCGGCGACGGCGCCGTACACATCGTGCCGTTCAGCGCGGTGACGACCATCACCAATGCCAGCCGTGGCGCCGGCAACGCATCCGTCAGCGTCAACGTCGCCTACAAGGAGGACACCGACCGCGCCGGGCAGATCCTCAAGGACATCGTCGACGAGATGCGCCGCGAGCCGGAATTCCGTGGATTAATCCGCGGTGACCTCGAGCTCTGGGGCATCGACAAGGTCGACGGCGCGATGGTGTCGATCGTCGGCCAGATCCGGTGCACCGAGACGGGCCGCTGGCCGGTCCAGCGCGAATTCAACCGCCGCATGAAGCAGCACTTCCAGCAGCACGGCATCGAAATCGCATCCGCCACCCAGACGATTTTGATGCACGTTGCGCCCCCGGCCGATGTCGCCACAAACCTGACGCCGCGGCGGGCGGCGGGATAAAGCACGGGCTTGCCTCCGCTCAGTTGGCGGCGTTCACTCGGACGAGGCGGGCCCGGCCATGCCTCATCACAAGCCTTCATCCTGAGGGCCCGCCAAAGGCGGGCGTCTCGAAGGATGCGCCGCGAGCGGGGGCCTTGATGGTTCGAGACGTGCCGAGACGCGCTCCTCACCATGAGGAGAGGGAGCGTCGCCCTGTTAACCCTTGCATCGCGCGCGCTGCGATCTGCACTAAAATTCTCGCTGCGGTGCGAGATCACAATCGCGGCCTGGGAGGCAACGTCCTTGATCTCAACTGAGCACTGGCCGACAATGCTTCCCCTTCAATAAGAAATTCCGTGGGGGATTCGTGAATAGACTTGCCCGGGTCGTTGCCCAAACGACATCGTCCGATCCCGCTCACGGCATGGCGCTGCTGCGCGATCCCCTCCTCAACAAGGGCACCGCCTTCACGGAAGCGGAGCGCGGTGCGCTCGGCTTGCGCGGCCTGTTGCCGCCATGTGTGCTGACGATCGAGACGCAGGTCGAGCGCGTGCTCACCAATCTGCGCGCGCTGCCGACCGATCTGGAGAAATACGTCGCGCTCAATGCGCTGCACGACCGCAACGAGGCGCTGTTCTTCCGCGTCATCGTCGACAATATCGACGAGATCCAGCCGATCATCTACACGCCGACCGTTGGGCTGGCCTGCCAGAAATACGGCCTGATCTTCCAGCGGCCGCGCGGCATGTTCATCTCCTCGCGCGATCGCGGCCAGATCGGCGAGATCCTGAAGAACTGGCCCTATCCGGCCAAACTCATCGTCGTGACCGATGGCGAGCGCATCCTCGGTCTTGGCGATCTCGGTGCCAACGGCATGGGCATTCCCGTTGGAAAGCTCGCGCTCTATTCGGCCTGTGCCGGGGTGCATCCCGAGCATTGCCTGCCGATCGTGCTCGACGTCGGCACCAACAACGAAGAGCTTCTGAACGATCCCTATTATCTCGGCCTGTGCGAGCGGCGGCTCACGGGCGCAGCCTATGACAGTTTCGTCGACGAATTCATGGTTGCCGCGCGAAAGACGTTTCCGGGCGTGCTGATCCAGTTCGAGGATTTCGCCAATCACTCGGCGTTCAAGCTGCTGCACAAGTACCGCGACGAGACCTGCGTCTTCAATGACGACATCCAGGGCACCGCGGCGGTGGCGCTCGCCGGTTTGTTTTCGGCGCTGCGCATCTCCGGCGGGAAGCTGAGTGAGCAGCGGATCCTGTTCCTGGGCGCGGGCGAGGCCGCAACCGGCATCGCCGATCTCGTGGTCTCCGCGATGATGGCGGAGGGCGCCACCGAGGCCGAAGCGCTCCGGCGCAACTGGCTGGTGGATTCCCGCGGGCTCGTCGTCAGCGGCCGCGCCGGCCTTTCGGGCCACAAGCTCCGCTATGCGCATACCGAGCAGGCGCCGATCACCGATTTCCTCACCGCGATCAAGACGCTGAAGCCGACGGCGATTATCGGCGTTGCCGCGGTCGGCGGTGCGTTCACGCCCGAGGTGCTGAAGGCGATGGCCGAACTCAACGAGCATCCGATTGTGTTCGCGCTGTCCAACCCGACTTCGAAGGCCGAGTGCTCGGCGGAGGATGCCTATCGCTACACCGCAGGCCGCGCGCTGTTCGCCTGCGGCAGCCCCTACGACCCGGTGACGCTCAACGGCCGCACCTTCGTGCCGCGGCAGGGCAACAACTCCTACATCTTCCCGGGCGTCGGCCTCGGCGTCATCGCCAGCCGATCGCGGTTAGTCACGGACGAGATGTTCATGGCGGCGGCCCATTCGCTCGCCAACTGCGTCGGCAAGGACGACCTCGCACAGGGCAGTCTCTATCCGGCATTGCCGCGAATCCGCGAGGTCTCCATCGGGATTGCCGCTGCGGTCGCGGACGTCGCCTATCAGCGTGGATTGGCCGACGGTCCCGCGCCGAACGACGTCAAGGCGCTGGTCCAATCGCAAATGTACGAGCCGCGGTACTGACGTCTGACGACTTTTGACTGACTCGATCTGGCGGCTGGCTCGGTCACCTCTCCCGCTTGCGGGAGAGGTCGGCGCACTTGCGCCGGGTGAGGGCTCTATCCTCTTGGGGAGTCCCGCTGCGGAGACATCCTCACCCCAACCCTCTCCCGCAAGCGGGAGAGGGAGCGCACCGCCCTCGCAGCTGGCAATGCGCCTCGTTAGGGCAGCACCGCGATACTATTTCAGGTAGAATGCCGTTGCGCGGCGCGGCCCTATATGCGACGTTCTGTAGCGTTACAAAGAACTCAAGCTGCTGGGTAGGCCACCATGGACGATCGTTTGCCCGACCTGGGCGACCTCGAGCACGAGGTCATGCAACTGGTTTGGGCCCATGGTCCGGTGACGGCCGAGGTCGTGCGCGAGCGGCTGTCGCGGCCGCTGAAGGAATCGACCGTCCGCACGGTGCTGCGCCGGCTGGAAGAAAAGGGCTATGCGAACCACACCGTGGACGGTCGCACCTATGTCTACCACGCCGCCGAACCGCGGGCGCAGGTCGCGGCCAAGGCGGTGCAGCGGATTGTCGACTGGTTCTGCAACGGCTCGATGGAAGAGGTCCTTGTCGGCATGGTCGACAACGCGATGCTCGACCAGCAGCAATTGCGCACACTGGCCGACCAGGTCGCCAAGGCGAAGAAGGCGAGGGGAGTGAAGAAAGAATGATCGCAACTCTGGCTGAGGCGGCGCTACGCTCCTTCGTGCTGGGAGGCGTCGTCTGGTTCGGTCTCAACCTGTTTCGGGTGCGCAATCCGCACGTCCATATGACGGCGTGGGTCGTCGTGCTGCTGGCATCGCTGGCGATGCCTTTCGTGATGCATTGGCCGACGCTCACGGTCGATCGCCTGCCCCTATCCGTGCCGATGGCGGACGAACTCTGGCCGGCCGATATGTCGATGCTGGAGGCGCCGCAGCCGGCCTTGCCGGTCGCCCCCAGCACTGCCGTCGTGCTGCCGGTGAAAAGCGGTCCCTCGGTCCATTGGGGGTTGGTGGCGACGATCGTCTACGCCGGCGTCGCCTGCTTGCTGCTGCTGCGGCTGGCAATTGGCCTTTGCCTGACCTGGCGCCTGGCACGCGCGGCGAAGCCGATGCAGGCTCCGCACATGATCGATGCCGATGTTCGCGTCAGCCGCGACGTCGGCGGCCCCGTCACCTTCGGCTCGACCATTCTGGTGCCGCCGCAATTTTTCGGCTGGGACGCGAAAAAGCGCCTCGCAGTGCTCGCGCATGAGGGCGCGCATGTCGCCAACGGTGATTTCTACGTCCTGCTGCTTGCCTCGCTCAACCGCGTGGTGTTCTGGTTCAGCCCGTTCTCGTGGTGGCAGCTCGCGCATCTGGCCGAGCTTGCCGAGATCATCAGCGATGCCCAGGCGATCGAGGTGATCGAGGACCGGCTGTCCTATGCCGAAATCCTGCTCGACGTCGCAACCTCGGTGAAGCCGCGACCGATGGAGCTCGCGATGGCGCGGGTCTCGACCGTGCGTGCCCGCGTCGAGCGCATCATCACGGCTGCTGCGCTGCCCGTTGCCGTCGGTTGGCGCAAACGGCTGTGGATCGCAGCGGCGATCGTGCCGGTCGTCATCGTCTCCGCCGGCATGATCGCCTATCGCACGCCGGACCCGGCGCCGTTCGCAACAAATCTCGGTGAAGAGCCGGCGCAGCATTATCGTCCGTTCGTCAATTTCTACGCCATGGGGCCCGCCTCGGTGTTCGCCGTCTTCCGCGACGGCGACGAGCTCTACGGCCAGCTGACCGGACAGCGCAAGCTGCGCCTGTCGATCGGCAATGACGGCACGGCGTCCTACGCGGGTTGGTTCGGCGAGATCACGTTCCCGCTCGATGCGGAGCGCAGATCCCCCGAGCTGATGCTGCATATGAACGGTCGCGATGTGCGCGCGGTGCGCGTTGCGGAAATGCCGCTGCCGGCCGCGGACCCGACCTCGCTCGATCAATATGCGGGCTGGTACAGGATCGCGCCGAACCGCGTGCTCACCGTGCGCAGCGACGGCGATCGTCTGCAAGTGCAGGAAACCGGGCAGGGCGGATCGCAGGTTCTCGCCGAGGGCGCCGATGCGTTTTCCGTGCACGGCGATCATCTCCTGATCTTCCTGCGCGACGAGCAAGCCAGAGTGTCGCGCGTGCTGGTCCACAGCGAGGTCTTCGGCGCGCGACTCGCACCGCGGATCGACGCAGCCGTGGCCCAGGCGGTCGAGGCCGACTTCGCCCGCCGCCTCGCCGAAGTTCCGGATCGATTCCGCGAGCAGGTCCCGGCCGCGGGCGGCAAGGAGATGATCTTGCGCGGCATCGAGGACCTGCGCGCCGGCACGCCGAGCTACGATCGCATGAGCGCGCCGCTCGCCGCCAAGATCCACGGCCAGCTCGAGCAATTGCACGCGACATTCGTCGCACTCGGCGCGATCGAGTCGATCTTCTTCCGCGGCGTCGGCCCCGGCGGCTATGACATCTACGGCGCGAAGTTCGCGAACGGTACGGCGGAATTCCGTCTGCTGCTCGAGCCCGACGGCAAGGCCGGCGACGTGACCTTCCGTGCCGACGGCAATGACGAACTCGGCGGCATCATGCTTTGCTCGGAGCAGGCGAACCTGCGCGGCCGCGCCGGCACCTCGCCGATCAGGATCATGGTCTATAACGAGCTGGGCGAGGACATCCAGGTCTTCAATCTCGACGCGGACGGCAACCGCAAGACGCAGAGCGTGGTCAGGCCCAACATGAGCTGGGCCTCCCTGACCACCGTGAACGATCCCTGGGTGATCGCCGACAAGTCGGGACGTTGCCTCGAGGTCCTGGTGCCGGGCCGGCAGACCCGTTTCCACAATGTCGAGGCTTCGAGTCTCGGCGCGCGGCCGGGGCGCGCGGCACGGCGCGCCGTTCCGATCGCCAACGGCGAGGAGATGCTGCGGAGCTACATCGAAAGCGTCGGCAAGGGCCAGCCGGACTACGAGCGCATGACGTCGGAGGTCGCCGACATCACGCGTCAGCAGCTTCCGTTCGACCAGGCGATCCTGACGCGGCTCGGCGCGTTGCGCGCGATTTCGTTCCGTGGCGTCACCGCGCTCGACAGCGACATCTACATTGCCCAGTTCGCCAACGGGTCGGCGGAGTGGCGCATCGGCGTCAGGAACGGCACCATCACCAAGATCGCGCTGGGGCCGAATTTCTAGGCCTCTCCCGCGCATGCGCTGGATTACGGATGCGCGTTCGATCGGCTTCAATCTCCGCTTGCAAAGGCCTAGCTCAAGTGTTACGTTCCGTAGCATACGGATCGTAGCTTGATGCGGCGACGTGGGCCGCCGTCGGACTGCTGGAAGAATCGGGCGTTCGTCATGAGCAATTCCGCAAAGGCCGAGACCGTGCTGGCGCTTCATCGTTTCGGGATGGGGCCGCGACCCGGTTCGATCGCTGCCGTCGGGAGCGACCCGCGCGGCGCGCTGATTGCCGAGCTCGATCGGCCGCTGCTGCTGACCGCTGCGGCCAGCCTGCCTTCCAGCGCGAAAGCCTATCGCACCGTGGCCGACGCCAACGCACGGCGAGCGGCGCGTGCCAAGCAGGCGCAGCTGCAGGCAAAGAAGCAGCAGGCGGCTGCGACGCCGATGATGTCGGAAGACCAAACGCAAGGGCAGGCCCCGGGCGCCGAGAAGGATGCCGCGGCGATGGCGGCCAAGCAGGCCGCCGAAGCCGTTCCCGATCCCGGACGGCCGATCTATTTGCAGGAAGCCAAGCTGCGCATCGAAGCCGCGCTCTGCGCGGACATCGGCTTCGCCGAACGGCTGGTGTGGTTCTGGTCCAATCATTTCTGCATCTCGGCCTACAAGATCCAGAGCATGTCGGGTGCCTACGAGCGCGAGGCGGTTCGCCCCAATGCGCTCGGCCGCTTCGCCGATCTGCTTCAGGCGGTCGAGGGCCATCCGGCGATGCTGTTCTATCTCGACAATCTCGGCTCGATGGGCGCGAACTCGATTGCGGGCATCAACCGCAACCGCGGGCTCAACGAAAACATTGCGCGCGAGATCATGGAGCTGCACACGCTCGGTGTTCGCGCCGGCTACACCCAGGACGATGTGATCAGCTTCGCCAATGTGTTGACGGGATGGACGCTCGTGCCACCCGGCGTCAATCCCGAGCACGGCGGCGAGTTCACCTTCAACCCGCGGCTTCACGAGCCCGGCGGGCAGACGGTCCTCGGCAAGCGCTACGAGCAGGAGGACGTCGAGCAGGGCCGTGCCGTGCTGCGCGACCTTGCCGCACATCCGGCGACCGCGACCCATGTCGCGACCAAGCTCGCACGGCATTTCGTGGCCGACGAGCCGCCTCCGGCCCTGGTCGAACACATGGCAGAGACGTTTCGCGACACCGACGGCGATCTCAAGCAGGTCGCGATTGCGATGGTCTCGTCGGACGACGCGTGGCGCGTGCCGCCGTCAAAACTCAAGCGTCCGGGCGAATGGGGCGTAGGCATGGTGCGCGCGACCGGCCTCAGGGAGGTCGATCCCGCACTCTTCACCGGGGCCCAGGACCTGCTCGGCGAGGGACTGTGGCGCCCGTCGGCGCCCAAGGGCTTTCCCGACGACGAGGCCAGCTGGATCGACGGCATTGGCCGGCGGCTCGACATCGCCAACAATTTTGCCGAGCGCGTGGCGGCCACCGCGGATCCGCAGGTGATCATCGAGGATGTCTTCGCATCCGAGATCACAGCAGAGGTGAAGCAGGCGGTCGGGCGCGCCGAGAGCCGGCAGCAGGCGCTGGCGTTGTTGTTCATGTCGGCGGATTTTCAGAGGAGGTGAGCATGGGCGTCGCCAATCATTTGCCCACGCGGCGCGAACTTCTGGTCGGCTCCGGCGCGCTGTTTGCGTGGAGCCAGATGCCGCGGCTCGCACGCGCCGAAGGGCGTGATCCGCGCCTGCTCGTCATCGTCCTGCGCGGCGCGCTCGACGGCCTTGGTGCGGTCGCGCCGGTCGGTGATCCCGACTGGATCTCGCTGCGCGGCGATGGCGCGCTGACGCTGGACGGCAAGCCGCCGGCGCTGCCGCTCGATGCCTTCTTTGCGCTCAATCCGGCGATGCCGAACCTGCACCGGCTCTACAAGACCGGCAAGGCCTCGATCGTTCATGCCGCAGCGACACCCTATCGCGAGCGCTCGCATTTCGACGGCCAGGACGTGCTGGAGAGCGGATTCACCAAGCCCGGCGCGACCTCCTCGGGATGGCTCAACCGCGCGCTGCTCGCACTGGAGTCGGGCGGGCGCGTCGACCCGCGCGGCAGCCGCGCGCTCGGCATCGGGTCGGTGACGCCGCTGGTGGTGCGCGGTACCGCGCCGGTGATGACATGGGTGCCGCAGAAATTGCTGCCGGCGAGCGAGGACACGCAGAACCGGCTGCTCGATCTCTACCAGCACACCGACCCGAAGCTCGCGACCGTGCTTCAGGCGCGCATCAAGCTTGCCTCGCTCGCCGGTGCGCCCGGCACCGGCGATCCGATGTCCGACGACCCAACTTTGATGCCGCCCGGCATCGAGCGTGTGCGCGCCTATTTCGCCGAAGCCGCCGGCACCGCGGCGCGCTATCTCGCCAAGCCCGATGGCCCGCGCGTCGGCGCCATGGGCTTCGTCGGCTGGGACACGCACATCGCCGAAGGTGCTGCGTCAGGCCAGCTCTACAATCTGCTCGGTGCGCTCGACGGTGCCTTTGCCGCGATCGAAAAAAATATGGGCGAGGCCTGGGGCGAGACGGTCGTCGCTGTCGTCACCGAGTTCGGCCGCACCGCGCGCATCAACGGCACGCAAGGCACCGACCACGGCACCGGCACGGTCGCCTTCCTGATCGGCGGCGCGCTCGCCGGCGGCCGCGTGATCGCGGACTGGCCGGGACTGAAATCGGCGCAGCTGTTCGAGGACCGCGATCTCAAGCCGACCACTGATCTGCGCGCCGTGCTGAAGGGCCTGCTGCGGGATCATCTCCGCGTCGAGGAGAAGGTGCTCGCCGAAACGGTCTTCCCCGGCAGCGCGGATGTCAAAGCGATCGGCGGCCTCGTCGGCTGACGGGGCCATCGCAACTGGATCGGGTTCATGATGTGCACACTGACGCAACGGGAGCTCGACTTTCTCGCCAGCCTGAAAACGGGCTGGCGGCGGCTCTATCGGCGCGAGCTCATGCGGCTCCTGAAGGGCGACATCAGGACCGGTGAGGTTCAGTCGGACGGGCGCCCGATCATCTGGCGCGTCGTATCGGGCTGATCTTCGCAGGCTTGTCCCGATCCAGGACACGCGACTGTGGTGGAATCGCCACAGCCGGCGCGAAACGATGGTGGCCCTAAGGCCGCTTTTGTTCAGCCAAGGTTCTGCCCTCATTGCCCACCGAACTCCGGGTTGTTCGGAGGGCGCATCATGTCTCGCTTCGCACGTGCCGAAACTGCCCGGATTTGGCTTACAACCTCGTGCCGCCAATCGGCTCGGCTGCTGCTCGCGATCGTCGCCGCGGCATCGCTCGCCGCCTGCGCCCAATCGCCGGTGGGACGCCAGAAGGCCGATCTGGTTGGCACCAGCAGGCAGGCGGTGGTCGAGCGTCCGCACAGGATGGCGGCGCTACATCCGCGGGCGATCCACCGGGCGCGTCCGTCCGATGATGCAGGAAGCACGCAGACTGCCTCGCGAGGCGTTGCCAGTTTCTATTCGGATACGGAGACCGCCAGCGGCGAGAGGTTCGACAAGAACGAATTGACCGCGGCCCATCCCACGCTGCCGTTCGGCACAAAGTTGCGCGTCACCGATGTCTCGTCCGGCCGCTTCGTGACCGTCAGGGTCAATGATCGCGGGCCCTATGTCCGCGGCCGCGTGGTCGACATCTCTCCGTCCGCGGCCGAGGCGCTTGGGATGGTGGACAGGGGTGTTGCCAATGTCAGGCTCGACGTCGTCCAATAGTGCGTGATCGATCCCGTCGAACGGGCGCGCTTAACCGGCTGTTAGCCGCTCTCGCGCACCATGGCTGTCCAGACAAGTCGCGGCTCCCAATTCGGGGCCTGTGGGGGAGGCGGCGTTTGAACGCGATCCAGTATCTCGAAGATCAGGCCGCACGCGCCGAGCGGATCGCCAAACGGATCACGGATACCAGGACGATCGAACAGCTCCTGACCTTCGCAGGCGATCGCCGCCGCGAGATCGAACTCATCGCCGCAAGGCGACGGCGGGCTTAGCTTCCGGCATATCATCGCCCACGCCGGTGCATCGACAAGGACGATGCGCGATCAGCTATGGCTCTCGACGAAATCGCTGAGATAGTCCGGCAGCTCCATACCCTCGATATCGCAGCGAGCCCGAATCTCACGGGCGACGTCGATGGAGATGTCCTTCATCCAGTGCTCGAGCGTGTTGAAGGAGATCACCTTGACGGGATCGTTGAAGCAGCCCGCGACGAGCTCGCGGATGGTCGCGTCGATGTCGCTTCGCTCGACGCGGATCTCGGTCGCCTCGTCGCGACGATCGATCACGACGAACAGGGTCTGGTCAGCGCCGTAAGGCACCGTTGGATCGGGCATGCTGGTTTCGAGCATCTCAGGCACTCACGCCTTGGCTTTCCGATCACGACAACCGCAGAATCGGCGAGAAGGTTCCTAGCTTGCTGAGAACCCCGGCGTGCACGTGCGGATATCGCGTCTACCCGCAATCAGAGAAACTCTCTCCAGCGCGACAATTCAATGACGTGCTCGGGCGACAGGATCTCGGTGACCAGCGGCGGCTGCGGCGTCGTGTGGATCTCGTAGAGATGCCTCGTGGACTCCGGCTTGGCCATGAAGACCGAGATACATTCGTCGAGCGTCCCTTCGCTCACCTGGTAGGGCTCCCGCTCGGCTCTCCGCTGGTTGGCAAGCGACGGCCATTTATGCAGCGCGGCGCGCGCGCCGAAATCGACCTTTGAATCCGTAGCCGGTGCGTCCCCCATCGTCCCAGCCTCACGCAAAAACAACCCCAGCACACAAAGCTTGCTTGCGTGCCGGGGCCCACATCAATCGCTACATCTCAATGCCACGCCCACCAACGCAGCGACCGGGAAATGGTTCCCGGCCGCTGGCGGCTCAGCTCGCGGCCGCTGCTATCCTGTGCTCGGGGCTGGCAAGGCCGCGGGCGTTGTCCTCGCCACGCCGCACCTCCGGCGGAAGCCCGGCAAAGCGTCGCATCGCGTCGGCCATTTGCACCCGGCCCGAGACGCCGGTGATCACCACGTCCACCATCACGAAGGACGAGTGGAAATGGCCACGGGCCTTGAGCTGCTCGACCGGCACGCCGGCGGCCGCCATGGCATCGGCATAGGCGATGCCCTCGTCGCGCAAGGGATCGAACTCGCAGGTTACCACGAAGGCCGGCGGCAGGCCGGCGACCTTGCCGCGCAGCGGCGAGACGCGCGGATCGGTCCGGTCGGCCGGTGCGCAATAGAGGTCCCAGAACCAGTACATCAACGAACGCGTCAGGAAATAGCCGGTCGCATTGTCGTTGTAGGATCCACGATCGAAGCTGCAATCGGTGACGGGGCACACCAGGAGCTGGCCGGCGATCTCCGGCCCGCCGCGGTCGCGTGCGATCTGGCAGGTAACGGCGGCGATGTTGCCGCCAGCACTCCAGCCCGCCACCAGCACCGGGCCCGGCTGCCCGCCGAGTTCGGCCGCGTGCTCGGCGATCCAGCGCGTTGCCGCATAGCCGTCCTCGGCAGCCGCGGGAAAACGATGCTCCGGCGCGTGGCGATAGCCGACGCTGACGAAGATCATGCCGGTTCGTCGCACCATGTCCCGGCAGAACGGATCATCGGACTGCTCGTCGCCGAGTACCCAGCCGCCGCCATGGAAATAGACCACGACCGGATGCGGCCCCGGCGTTGCAGGCTTGTAGACACGATAGGGCAGGGGACCGTCGGCGCCGGGCAGCGTGCCGTCGGTGACGGCGCCGACCGGCCGTCCCGCTGGGCGGCCCTTGTTGAATTCGTCGACAAAGGCGCGCGCGCCGAGCGCGCCCATCGACTCGATCGGCGGCAGGTTGAGCGATGCCAGCAGGTTCAGCACCAGCCGCACGTCCGGTTGCAGGCGGACCACCTCGCCGTCATTGCATTGCGCGGCGACATCTGGGCCGGTGAGCCTGAAGCCGAGCATGCCGCAGTTCGCGACCTCGTCGCAGATGCTGCGATAGGGGCCGACGCCGCCGGTATAGGGCATCAGCGCGTGCACCTTGCCGGGCACGTTGGCGCCCGTGTACCAGGTGTTGGCAAGCCGGTGCAGCGTCAGCGTCGCACAGTCAGCCATGTGCCGGCCCCAGCCGGCCTGTGCGGTCTCGGTGGCTTCGATCGTGGTGAAGCCGGCGTCACGCAGTGCGGCAAGCCGCTCGACCACCCAATCGACATGCTGCTCGATCGACACCGCCATGTTCGACAGCACCGACGGACTGCCGGGGCCGGTGATCATGAAGAAGTTCGGGAAGCCCGCCACGGTGAGGCCAAGATAGGTCTGCGGCCCCTGTGCCCAGACGTCGGACAGCGACTTGCCGCCGCGTCCGGTGATCGGATGCACGGCGCGGATTGCGCCGGTCATGGCGTCGAAGCCGGTCGCGAACACGATGACGTCGACGTCGAAGCTGCGCTTCCCGGTGGTGATGCCACCCGCACTGATCGCCTTGATCGGCTCCTGCCGCAGATTGACCAGGGTGACGTTCGGCCGGTTGTAGGTGGCGTAATAATTTGTATCGAGGCAGGGGCGTTTTGCGCCGAACGGATGATCGTGCGGCGTGAGCGCCGCGGCGGTTTCGGGATCCTTGACAATGGCGCGGATCTTTTCCCGGATCAGGTCCGCGACGATGTTGTTGCCGTCGATGTCGACGCCCTGATCGGCCCAGAGCTGGGTCAGGATGTAGATCAGGTCGCCCTTGCCCCATGCTTCCTCGAAGCGCGCGCGCAGTTCGGCCTCGCTCAATTGCCAGCTGACCGCCGTCTGGTGCGGGTAGGGCACGCCGGTCATCGACTGGCGCGCCTGTTCGCGATAGCCGGCGCGGTCGCCCCGCAGCAGGCTCATGCGGTCGGACGGGGCGGGACCGTTATGGGCTGGCAGCGCGAAATTCGGCGTGCGCTGGAACACGGTCAAATGTGCGGCCTGCTCGGCGATCACCGGGATGGACTGGATCCCTGAGGAGCCGGTGCCGATCACCGCAACGCGTTTTCCCGCAAGATTGACGCCGCCATGCGGCCAGCGTCCGGTGAAATAGACCTCACCGCCAAATTGGCTAACGCCGTCGATTTCCGGCGGCTTCGGCGCCGAGAGGCAGCCGGTGGCCATGATGTAATGGCGGCAGGACACGGGCGCACCATTGTCGGTGCTGAGCTGCCAGCGCTCGGTCGCTTCGTCCCATTTGGCTTCCGTGACCTTGGTCTTGAAGCGGATGTCGCGCCTGAGCTCATAACGGTCGGCGACGAAGCCGAGATAGCGCAGGATCTCGGGCTGGGTCGCGTATTTCTCCGACCAAGTCCAGGCGGCTTCGAGTTCCGGGTCGAACGTGTAGCTGTAGTCGATGGTCTGGATGTCGCAGCGCGCGCCGGGATAGCGGTTCCAGTACCAGGTGCCCCCGACATCGTCGGCCTCTTCGAGCACGACCGTGGTGAACCCCGCCTTGCGCAGGCGGTGGAGCAGATAGAGGCCGGCAAATCCGGCGCCGACCACGGCGACATCGACCTGTTGGGCTGTTCCACTTGCTGCCTTGGACTCGCGTGCGGCGACCATTGCGTCAGGCATGGCATATTCCTTCCCGTGCTTTTATTTTGCCGTCAGGCTATCGCCGCCGGCCCGGCTTGTCATCAGAACAAGCGCAATCTGCGGTAGCGGTTTGCGGCGTCATCGTGGCCGCGCGAACGTTGCTTCGATGCACGCATCGCGATGCACAATGGCCGTGATTGCCCGGGCTAATCATGACCGATCCGTCTGTGTATGCTTGCGGCTACAAGCCACGCGTACCGACCGGGCGTCATGACAGAGTTGAGTGAGCGGACCAAAGCCAACATGGACGTCGTCCTGGAGGAGACGTGCCGCCAATTGCCGCATGGCGGCGATCACGACAGCCGCCGCTTCATCGCCGAGCGCCTGATCGAGGCAGCGCGATCCGGCCATTCAACGCTCGGCGAACTCGGCATCATCGCGCGGCGTGCGCTCGCGGAGATTATCGGCAAGGGCGGTTAGGCTTGCAGTCGATGGGACAGTCCGGACCTGGGCGCCAGGTCCGGCTGCGACGTTCCTGCCAGAATGCAAACGGGGCGGGCGCTTCAAGTCTCATTTGGACTGCGAGCGATGAACTCGGCCGCACGGGCGCGCAATATCCCATGTTCGCCGAGCAACTGCGCTGCAGGGCTTCGCGTCTCCGGAAATATGCCGATCAGCATGTTCGCACCGGTTACCGCGGCGCGTCCGAGCTCATACGCATGGATTTCTGCACGCTGTTCTGCGCGTTGGAATGCGGCGGTGGGTTTGGCGTCCTCGTCATTCTGGGTGACGATATTGTCGAGCTCCCGATCGATATAGGCTTTGATGCTCGGTCTCATGGCGCCGATGTCGGCCTTGCAAGCCTGCATCACGGCGACGGCGTCGGCATCGTCGAGGAGTGCGAGCAGGAGATGCTCCAGCGTAGCGTATTGATGATGCCGCTCCGTGGCATAGCCGAGGGCGCGGAGCCTTGTTGTCTGGAGCGCCGGCGAGAGCGGGCGGCGAAACTCCATGAACGCGTCGACCTGCCTCAGCCGCGCGACTGGATCGAGGGTCGCCAGCAGATTCTGCTTGTCGGCCATCGGCAATACCAGCCGCGTTGCGATGATGTCGGCGACGCGTCCCGGATCGCGGGTCTGTTCGAGCAAGGGCCATACCCCCGGGATGCGGATGTCACGGGCCGCCGTATAACGTTCGAAGCGCCTGACGGCGCGAAGGATCAGTTCCGGTGCATCGGGGATCGGCCCCTCCGAGAGGGCAACAATCTCCGCCTCGTATGCGCCGCTGCCGGTGACGAAGCGTTGGATCAGGACGCGGCGATTGACTTGCGTGAGCACTTTCAGCGTCCCGTCAGGAAGCGGTTCAAGTTCGAGCAGTTGGGCGAGGACGCCGATTGCATGGACATCCCCGTCCCCCGGCTCGTCGGTGCCTTGCTCCTTCTGGATCGCCAGCACCACCTCGCGCTGTCGTCCGAAGGCGTGGTCGAGCGCCTGCATGGTCTTTGGGCGTCCAACGAACAAAGGGTACGTCGCAGTCGGGAAGGGGACCAGGTCCCGCAACGGAACGGCGGGGTAGGTTGCCAATCCGGCTTGAGGTCCTGCTGCGTGCGCGCTTGCGGGTGGCGCCTGACCGTTGCGTCGGTCGGCCTGGAGCAGCGCCGACATGGTGTTCCAGTCGGTGAGGCCGAAGATCCTGGAGACCAGGTCCAGGCTCTCGCCGTGACTTATGTTGATAGCTTTGGTCTGGAGTTGGTCGCGCAGGGTCTGCGCCATAGCCTTCGCATCGCGAAAATCGCGCATCGGTGTCGTCCTTTGCTATGAGCGAACCAGGCGTGTCAGGTGGTTGCGTTGCTGACCCGGTCGCTCGGGCAAAGGCAGGCCGAAAACGGCTTCGATACGTTCACCGTCCCGTGGAGGGTGCAACCGGCCGGTCGTATCAACCGAACGAAAAAGTGACCCAAAGTGCGCTCGCTGTCAATCGCAACGGCGCCCGCGGCGAAGCTTGCCTCGCTGCCGGCCGCAGACGTAACCTGCCGGGGAACCTTTCCGCGCATCGAGATGTCCGAAGATGCGGTCCCTGCTTGCGTTCGTTGCGGCTTCCGTCGTGCTCTGCTGCGCCGATGTGGCCGCGGCTCAGGCGGTCGGCCAGTTTCCGTTCGCCTTGACGCGGGAAGGCCAGATGCTCGGCGCCGTCGAAGGCGAGGTGGCCTCCTTCAGAGGGCTTGCCTATGCGGCGCCGCCGGTCGGCGCGCTGCGCTGGCGTCCGCCGCAGCCGATGCCCGAAAGCTCGGAGATGCGCACCGTCTACGACTACGGTGCGCCGTGCCTGCAACCGTCGCTGCCGGGCGCGAGCGAGGACTGCCTGACGCTCAACGTGTTTCGTCCGTTCGGCGTCGACGGCCCGTTGCCGGTGATGGTGTTCGTTCACGGCGGTGGTTTCGTGACGGGCACCGCGAACGATCCGCTGTTCGACGGCGCAAAGCTGGCGCAGGCCGGCGTCATCGTGGTGACCGTGAATTATCGTCTCGGCGCGTTCGGCTGGCTCACTGAGCCCGCGCTGCCGGAGGGCGCCTCCGGCAATTACGGATTGATGGACCAGATCGCAGCGCTGCACTGGGTCCACGACAACATCGCGGCGTTCGGCGGTGATCCCAACAACGTCACCCTGTTCGGGAACGGCGCCGGCGCGACATCGATCGCGCTGTTGATGCTGTGCGCGCAATCGCGCGATCTGTTTCAGAAAGCCATTCTGCAATCGGTGCCCGGCCGTGCGCGGCTGCACTCGCCGCAGGAGGCCGAAGCTGTGGGCCGCCAATTCGTGGCCGCGCTCGGGCAGGGGGCGGATTTACGCGCAGCCACGCTCGCACGGCTGCTTGCAGCTGAAAAGAAATTGCTGGAAAAATCGCCGCGCAGTTTTGCGCCGGCAATCGATGGACGCCTGGTGACCGAGGACGTCGCCGCGGGATTTGCGGCGGGACATGAGAGCCGCATTCCCCTGATGATCGGCTCGAATGATGACGAGACGCGGTTTGGCGGCGAGCTTGAGATCAAGGAAGCGCTGTGGTCCATAGGCGACAGCATCGACGCGCTTCGCAAGCTTTATCCAGACGCCGCGACGCCTTCGGACTTCGCGGCGCGTCTCTATACAGACAAGGTCTTCTCCGAGCCGGTGCGATTGCTGGCTCGCCTCCATGCGGCAACCGGCGCGCCGACCTTCCGCTATCGCTTTGGCTATGTGCCGGAAGCCCGGCGCAGAAATCCCGACGAAGGGCACGGGCGGGAGCTGCAATTCGTCTTTGGTGTAGAAGGGGTGCCCGGTGCGGGGGTCTTCTCGCGAGGAGATCGCGAGGTCGCAAGCCGCTTGCGCACTTATTGGATCAACTTCGCCAGGAGCGGCGATCCCAACGGCGCCGGTTTGCCGCATTGGGACGCCGCCGACCGCCTGCTGCTGATCACGAACGATCGCATCGCGAGCGGCGACGACCCCTGGTCGGAGCGTCTGGACCGGCTGGCGCGTGAGAGCAAAAACTGAGTTGGAGTTACGCCGCGAGTTCGACGCGGGGCGCCGCTGTCAGCCGGTCTTCCTCCAGATAGTCCAACGCGCCGTCCTTCTCGACGGCGTAGAACTGCTGGCCTTCCCTGGATTTGAAGGCGGCGCGAACGACGCCGCGGCGGCCCTTGTCACTGTTGACGACGTCCCCCAGCGCAAACTTCTTCATCTCACGTCTCACTTGCCTTCTGGCCGATTCCATTAGCCACGGCTGGATTGTGGAAGGCAAATCGTTAACGCCTTGCTAACCATCACGGTTTGCCTATGCTCACCTCATATGGCGCGGCTGTTGCGCGCGCATTGTTGCGAAAAAAACGCGAGCCGACTTCCATGACGCGATTACCAACCTTTTTCCTGTCCCACGGCGGCGGCCCCTGGCCCTTCATGGAGGACCGCCGCATGCAATACGCCAAGACCGCCGCGGAATTCGTCCGGCTGCCGCAGCTTCTGCCGGCGCAGCCGAAGGCGGTGCTCGTCATCACCGGTCACTGGGAAGCCGAGGCTTTCACGGTGTCGAGCTCGGCGCATCCGCCCATGGTGTATGACTATTACGGTTTCCCCGAGCACACCTATCATCTCAAATACCCCGCGCCGGGCAAGCCCGAACTGGCCACCGAGGTGAAGGCACTCCTCACGCGCGCGGGGCTCGATTGCCGCGAGGATGCCAATCAGGGTTTTGATCACGGCACCTTCGTGCCGCTCGGCTTGATGTATCCTAACGCCGATATGCCGATCGTGCTGTTGTCGCTGAAGTCGAGTTACGATGCGGCCGAACACGTCAAGGTCGGGCAGGCGATCGCCTCGTTGCGCGACGAGGGCATTTTGATCGTCGGCAGCGGGCTCACCTATCACAACATGCGCGGCTTCGGACGCGCCGAGTCCAAGCCGGTCTCCTATGATTTCGAAGCCTATCTGAACGATGCCATCAGTGCGCCGGATGCGGCGCGCCGCAACGCGATGCTGGTCGACTGGCAGAACGCACCGACTGCGCGCCTCGCCCATCCCCGCGAAGATCACCTGCTGCCGCTGATGGTGGCCGCCGGTGCGGCGGGCAGCGACGTCGGCCGGCGCGTCTTCGTCGACGAGGTCGCGAATGTGGCGATGGCGTCCTATGTGTTTGGCGGCTGATTCTGGCGGCCCCTAGATTTTATGCTGAGCCATTATTTTGTAATCCCCCGGAACGCACTTGTAACGCTGAATATGCCAGCTTTCAGAACGGTAGACGGGATGATCTTCCTTCCATTTGGCTAAGCCAGCTTGACCTCCGATGGCGCAGCTCTGAAACGTCACGCCACTGTCTAGTGCCGAGCTGGTGACGATTTCTTCGATGCAAGCGGTGGATGACAAATGGCAAAGCACAGCGACAACTGTCACAAACATTTGGCCCTCAAATTGATTTCGAAAAAATAAGCGGTAAAAAGTATTCAGCCTTCATACCAGAATGGTTGCTGCTCGAAAAGCATCACCACTCGCCGGCGCAAAGAATACCGTGCGTCCCCTGTTACCACCGGGCCCTTAAAGCATCCTGGGCCGGCTCAGGTTTCTATGCCCGCTCTATCGCGTGGATAGGATGGCGGTCACGCCGTGCGGCGGGAGGCGATCAGGTCGCGATACAGCGTGGCGTACTCGCCCGCCCGGTTGCGCCAGGAGACGTCGGTCGAGAGGCCGGCCAGCTGCAATTTTCGCCACGCCGGCTTGTCATGGAAGGCGAAGCTCGCACGTCCGAGCGCGGCCGAGAGGTTTTTGGATGTGACCGGTCCGAACGTGAAGCCCGTCGCCGCGTCGCTGACGGTGTCCGCAAGACCGCCGACGCGCGACACGATCGGCACGGCGCCATAACGCAGCGCGCAGAGCTGGGTCAGGCCGCACGGCTCGAACCGCGACGGCACCACGAGCGCATCGGAGCCGGCCTGGATCAGATGGGCGAGCGCCTCGTCATAGCCGATTACGGCCGCGATCCGGCCCTGATGCCCGCGTGCGGTCGCCTGATAACGATCCTGTAGTTCGGCATCGCCGCTGCCGAGCAGTGCCAATTGCATTCCATCGGTCAGGACGGTGGGCATCGCCTCGAGCAGGAGATCGAGCCCCTTCTGCCACGACAGCCGGCTGATGACGCCGAGCAGCAGCGCATCCGGCCGCGGATCGAGGCCGAGCCGCTGTTGCAGCGCTGCCTTGTTGGCCGACCGAAACGACAGCTCTTCGGCGCTGAAGCGATAGGCGATGTGCGGATCGGTGTGCGGATTCCAGACCGAAACGTCGATGCCATTGAGGATGCCGCTCAGCACGCCGGCGCGCTCGCGCAACAGGCCGCCCAGTCCCATGCCGCCTTCGTCGCTCTGGATCTCCCGCGCATAGGTCGGCGACACCGTGGTGATGCGATCGGCGAGTTGCAGCCCGGCTTTGAGAAAGCTGATGCCGCCGAAATATTCGAGGCCATGGACATCGAACGACGCCGCCGGGGGCAGGCCGATCGCACCGGCCAGCTCGCGCGAAAACTTGCCCTGATAGGCCATGTTGTGAATGGTCATCACGGTGCCGGGCCGCGGGCGGTTGTCGTAGTGCAGATAGGCCGGCGCGAGCCCGGCCTGCCAGTCATGGGCATGCACGATGTCGGGCACGAAGGCCGGAACGAGGCCGTGGCCGATGTCGGCGGCGATGCGCGACAGCGCAGCGAAGCGCACGCCATTATCGGGCCAGTCGAGGCCCTCGGCGGTGACATAGGGATTGCCGGGCCGGGCATAAAGGTGCGGCACGTCCAGAACCAGCAGATCGAGCCCGTCGCGCGAGCCTGCGAGCAGGCGGCCCGGACCGCCGAAATAGTCCGGCCAGCGCCGGATTTCCTCGGCGCCCGCGAGCTGCCGCATCACGTCGGGATAGCCCGGCATCAGCGTGCGCATCTCGACGCCATGGGCTTCCAACGCGATCGGCAGCGCACCGGCGACATCCGCGAGGCCGCCGGTCTTGAGGATGGGATAGACTTCAGATGCGACCGCGAGGACGCGAACAGGCGTCATGTATTGAGCCTGTCGATCATCGGCTGGGTGACGAGGGAGATGCCCTGCTCGGTGGTGCGGAAGCGCTTCGCGTCGAATTCGGGATCGTCGCCGATGACGAGTCCCTCGGGAATCTCCACGCCGCGATCGATCACGACGTTCTTCAGCCGCGCGCCGCGGCCGACATTGACGTAAGGCATGATCACGGCGTTCTCGACATTGGCGTAGGAGTTGATGCGTACGCCGGTGAACAGCAGCGAGCGGCGCAGCGACGCGCCCGAGATGATGCAGCCGCCGGAGACCAACGAGCTCACCGCCTGGCCGCGCCGGCTTTCCTCATCATGGACGAATTTCGCCGGCGGCGTGATCTCCGAATAGGACCAGATCGGCCACGCCCGGTCGAACAGGTCGAGCTCGGGCACCACGTCGGTCAGGTCGATGTTGGCGGCCCAATAGGCATCGACGGTGCCGACGTCGCGCCAATAGGCGCGCGGGTCGTTGCCGGTTCGCACGCAGGAGCTGGAGTATTGATGCGCGATCGCGCGGCCATTCTTGACGATATAGGGAATGATATCCTTGCCGAAATCGTGGTTGGAGTTCGGATCCTCGGCATCACGCTTCAACTCGTCGAACAGGAACTTCGCGTCGAACACGTAGATGCCCATGCTGGCGAGCGAGACGTCCGGCTTGCCCGGCATCGGCGGCGGATCGGCCGGCTTCTCCAGGAACGACTTGATCCAGCCGTTCTCGTCGATATGCATGATGCCGAAGCCGGACGATTCAGCTCGCGGCATTTCGAGGCAGCCGACGGTGACGTCGGCGCCGCTGTCGACGTGCTGGCGCAGCATCACCTCGTAGTCCATCTTGTAGATGTGGTCGCCCGCGAGCACGACGATGAACCGGCAGGCGTGCGGCTCGACGATGTCGATGTTCTGGTAGACCGCGTCGGCCGTGCCGACATACCACATCGACTCCGAGACGCGCTGGCTGGCCGGAAGAATGTCAAAGCTTTCGTTGCGCTCGGGGCGGAAGAAGTTCCAGCCCATCTGCAAATGCCGGATCAGGCTGTGCGCCTTGTACTGGGTGGCGACCGCGATGCGGCGGATGCCGGAGTTCACCGCGTTCGACAGCGCGAAATCGATGATGCGGGATTTGCCGCCGAAGTACACCGCGGGCTTGGCGCGCCGGTCGGTCAGCTCCAGGAGCCGGCTGCCGCGTCCGCCGGCCAGGACAAACGCCAGCGCTTGACGGGCAAGCGGCTCAGGTCTCGCGGCACTCATGTCATCCTCCCACGCACATTGGGGCGACCTAAATCCCTCTCTCGCGGAGGGCGTGTGGGGCGCCGTCGGATCAGAATAGTAGCGGTACCAACGGTAAGTCGGAAAGTAGCTTGTTGGTTGCGAAATGCGTGAACCTTAATGCTTTGCCGCGACGGGCGGGCCGGCTTCCACCCGGATCGGTCGCGGGCGGGCCGGGCCGTCCGGATGCCCGGCCGCGGCGGTTCTGCCGGACGCGCCTTGGTTTGGCGTCGCTATTTGGGCCGGGGCTTGCAGCTATGGAAGGGCTGATGGGCAAGCACACCCGTGCACCAGGGTCTTTTCAGGCGAGTGACCATAGGCCGCCTGGAAGGCTCGACGGCCAGATTTCTGAGCTCAGCAGCTTTGGCGTCCTGCCTGGGCGTCGTCCGGGGGCCGCCTGTCGTCACGCCAGCCGTCCTGGCCGACATGGCTGAGGGCGGTCACAATTGACCAGAGTGCGGGATCGAAACTATCCGTGATGACGCTGGATTGTGCTGTTCTCCTTCGTATGGCAATTCCCTCCTGTCGGGGTGATGAGCACCGCGCTGCCCGCGATAAACGGCAGTCCGGCGTTGAGGCTGACAGTTGCTTAGCTCGTTGCCGATTTCGCATGCAGATGAAGGCTCAGCGAGAGCGCGGCGACCGCGATGCTGGCAAGCAGCGCCACAATGGCGCGACAAAGTCGCGAACTATGATGCGCAATTGCGCATCTGAGAATCCATTCATCTACAATCATTGCGGCCCGATGGATTCCGGGTTCGCCCTCGGGCGCCCCGGAATGACGATTGAGGGTGGCAGAGTTCGCGAGTCTCCTCAAGCATCCGTGAAGCGGAAAGAACGCATTCCAGCCCAATCCAGTTTTTCGAAACGTTTCTTCTGCATTCCGTGACGCCGACAACATCCCCATTGCTATTTGCGCCACCTCCCTTGCGACGCGGTCCATCCCGTCAAAAATCAAGCAGACGACCACATCGGGAGACCTGGCCATGGGCCTGCAAGAAACAAAAATCGAATCGCTTCCTTTCGTCACCGCTGAACTGAACTATCTCGCGCCGGTTTCCGGCAAACCGCGCACCTATGCTTTCGATCCGCCCCCGGGCGAACCGAAAAGCACATCGCTGCCGGAGCCGCATCAGGTCCCGATCTTCGACGCGCGGCTGATCGCCGACAACTTCTCGCTCGATCGTGAAGGCTTTGCGCTGGTGCGCCATCCGAACCAGGTCAAGGACTTCTACAACGACGACGAAGTGAGGGCGGTCTACTATCCCGCTGTCGAAGCCTTTCTCCGCGCGACGCTGAAGGCCGACCGCGTCGTCATTTTCGATCACACCGTGCGCAGGCGCGTTGACGGTGCCCCCGATCTTCGCGACGGTGGCCCGCGCCAGCCTGCGACCCGCGTCCATGTCGACCAGACCGCGACCTCGGGTGCCAACCGCGTGCGTGAGCATGTGCCTCATGAAGCCGAGGAGTTGCTCAAGGGCCGCGTGCAGGTGATCAATCTCTGGCGACCGATCCGCGGTCCCCTGCGCGATTCACCGCTCGCGATGGCCGACGGCACGACGGTCGCGCCTGACGATCTCGTCGCCTCCGACCTGATCTATCCCAATCGTCGCGGCGAGACCTATTCGGTGAAATACAATCCGAACCACCGCTGGTTCTATTTCCCCGAGATGAGCGCCGACGAGGCGCTGCTGCTCAAGTGCTACGATTCCGCAACCGACGGTCGCACCCGTTTCGCACCCCACACCGCCTTCGTCGATCCGACCACGCCGGCAGATGCGGCGCCGCGCGAGAGCATCGAGGTGCGCACGCTGGTCTTCCACAAACAGTAACAATGTGTGATGGCGCTGCCGGAACTTCCCGGCAGTGCCCCAGGAACCCAGGGAACCAACAAACGTTTGCGCCCCGGGCAGGGCCAACCCGGAGCATTGCCGTGCGAGCGCAGACCACGCTATTCGCTTGCCTTGCCAGTGTTTCGCTTTCTGCTGTTTCCGTTGCACAAGCCGAAAGCGGACTTGCCTCATACTACGGCTACGGAAAAGCCGGCAAAGGCGAGTTGACCTGCGCGCACCGGACGCGCCCGTTCGGCAGCGTGTTGAGGGTGTCCTATGGCGGCCGCTCGATCCAGTGCCGCGTCAATGATCGCGGTCCTTTCATCCGGGGCCGCATTGTCGATCTCTCCATTCCCGCCGCCCGCGCGCTCGGCATGATGAGCGCCGGAGTGGTCCGCGTCTCGGTGGAATAGGCCGTCGTTCGGGCTATAGTGCCGCCCAAGCAAGGCGAGGGGGCACAATGGCGAGGATCAGGGTTGGGCTCATAGGCTGCGGCTTCGTCTCGGAGCTGCATATGTATGCGTTCCGGCGTGTCTACGGCGTGGATGTCGAGGTCGCGGCGGTGGCCGCGCGCGGCGATCGTGTCGTGGAGTTCGCAAGCCGGCACCAGATCCCGCGTGTCTACCGCAGCTTTGCGGAGGCGATCGCCGACCGGGAGCTTGATGTCATCGACATCTGCACGCCGCCCAATCTCCACGCCGAGATGATCGTCGCTGGCATGCAGGCCGGCAAGCACGTGATCTGCGAAAAGCCGTTCGCGGGGTATTTCGGCCGCGAGGGTGACGCTCGGCCGATCGGCAAGCACGTAGCCAAGGCGCTGATGTATGAGCGCGTGCTGGAGGAGATGGACGCGACGCGCGCGGCGATCGAGCGGACCGGAAAACTCTTCATGTATGCCGAGGACTGGATCTACGCGCCCGCGGTGACCAAGACCGCGGAGATCATCAAGGCGACCAGAGACAAGATCCTGTTTATGAAAGGCGAGGAGAGTCATTCCGGCTCGCACGCCGCCCATGCCGCGCAATGGGCGATGACCGGCGGCGGCTCGCTGATCCGCATGGGATGCCATCCGCTTTCGGCCGTGCTCTATCTCAAGCAGGTCGAGGCCAAGGCGCGCGGCGAGACCATCCGCGTCGCCAGCGTCAGCTGCGATGTCGGCAACGTCACAGCTTGCCTGAAGCCCGAGGAGCGCACCTACATCAAAGCCAATCCGGTGGATGTCGAAGACTGGGGCACGCTCACCGCCACCTTTTCCGACGGCACCAAGGCTACCGTGTTCTCCGGCGACATGATCATGGGCGGCGTGCGCAATCTGATCGAGACCTACACGAGCGGCGGCTCGCTGTTCGCCAACATCACCCCGAACACGCATCTGATGAGCTACCAAACCTCCGAGGAGAAGCTCGCCAGCGTCTACATTACCGAAAAGGTCGACCGCAAAACCGGTTGGCAATATGTCTGCCTCGAGGAGGAATGGACCCGCGGCTATCTCCAGGAGATTCAGGATTTCATGGAATGCGCCGCGACGGGACGGCAGCCGTTATCCGATCTCGCGTTGGCGTATGAGACCATCAAGGTGAACTATGCGGGGTATTGGGCTGCGGAGGAGGGGAGAAGGGTTGTGTTGTAAGGATATCGTGAGGTCGACGCGCGCGCTGCAAATCCTTCTCCGCTTGTGGGAGAAGGTGGCGCGAAGCGCCGGATGAGGGGTCTGTTTCGGCAAATCCGGTGAGAGTTGGGCGTGCCGACAGATACCCCTCACCCGTCTCGCCGCTCCGCGGCGAGCCACCCTCTCCCACAAGGGGAGAGGGTGCATTGAGCATCTCACGCCCCGTAAGTCGAACCCTTCGGCAGCGGAAACACCGGATCCTGCGTCCTGATATTCGTCGGCCACACCACCGAGATGTGCTCGCCGGCGTTCTGCATCACCACTGGGGTCGAGCGTTCGTTCTGGCCGGAGAGCGGCGTGCCCGGCGGGAAGAATTTGACCCCGTAGCCCTGGATGGTGCCACCGGCGGGGATGTCGACGTCGAGCGCGGCTTTGCGAATGGCGTCGGGCTCGAAGCTGCCGTATTTCTCCTTGGCGACGGGCAGCACGTTGTTGAGCAAGACCCAGGTCTGGTTGAAGCCCATCGAGCAATGCGGCGGCACGTCGGTGGCGCCCATCTTCGCTTGATAGCGCGAGACCATGGTCTTGATCAGATCGCCGATGCCGGGCGCGAGCTTCGACGGATCCAGCAGCTGCGCCGGCACCGGATCGATGTTGCAGAAATGGTCGATGTCGGGGCCGAAGGTCGCGCGCAGCTTGTCGAGCTGGCTGTAACCGGCGCCGGCACCGAACAGCATCTTGAAGCGCAGGCCGCTCTCGCGGGCCTGGCGCAGGAACAGGGTGATGTCGGGGTTGTAGCCGGCATGCGAAATCACATCGGCCTTGGCGCGCTTGATCTTCGTGACCAGCACCGACAGGTCCGGTGCCGAAGCCGAATAGCCCTCCTTCAAGACAACCTGAAGTCCGGCCTCCTTGGCATAGGCTTCGTCTGCGGCGGCGACACCGACGCCATAAGGGCCGTCCTCGTGGATCAGCGCGATCCGGACGTCCTTCGGCTCCATGCCGAGCTTGCCCTTGGCGTGCTCGCTCATGAAGCCGGCAAAGGCCTGGCCGTACTGATCCGAATGGATCTGCGCGCGAAACACATAGTGCAGGTTCTTGTCCTTGAACACGGCGGTCGAGACCGCGGTCGTGATCCAGAGGATCTTCTTCTGCTGCTCCACCTTCGCCGCCATCGGCACCGCGTGCGCGCTGGAATAGACGCCGTTGATGATGTCGATCTTTTCCTGGCTGATCAGGCGTTCGGCCTCGTTGATGGCGACGTCGGCCTTGCTCTGGGAGTCGGCCGCAACGGGCACGATCCTGGTCTTGCCGCCGATGCCGCCTTTCTCGTTGACGAGGTCGATGGCGATCTGTGCGCCGACCGATGAGGCGACCGAGCCGCCGGCGGCAAACGGGCCGGTCAGGTCGTAGATCAGCCCAATCCGTAATGTTTCGGCCTGTGCCTGGGCCCGGGTCCAATCGAGGCTGAGTGCGGCGGCAGCGGCCGCCGATGTCTTCAGCAGCTGCCTGCGTGAAGTGGGCATCCTATCCTCCCTCAAAACCATCTTGTGATTGGTTGTTGTTTTTTTCGAAGTATGGGGAGTGGCACGGCGGAAAGTCAACATCGCCCAAGGTCGATACGCGGTGCGCCGCGGCCACAACGCATCTGCGAGACGCAAGGAAAAGCCCACCGCTGGCAAGCGAGCGATGGGCTCGATGCCAGCGTGAAGCGATTATTGCGACAGCTTCACGAAGTCCGGAAACTTCAGCTTGCCTTCGGCGATCTTCTCGGGCCAGACCACGACCTGCTTGGCGTTCTGCCACTGGAAGACGAGGCCGGTTACGGTGCCGGGGCCGGACTTGATGCCGTGGGTGAATTCGTCGTCCTTGCCGTAGAACTGGATCCGGCCGATCGTGCCCTCGTAGTTGGTCTTCTCCATCTCCGCGACCATCTTGTCGGGATCGGTCGAGCCCGCGCGCTTGATCGCATCGGTGATGATGTAGACGTCGTCATAGGCCGTGTAGCCGGTATAGGCCGGCGGCGTGCCGAACTTGGCCGCGAAGGCCGCCGCGAACGGCTTTGTCTTGGAGGTCACGGCGACGTCGGGTGTCGCGACGGCCAGCGACGGCACGCCATCGGCGGCGCCATTGGTGTCCTTCCAGAACGTCGGGCTCAGCGCCTGCGCGCTGATGCCGAACATCGGGATCGGCACCTGCTGGTTCTTCCACTGCACCGTCGGCTGCACGCCGACATGCGAGATGCCGGTGACGATCACGTCGGGCTTCTTGCCCTCCATGTTGTTGAAGATCGGCGTGAAGTCGGTGGTATCCGGCGAGAAACGCACATGCTCGACCACCTTCAGTCCAGCCTTGGGCAGGCAGGCCTCGTAGCCGACGTCGAGCGGCTTGGTCCAGGCGGCGTCCTCGCTCATGATTGCGACCGTCTTGAACTTGAGCTTGTCGACAAGGAGATCCTTGGCGGCGTCGCAGACGATCTGGGCTTGCGCTGCCGAGGTCAAATAACCGTGGAAAGTATACTTGTTCTTCTCGTAGTCGTTGTGGATCGCCTTGGTGATCTCGTTCGACGCCGCGCCTGGCGTGATCAGCGGCATCTTCAGCCGCGCCGCCCACGGCTCCAGCGCCAGCACGACCTCGCTGATGTAGCTCGCGATCACGGCGGAGACCTTGTCCTCGCTCACCGCGCGCTGGAATGCGCGCACCGAGTCTGCCGACGAGCTCTTGTTGTCGTAGGTGACGATCTCGACCTTGCGGCCGAGGGTGCCGCCCTTGGCGTTGATCTCGTCGGCGGCGATCTGCGCACCGCCCGGTGTGGCTGCACCTGCAATCGACTGCACCTCGGCGATGACGCCGATCTTGATCGGGTCGTTCGACTGCGCGTAGGCGGGCGCGGCGAGGCACAGCGCCAGCGCGGAGGCGAAAAGCAAGTTGCTGCTCAATTTCGTCGATGATCGCATGGTCGTTTCCTTTCTTGTTCTGTTGTTTACGTTGCGAACTAGAGAAAGTCGGCACCGGCCTCCGCGGCGAACCGGCCGGGATCGCCTTCCCAGACGATGCGGGCGTGTTCGAGCACATAGACGCGGTCGGCATGCGGCAGCGCGAAGGTGACGTTCTGCTCGCCCAGCAGCACGGTGATCGAGGTGGTCTGCCGCAGCTTCTCCAGCGCCTTGGACAAGAGCTCGAGGATGACGGGCGCAAGTCCCAACGTCGGCTCGTCGAGGATCAGGATCTGCGGCTGCATCATCAGCGCGCGGCCGATCGCCAGCATCTGCTGTTCGCCGCCCGAGAGCGTCTGCGCCAGCTGGCCCTGCCGCTCTTTCAGGATCGGGAACAGCTCGAACAGCCAGGCGAGCTGGGTGGCGCGTTTGTCGTCGGTGAGATGCTGGCCGCCGAGATCGAGATTTTCCCGCACGCTCATCTCGCCGAAAAGCTCGCGCGATTCCGGGCATTGCACCAGGCCGCTCCGGGCGATCTTGGCTGGGCTCGTACCGCGCAGCGTCTCACCGCCACGCACGATCTCGCCGCTATAGGGAAGGAAGCCGGAGATGGTGTTGAACAGCGTCGTCTTGCCGGCGCCGTTGAGACCGACGATGGAGACGAACTCGCCCTCGTGGACGTGGATCGAGACGTTCTCCAGTGCCTGCGCCTTGCCATAGAACACGCTGACATTGTCGACCTGGAGCAGGGGCACCTTGTCCTTGAAGCTGGTCTCCGGCCGCGCATGGCTCTCGAGCGCGCCGCCGAGATAGACCCGTCGCACGGTCTCGTTCTTCATGACGTCGTCGGCCTTGCCGGTGACGATCTCCTCGCCGAGATACATCGCGAGCACGCGGTCGACGAGGGCCGCGACGCTCTTGACGTTGTGGTCGACCAGCATCACCGCGCGGCCCTCGTCGCGAAAACTGCGGATCAGGTCGGAAAAGACGTCGACCTCGGCGCGCGTCAGGCCCGCAAACGGCTCGTCCACCAGCACGACCTTGGGATCGCGTGCGATCGCCTTGGCGAGTTCCAGCCGGCGCAAATCGGCGAAGGGCAGCGTCGGCGGCCGGCGGTTCATCACCGCGCCCAGCCCGACGCGATCCGCGATCCACTTGGCGCGCTCGAGCAGCGCCTTGTCCGGGAACAGCATGAACAGGCTGTCCGGCAGCAGCGCCACCATGATGTTCTCCAGCACGGTCTGTCTGTTCAGCGGTCGGGAGTGCTGGAACACCATGCCAAAACCTTTGCGCGCGATCCTGTGCGCGGGCAGGCCTGCGACATTCTCGCCCTCGAAGATCACGTCGCCGGCGGTCGGGCGCTCGATGCCCATCACGCTCTTCATCGCAGTCGACTTGCCGGAGCCGTTCGGCCCGATCAGGCCGAAGATCTCGCCGCTGTTGACCTCGAAGCCGAGGTTCTTCACCGCCGTCAATCCGCCGAAGCGCTTGGTCAGGCCGCGGACTTCGAGCACGGGTCGGTTTGCAATCCTCTGGTCCATTACGAGCGTGCCTCGCGCGAGAGGGCCGCTCCGAGGAAGCCGCCGGGGAAGAACAGAACGACGAGGAGGGCGACCGCCGAGACGATGAAGGTCGCAAGTTCGCCGGTTGGCCGCAGGAATTCGCCGGCCACGATCAGGAAGATCGCCCCTAGCGCTGCCCCGAGCACGGTGCGCCGGCCGCCGAGCACGGCCGCGACGATCACGTTCACGCCGACCGCGACATCGACGACGGTGCCGACCGATGCGGTGCCGAAGTAGAACACCAGCAATGCGCCGGATAGGCCCGAGAAGAACGCGCTGACGACGAAGGCGGCGAGCTTGTGCTTGACGATGTTGAAGCCGAGTGCGCCGGCCTGCACCGGATCCTGACCGCTGGCTTGCAGCACGAGCCCGACCGGCGACTGCGACAGCCCATAGAGGATCGCCGCGGAGATCGTCATGAAGCCGAGCGCGATCCAGTAATTGGTGCCGGCGTTGATCGAAATGACGTCGGGGATGGTGAGACCGATCTCACCGCCGGTGAGATCTGCAAACACCACGATGAAGTTTTGCAGCATCAGCACCGCGACCAGCGTGGTCAGGCCGAAATACGGCCCGCGCACCCGCAACGCCGGCAGCGCCAGCACGAGGCCGGCTATGACCGAGGCGAGTGCGCCGAGCACGATGCAGAGATAGACCGACCAGCCGAACTGGGCATTGAGGATGCC
This sequence comes from Bradyrhizobium sp. Kon10, assembly GCF_055807395.1. Classification (NCBI taxonomy): domain Bacteria; kingdom Pseudomonadati; phylum Pseudomonadota; class Alphaproteobacteria; order Hyphomicrobiales; family Nitrobacteraceae; genus Bradyrhizobium; species Bradyrhizobium sp. Kon10. Next base: position 9,998 of record NZ_JBVVOZ010000033.1, on the reverse strand, counting down.
GGCGGTGTAGGCGCCGACGCCGATCAGGAAGGTCGGCCCGAAATTCACTTCGCCAGCGAAGCCGAACAGCAGGTCCCAGGCCATCGCGAACACGCCGAAATAGAACGCGACGGTGAGCAGACCAAGCACATAGCCGGAGACGTAAAGCGGCAATGTTGCCGCGATTACCACCAGCGCAAGCGAGACAAAGAACAGGCGCGACGTAAAGAAGCTTGCCATCTCAGCGCCTCCCCAGAAGGCCCTGGGGCCGGATGTACATCACGAACACGAGGAGCAGGAGCGCCGGAATGGTGCGGTAGGCCGGTGATACCAAATAGGCTGTAAAGGTCTCGAGATAACCGACCACGAAGGCCGCGATCAACGAGCCGGAGACGCTGCCGAGCCCGCCGAGCACGACGATCGAGAACGCGCTCGCGGTCAGCGGTCCGACGCTGTAGGAGCTGACGCCCAGAAACATCCCAAGCAGCACGCCGGCAATGCCGGCGAGGATGCCGTAGATCGCCCACACCACGACGTAGATGTTGGTGAGCTCGAGCCCGAGCAGGGTGACGCCGCGCGGGTTCATCGAGGCGGCCAGCACCGCCTTGCCGGTGCGGGTGCGGTTCACCAGCAGCCACAACAGGGCGATGACGAGGCAGCAGACGATCGCGGTGAAAATCTCGTTCTTCGGTGTGCGGACGCCGAGCACGTCGACGACGCCCTCGACGATCGGCAGCACGGTCTTGGCGTTGTTGGTGAAGAAGTAGGCGATCAGCTCCTGGATCATGATGCCCCAGAGCAGCGTGCCGGTCAGGACGAAGATCTCCTTCTCCTCATTGGGGATGCGCCGGGAGTCCTGGATCGGCTTCACGACGGCGAAATAGGTGGCGAACGCCGCGACGAGGGCAACGACGACCCCGATCAGTGCGCCGGCATAAGTGCCGACGTTCAGGATGCTGGCGGCGGCCCAGGCCGCCACCGCTGCTGCCACCATGATGGCGCCGTGCGAGAGATTGAGAACGCCGGAGACGCCGAAGATCAGCGTGAAGCCGGTGGCACCGAGGGCGTAAAGAGCGCTGATGGCAAAGCCATCGATCAGAATCTGGAATACTCGCATCTAAGATCGGCCAAGAGTCCTGCTGGAGGGAAGGTGCTGCCGGGCGCCGCATGTAGAAGCTCCCGGGAGGTGGTCCCGGGAGCGTGTCCTGCTAGTTCGAGAGCTTGATGAAGCTCGGGAACTTGATGTCGACCTTGGCGACTTCCTTGGGCCAGACCGCGCTCTGCTTGCCGTCCTGCCATTGCAGCATCAGCCCGGTGATCAGGCCCTTGCCGTATTTGATCGAGTGGGTGAACGGATCGTCCTTGCCGTAGAACTGAACGCGGCCGATCGTGCCTTCCCAGTCGGTCTTCTCCAGCGCGTCGACCAGCTTGTCGGCATCCGTCGAGCCGGCCCGCTTCACCGCGTCCGCGATGTAATAGACTTCGTCATAGGCGGTGTAACCGGCATAGGACGGATAATTGCCGAACTTCTTCTTGAAGTTTTCCGCGAACGGCACCGACTTCGGCGTCACCGCCACGCCCGGCCCCGAGACGCCCTGATAGAGCACGCCTTCGGCCGCCTGGTTGGTGTCCTTGCCGAAGGTCTCGTTGGTCGCCTGCGACGAGATGCCGAACATCGGGATCGGCACCTGCTGGTTCTTCCACTGCACCGTCGGCTGCACGCCGACATGGGAGATGCCGGTGATGATCACGTCGGGCTTGGCGCCCTCGATCTTGTTGAAGATCGGTGTGAAGTCGGTGGTGTCGGGCGAGAAGCGGATGTGGTCGAGCACCTTCAGCCCGATCTTGGGCAGGCATTCCTCATAGCCGACATCGAGCGGCTTGGTCCAGGCGGCATCCTCGCTCATGATGACGGCCGTCTTCATGTGCATCTTGTCGACGAGAAGGTCCTTGGCACCATCGCAGACCGAGAGCGCGAGTGCTGCCGAGGTCAGATAGCCGTGGAAAGTATACTTGTTCTTCTCGTAATCGGCGTGAACGCTCTTGCTGATCTCGTTGGAGGCCGCGCCTGGTGTGACGAACGGCGTCTTCAGCCGTGAAGCCCAGGGCTCCAGCGCCAACACCACCTCGCTGATATAGCTCGCGATGACCGCGTTGACCTTGTCCTCGTTGACCGCGCGCTGGAATGCGCGCACCGAGTCTGCCGAGGAGGAGTGATTGTCGTAGCCGATGATCTCGATCTTGCGGCCGTCGACGCCACCGGCGGCGTTGATCTCGTCGGCGGCGAGCTGTGCCGCCTGCGGAATGGAGGCGCCGGCAATCGCCTGAGCTTCCGCGATCACGCCGATCCTGATCGGATCCGCCGCGAATGCCGCGCCTGACGCCATCGTCAGCGTCCCGACCGCGGCCGCACCAAATGCCATTCGCAATGCAACAGAGTATCGCATGTTATTTCTCTCCCTTGAACAAGCCTCTAATGAGCTATTGCGCGGGACTATAGCGGTGAGGTCATTCTCGGCAAGCGAAACTGCATTCAGGATTATGCGAGGAGAACTAAAGTCTAGCGCGGCGCAAAGCTTTCACGCGCAGGCATGCAGATTTCGGCGACGGGCATGCGATTGCATGCAGGCGTACAACTGTGTCATCGTGATCATCGTCGGCGCACATTGAGTGGCTTGAGGCGGGCAGGGTCGAATGGCGCGAGATCGACATTGCGCGTTGCGCCTTCGACGATCAGCTCCGCCAGCGCTTCGCCCGTTGCGGGGGCGTTGAGGATACCCCAGACACCATGTCCGGTCGCAACATACAGGCCGTCATCCTGCGGCACGCGGCCAATCAACGGCAAGCCGTCCTCGGTCACCGGACGAAAGCAGGCCTGTGTCGCGATGATCTTCTCCGGCCGGAACAGTGGCGATAGTCGCTCCGACATTCGTTGCAAGTTGTGCAGACGGTTGTACTCGGGCTTCACGTCGGCCGGATCGGTGGGGAAGGCAGCGGTGTCGGGCCAAGCGGTCACATAGGTGCTGCCGTCGGGGCGAGGGAACACCTCGATGGGGGTGACCGCGCCGTAGATCTCCATCTCGAGAAACAAGGCGTCTGCCGACACATGCGTGCCGGTGTCGTACACGATGCTCGGGCCGCGTTGACCATAAAGGGCGGGCATGTTCATCCAGATCGCGGCGAGCAGCGACCAGGGACCCATCGCGATCACGATGGCATCCGCTTCAATGATGCTGCCTTCGACCTCGACGCCTTTCGCGCGGGTCCCATGCGGATCGCGGCCGATGCCGGTGACGCGGCCGAAGCGAAGCTCGGCGCCTTGCGCGAGCGCCGCGTTCATCATGGCCGACGTGAACTTTTGCGGATGAACGATCGCGGTCGTCTCGGTGGTGCCGAGGGGCTGCCCGATCACGATGCCATCGCTGAGCCAGTCGAATGCCGATGGTGCAGTCCGCCGCGGATCGCCATCGGGCACAACATGGCCGGCATACGCGCTCATCGGGCGATAGCCCCAATCGCCCTCGATCTCTTGCGGCAGTCGCGCGTGAAGCGCAAAGCTGCGCCGCGCCAGCGCGTCGAGCGGCGTTCCGCTACACCAGTCGCGCGCCAGGAATCCGCCGGCCTTGCCGGAGGCCGCGGCCGCCACTTCGGTCCGTTCCACGACGATGACCTCGACGCCGTGCCGGCGGAGGAAGTAAGCGGTGCAGGCCCCGATCACGCCGCTGCCGCAGATCACAACGCGCATGGTTGGTTTCCTGACCCGAGTCTATCGTTGGGAGCCAAGCGTAGCACGCAAAGTTTGAGGCGCCAGCGGGGAGCGCGGGCGCCTCGTCGCAATTCAGCTCGCGCATGCTCAGCCCGGCCCGGCACCCTGCGTTGCCGTGTACACCGCATAGAGCGACTGGCTCGCGGCCATGAACAGGCGATTGCGCTTGGGCCCGCCGAAGCAGATGTTGCCGCACACTTCCGGCAGGCGGATGCGGCCCAGCAACTTGCCCTCCGGCGACCACACCGTCACGCCGTTGTAGCCGACGGCGCGGCCCGCATTACTGGAGGTCCAGACATTGCCGTTGACGTCGCAGCGTACGCCGTCCGGCCCACACTTCACGCCGTCGATAACGCAATCGGCAAACCGCTTCTTGTTGGAGAGCTTGTTGTCGCTGCCGACGTCGAACACGAAGATCTCGCCATTGCCGCCCGGGCCGGTGTCGCCCGGGCCCTTGCCGGTCGAGACGACGTAGAGCTTCTTGAAGTCGGGCGAGAAGCAGAGGCCATTCGGATCGGGCAGCTGGTCCTCGCTGACGACGAGGTCGATACGGCCCGAGGGATCGATGCGATAGCAGTTGGTCGGCAGCTCGCGCTTGCTCGGTGCGAAGCCGGCCGGCTGGCCGATCCGTGGGTTGAGCTTGCCGGGCGCATTGCCCGGTCCGCCCGCCGCATCGGGCTCCCCTTCATAGAGCTGGCCGCCATAGGGCGGGTCGGTGAACCAGTAGCTGCCGTCGGGATGCGCGACGACGTCGTTCGGCGAGTTCAGGCGCTTGCCGTTGTAGTTGTCGCACAGCACGGTGGCAGTGCCGTCGTGCTCATAGCGTGTGACCCGTCGGGTCAGGTGCTCGCAGGAGAGCTGGCGGCCCTGGAAGTCGAACGTGTTGCCGTTGGAGTTGTTGGAGGGCGAGCGGAATACGCTGACGCGGCCGTCGTCCTCGCTCCAGCGCATCTGCCGGTTGTTGGGAATATCGCTCCACAACAGATACCGGCCCTGTGCGCTCCACGCCGGACCTTCCGCCCAGAGCACGCCCGTGTAGAGCCGCTTGATGGAGGTGTTGGGTTGCGCAAGGTCATTGAAGGCCGGATCGACGGCGATGATGTCGGGGTCCCAGAAATAGGTGGTCGGCGCGCCATGGGGGCCGAAGTCGCGCGGCGGGGTGGTGATCGTCGTGGGCGGCGCGGCGGGGCTGGCTTGCGCCAGCGCGGTGCTCGTTCCGGCCATTGTGGCCGCGGCCCCGAGCGCAAGCCCTTGAACCAGCGTCCGTCGTGAAAGCGCAGTCTCCTGGTCACGCTGTTGTTGGCGTGTCATCGCGTCCTCCCGGATCATTTCACTGGCCGGTTGATCCGGCCGAGCACGACAAGGTTAGTTCGGTCCGCGGCCGGTTGCGAGTGCCATCTGGGCATCCTCGCGTAACCGCGAGCGCAATCAATTCACGTTCCGATTTCGTCGCGATTGTGCGCAAATTGCGTCATCACCGAGAACCGAAAACGTTCCGGGCCGTCACACGAAAATTTTGTTTGCATGAAGATCACGCGTCGCCCGTTCGGGCCGTGTCAAGCATTGACCTCGCGGCCGATCCTGGCAGAACTTGCGGCTGAAACAGCCGGAGCTGATTGTGCAAGCCGCTATCATGTTGATCGTACTGCTCGGGATCGGGTTTGCGGGTGGTTATTTCACGCGCGATTTCGTTTCCCGCAAACGGCGGGCGGAGGCTCGCCGCTGGCGTGAGTACACGCAGCCGGACTGGCTCCCCGCCGCGCCGGCCAACACCAACGAGATCGCCCTGCCGGCCACCGGTGAACTCGGCCAAATGCTCGATCGCTGGGAAAGCAGAGCCCGCGCCCGCCGCGCGGGTTAGCGGTCCACCTCGCGCGCCGATCGGTCTGCATCAGTTGTCGTCATTCCGGGGCGCGCGGAGCGCGAGCCCGGAATCCATCATGCAGCGGGTTACGCCGAGAAATGGATTCCGGGCTCGCGCAAAGTGGCGCGCCCCGGAATGACGGAAGGATGTATGTCCCGACTGCCCGGGAGGCATCCCTGCAGTTAGGTCAGCTCCGCTGACCATCTTTTGGCGTTGCAGTGGCGCCCATTTCTCGTCTAGAACCGCCGCATCGAGCCTCCCGGCAACCAACCGTCAACGGTTTTGACCGAGGATCTGAAGGCTCAAAAGGGTCTGGCAATGCTGATTCGCGGCCAAATTGATGGGATTTCGGGGGAGGTGGCTCTGGCCGCCGCCACGATCCCGGCCGCGCTGCTGCCCACCCTCATGATCGGCGGGCTTCTTCTTAGCTGCCCCTGAGGGCCGGCTGGGCGCCATGCGCCTGGGCGCTCAGGGGATGTACGAGATCAGCGGCCCCCGTTAGCGCCCCCAGCAACGACCGGCGCGAAAGCTCAAAAGGAAATCTGAAATGGCCTCCGTGAACAAGTCCGACAAGGACCGCGTCATCATTTTCGACACCACGCTGCGCGACGGCGAGCAATGTCCCGGCGCTACCATGACCTTCGAGGAGAAGCTCGAGGTCGCCGAGATGCTGGACGATATGGGCGTCGACGTCATCGAAGCCGGCTTTCCGATCACCTCCGAAGGCGACTTCCAGGCGGTGAGCGAAATCGCCCGCCGCTCCAAGAATGCGGTGATCGCCGGCCTGTCCCGCGCGCACCCGGCAGATATCGACCGTTGCGCCGAGGCGGTGAAATTCGCCAAGCGCGGCCGCGTCCATACCGTGATAGCGACCTCGCCGCTGCATATGCGCGTGAAGTTGAACAAGACCCCGGAGCAGGTGCTCGAGACCTCGGTCGCGATGGTCGCGCGCGCGCGCAACCAGATCGACGACGTCGAATGGTCGGCCGAGGACGGCACCCGCAGCGAGATGGATTATCTGTGCCGCATCGTCGAAGCGGTCATCAAGGCCGGCGCCACCACGGTCAACATTCCGGACACGGTCGGCTACACCACGCCGGACGAATACACGCACTTCATGAAGACGCTGATCGAGCGCGTGCCGAACTCCGACAAGGCGGTGTTCTCCGTGCACTGCCACAACGACCTCGGCATGGCGGTGGCGAACTCGCTGGCCGGCGTCATCGGCGGCGCGCGCCAGGTCGAATGCACCATCAACGGCATCGGCGAGCGCGCCGGCAACGCCGCGCTGGAAGAGATCGTGATGGCGATCAACGTGCGCAACGACAAATTCCCCTTCTGGAACAAGATCGACACGACGCAGCTCACCCGCGCCTCGAAAGTGGTATCGGCGGCGACCTCGTTCCCGGTGCAGTACAACAAGGCGATCGTCGGCCGGAACGCGTTCGCGCATGAGAGCGGCATCCATCAGGACGGCGTGCTGAAGGACGCGTCCACCTACGAGATCATGCGGCCCGAAATGGTCGGCCTGAAGCAGTCCTCGCTGGTGCTCGGCAAGCATTCCGGCCGCCATGCCTTCGTGCACAAGCTGGAGGAGATGGGCTACAAGCTCGGTCCGAACCAGCTGGAAGATGCGTTCACGCGGATGAAGGCCTTGGCCGACCGCAAGAAGGACATCTACGACGAGGACATCGAGGCGCTGGTCGACGAGGAGATGGCGGCGTCGCACGACCGCATCAAGCTGACTTCGCTCACGGTGATCGCCGGCACGCACGGTCCGCAGCGCGCGACCATGAAGCTCGACGTCGACGGCCAGATCAAGATCGAGGAGGCCGAGGGCAACGGTCCGGTGGATGCTGTGTTCAACTGCATCAAGGCGCTGGTGCCGCATGAGGCCAAGCTCGACCTGTATCAGGTCCACGCCGTGACCCAGGGGACCGACGCGCAGGCCGAGGTCTCGGTACGGCTGTCGCATGAGGGACGTGCGATGACCGCGCGCGCGGCGGACCCGGATACGTTGGTGGCGTCGGCGAAGGCCTATCTCGGCGCGCTCAACAAGATCGTCATGAAGCGCCAGCGCGACACCGTGACCACGGCAGCGGCGAGCTGACGAACGAAGTTCGTCATTCCGGGGCTCGCGAAGCGAGAACCCGGAATCTCGAGATTCCGGATTCGGTCCTACGGACCGCTCCGGAATGACTCTGCATTTGCGGCGAATAGCTGCCCTGCTAACGGCCAATAGCAGTTCGATGCGTGAGCCGCTATTGATCTCCCGGCTAGAGGATAGGCGGCCGCGTTAGGCTGCCCAAGAGAATATACAAGGGAGACATCATGCGCACCTTCGCGATCGCGGCCTCCATCGCGGTCCTGGCACTTGGCTTGGCCGGCCCGGCATCGGCCCAGTCGCCGATCATCATCAAGTTCAGCCACGTGGTCGCCACCGACACGCCGAAGGGCAAGGCGTCGGAGAAGTTCAAGGAGCTCGCCGAGAAATACACCGGCGGCAAGGTCAAGATCGAGATCTATCCGAACTCGTCGCTCTACAAGGACAAGGAAGAGCTGGAGGCGCTCCAGCTCGGCAGCGTGCAGATGCTGGCGCCGTCCAACTCGAAATTCGGCCCACTCGGCATCCGCGAATTCGAGGTGTTCGATCTGCCCTACATCCTTCCCGACCTGAAGACGCTGCGGAAGGTGACGGAAGGCCCGCTCGGCGCGCGGCTGCTCAAGCTGCTCGAGCCCAAGGGCATCACCGGGCTTGCTTATTGGGACAACGGCTTCAAGCAGATGAGCGCCAACAAGAAGCTCATCACGCCGGCGGACTATCAAGGCGTCAAGTTCCGCATCCAGTCCTCGCGCGTGCTCCAGGCGCAGTTCAAGGCGCTCGGCTCGCTGCCGCAGGTGATGGCGTTCTCGGAAGTCTATCAGGCGCTCCAGACCGGCGTGGTCGACGGGCAGGAGAACACCTGGTCGAACATCTATACCCAGAAGATGCACGAGGTGCAGAAGTACATCACCGAGACCAACCACGGTTATATCGGCTATGTCGTGATCGTGAACAAGAAGTTCTGGGACGATCTGCCGGCCGACATCCGCGACCAGCTTGCGAAGGCGATGAAGGAGGCGACCGACTTCAACAACGCGCAGTCGCAGAAGGAGAACGACGACGCGCTCGCCGAGATCAGGAAGAGCGGCAAGAGCGAGATCATCAAGCTCACCCCGGAGCAGGACGAGGCGATGCGCAAGGCGATGGAGCCGGTCTACAAGGACGCGGCGAGCCGCGTCGGCCAGCCGCTGATCGACGAATTCCAGAAGGAAGCCAAGAGCACGACAAACTAACTCGGTTACATGGATGTATAGTGCAGGCAAGAATGGCTCCTGTGCACCGCATGGGAGCCCTTTTTGTTGCGAATGATTTCAGTTTGCGTCTGAACAGACGTTAACGGCGACTACATTTCTGCAGGAACGCGCTTCCTGTCCAAGTTGTAAGTTGCGCGCGGAGGCCGCCGGGCTCATCTTCAAACCATCCTTTCCAGAGGAGGTTGTTATGAGAAAGTTCACCATCGCCGCCATCGCCGCGCTCAGCATCGCCGGCTCGGGCGCGGTCTACGCTCAATTTCACCGCCCGTGGATGGAGCACTTCCACCACATGCGCATGAACCCGGAAGACCGCGCCGCCATGGTCGACGCACGGATCGCTGCCGTCCATGCCGGGCTGAAGCTCAATGTCGACCAGGAGAAGTTGTGGCCGCCGGTCGAGACCGCCGTGCGCGACTTCGCCAAGCTGCGGATCGACCGCGCCAATGCGCGGATGAATGCCGGTCCAGGCGATGCCAACAAGGATGCCGACAAACCCGAAGATCCAGTTGCCCGTCTGCGCCAGCGTGCCGAGGACATGGGTGCGACTTCCGCGGCGCTTAAGAACATCGCCGACGCCGCCGATCCTCTGTACAAAACGCTCGATGAGGGCCAAAAGCGGCGCCTCGCCGTCCTGACCCGCCACCGTGGCCCGTTCGGCGGCGGCGAGGACGGTCTGCGGCATCGGTTTATGGACCGCTTCCACGGCGGGGATCGCTTTAACCGGGACGGTGGCGGGGACCGGGAAGGCCGATTGTGAGCGGACCGGGATTTCCCGGGATCTAGCCTTGGCGAAGCCGCTGGAATCCAGCGGCTTTTCGCATTTCGGGGCCTGTGGAAGAACCTTGGAAAACCTGCGCCGCATCGCTTGCCATACCCGGATCGCTTTGCTAAACGACCGGCCTCGCAAGGCTTTTGACCGCCTTTCGGGCGCATAGCTCAGTTGGTAGAGCAGCTGACTCTTAATCAGCGGGTCCCAGGTTCGAGCCCTGGTGCGCCCACCAAATAAATCAAGACCTTAGCGAGAGAGACCGT
>NZ_JBVVOZ010000032.1:0-77322 GCF_055807395.1 Bradyrhizobium sp. Kon10 | reverse complement strand
CTCGGCAAACCCGATGACGCTAATGCGCCGCTTCCAGATTCCAAATCAATGACTTGGGAATTCTTCACGGAGGACGAATTACATTTTCATTCGACGCTGCCGAAGTCAGCATGAGGGAAGCGTTGCGAGTAATCGCTGCGGCTTGGCCGTAGCGCAGCGCGGAAATTTACGCTAGCTTCCGCTCGCGAGTTTGCAAATGCCTACCCGCATCCGATCTTTCCGAAGACAACGAGCGACCATTCGACCGCTTGCCCCCTCCCATCCTCGGAGCTGGGATAATCCGGACAATGAGGAAATCTGGTTTGAGTTGGCGCGCGCCATCGGACGTCAGATCGCACGGGATGAAAATCATGGCTCGGGGCAGCCGATAGAGGACCGGCATGACGACACCGTCATCGAAGAAAACGGCCGTAATATACGCGCGCTATTCGAGCGACATGCAAAAGGCGAGCTCGATTGAGGGTCAGCTATTACTCTGCCGCAAGGTCGCATTGCGCAACAACCTCGATGTCATCGGCGAGTTTGTGGATGCCGCAAAATCTGGTCTTACCGAAGGTGCGCGGGACGGCTATCAGCGCTTGCTCAACGGTGTGCGAAACCAGGAGTTTGACGTAGTCGTCGTTGAGCATTACGACCGCTTGTCGCGCGATCCCGCAACCATCCAGCGTCTCAAGCAGGTTTTCGAGTTCAACGGCGTTGAGCTGATGGATCAGAAAGGAGTCTACGCGACCGCCACTGACATCAGCATCGCAAGTCTGTACAACACGATTTACAAGCCGCAGCTCGCCGAAAAGGTTCGGCGCGGCCATGACAACGCTGTTGCCAACGGAAGAATTCCTGGCTCATACGCCTATGGTTATCGGCCGAGGCCGGGCGCGCCTGGCGAACGCGTGATCGATGAGAACGAAGCAAAGATTGTGCTCCGCATCTTCAATGAATATGCAGCGGGCCGCTCGACCCGAACTATCGCCGCTGACCTCACCCGCGAATGCGTGCCCTCACCAGGGGCAACTCGTCACAAGAACAAGGCCGGCCGCACTACCTGGAACCATCAGTGCATCACAGGCGGTCGGCATGGTCGCGGCATTATCGGCAACGAATTATATATCGGCGAGATACATTGGAACGTTCGCTCGACAATTCTCAACCCAGAGACGCAGAAGAAGCAGAAGCGCCGCAATCCGGCAGAACGCCACATTATAGTCAAAAAGCCAGAGCTGCGGATCGTTCCGCAAGTGCTCTGGGATGTAGCGCAGAAGGTTCGTAGCGTGCGCGCCGTATCTATGTTCGGACCGACTGGCAAGCCGCGGCGTCGCGCCGTGAGTCCGCGCAACACTGAGCACCCGCTTGCCGGTGTGCTCCGGTGTGGCGTCTGCAATGGCCATATGCGAATCGCTCAATCCTCGCGTAACGGTGCACCGCGCGCGGCATGCGCGAGCGCGCATCAGCGGGGCACCTGCGAGCACACCCGTAGCTTTGATATGGACGTTCTGCTCGAGGATGCCTCCGAGAAAATCCAAACGAAATTGCTTTCGCCGAAAGCCATTGAAGAGGCGATGCGTGCTTGGAAGGAGGAGCGCAAAAACGATCGGAACAATGGCAGCGAACACAGTAAGCTAGAGCGTCGACACCGCGTATTGACTACCGAGATCGAACGCCTCTCTTATGCCATCGCAAGTAGCCGCCGCAAGCCGGACGAATTGCTCAAGCGGATCGATGAGTGCGACCTGGAGCGGGAAAGCGTTGAACAGCGCTTGCGGCTGCTGGGCGGTGGCGGAGAAAATGTGAATGGCTTCGATCGCCCGAAATTCAATGACCGATACCGCTCGGAGGTTAGAAAGCTTATTACCGCGCTCAAAACCAATCCGAAGGCGATCGAAACTCGCATTGCCTTCCGCAACTTGATTGAATGCATAGTAGTGCATCCGGTTCGCAAGCGTATGCCCTACGAATATACGCCCTACCTGAACAGCTCCGCGCTTTACGGAAAGAACCTTTTTCCCGAAAACCGCGGCAAGGAGCGAGAGATCAGCACGTTTGCATACTACGACAATGGCAAGTCAGGGAAATCCGTGTCCTCGTAATAAACACGCACCTGCATGTGGTGACGGCCGTCGCGGATCTCGCCGTCGAGATGGGACATGAGGTCACTCATTGGATATCGGCAGCCAATTTCAGCGAACGAGCGGCTGCAAGCAATCGCTTGTCACGCGTCCAGATCGAGGCCTCGATCGTCAACATCGTCGATGCCAGCAAGTGGGCATCGACATATCCGATCCCCAACCCGGACAACTTCCGTTTGACTATAAACTCGAGGACTTCGTCATTGCTGGCGATCGTCGCCCTGGGAAGGGAATTCAGATCGTCGAGCAAGTCGGAAACCTTGGGCACGCCTCCCAGGAGCAATTCGCCTATCACAAACGGATGAATAACGACGTCTCCATGATCGAGGAGGCCAGCCAGCTGCGCATCCGCTCGACGGAAGTGGTCGACCCAGATCGACGTGTCCGCCAAGACGCTCATTTGGGCCGGCGACGCGGTGGAGCTTTCGCGTTGGGTTCAGCACCCCCCATCCGCGCGAGACGACGTGCGGCTTCCCGTTCAACGAAGGCCTTCAGGGCTTCCCTGATAACAGCCGACTTTTCACTGACACCCGCAAACTCCCGCGCCTTGGCAAATAACTCGTCGTCGATCGCGATTGTGGTTCTCATGGCAGCACCTCTACATCAAATATGACATCATTTGATGCAGAATTCCATGCTTACGCCAGCGCCGGCCCTCGCCCCAGCGTCACTTCGACGATTTCGGGCGGCACGCCGACGCGGACCGGGAGGATGCTGCAACCAAGGCCCCCGGAGATGATGACGTCGCATTTCAGCCGGAAATGGCCATAGGCCAGCCGCAGCCCATGCTGCGGCGAAACGGCCGGCGACCAGCCGAGCAGGCGGATTTGGCCGCCGTGGGTGTGGCCGGACAGCTGCAGCGCGACGCGCGCGGGCACGCGCGGCGCGATGTTGGGTTCATGCGCAAGCAGGATCACCGGTGCGTCGTCAGTAATCTTTGCCAGTGTCGCGGCGAGATCGTCGACGCCGAAGCGCCCCGCGCTCCGGAGGCGCCGCGCCGGCATAAAGGCAAGCTGATCGCCCAGACCGGCGAGCCAGAACGGACGGCCATCCCTGGTGAGACGCACGACGTCGTTCTCGTAGACGGGTATGCCGGCCGCCTCCAGCGCGCGATGGGCGACCGTCGGCCCCTGCCCGGCCCGCTGCACGAGTTTGTCGTCCCAATAGTCATGATTGCCCATGACCGCATGAACACCAAGCGGCGCCTTGAGGCCGGTCAGCACCCTCGCCCATTCACCGGCCGGGATGATGCGCGTGACATGGTGATGACCGGCGACGTAATCCCCGAGCAGTACGATGAGATCGGGGCCGAGCGCGTTGGTGCAATCGACGATGGCCTCGATCCGCTCCAGCGACATCCAGGGATCGCAGGCATGAATGTCGGCGATCACGGCGATCTTCAGCGGAAAATCCGCCGGCCATTGTCGTGGCGTTGGATGATAGCGGCTGACGTTGAGCCGGAGCACCGGCTCGACGCCGACGCCGTAGGCAGCGGTGGAGACGCTGAGGGCGGACAGACCGCCGATGGAACGGATGAGATGACGCCGCGAGATCATGGAGGCCCGATGGTGATGCGCTATTCGTGATGCGGACCGATTGGAGCGGAATTGGGGTGCGCTCGTGCAAATCGCCTGCACAGAGATGACCGGAAGTTCACGACCTCGCTATCAGTCGTTGCTCTCGTCCGTCCCGAACAGGCCGAACTGCGCCGCATCGCGCGAGGGTTCGGCTATCCCGAGATGGCGGAAGGCGTGCGAGGTGAGCAGGCGCCCGCGCGGGGTGCGCTGGAGATAGCCGCACTGGATCAGATAGGGCTCGATGATGTCCTCGATCGCGTCGCGCGGCTCGGATAACGCGGCGGCCATCGTCTCGACGCCGACCGGGCCGCCGCCATAGTTCATCGCGATAGTCGTGAGATAGCGGCGGTCCATGGCATCGAGGCCGGCGGCGTCGACCTCAAGCGCGCTGAGCGCGTGGTCGGCAATCTCGCGGTCGATCGACGTGGCATCGGCCGCCGAGGCGAAATCGCGCACGCGGCGCAGGAGGCGACCGGCGATGCGCGGCGTGCCGCGGGCGCGGCGCGCAATCTCGTTGGCGCCATCCGCGCTCATGCCGACATTGAGCACGCGCGCGCCGCGGGTGACGATGCTTTCCAGCTCCTCGATTGTATAGAAGTTGAGCCGGATCGGGATGCCGAAGCGATCGCGCAAGGGATTGGTGAGCAGGCCGGCACGCGTGGTGGCGCCGACGAGGGTGAATTTCGACAGCTCGATCTTCACCGAGCGCGCCGCCGGACCCTCGCCGATGATGAGGTCGAGCTGAAAATCCTCCATGGCGGGGTAGAGCACTTCCTCCACCGCCGGGCTCAGGCGATGGATCTCGTCGATGAAGAGCACGTCGCGCTCCTCGAGATTGGTCAGCAGTGCCGCGAGATCGCCGGCCTTGGCGATCACCGGGCCTGACGTGGCGCGAAAGCCGACGCCGAGTTCCTTGGCCACGATCTGGGCCAGCGTGGTCTTGCCGAGGCCGGGGGGACCGACGAACAGCACGTGATCCAGCGCTTCGCCGCGCTTGCGCGCCGCCTCGATGAAGATCGAGAGATTCTTGCGCGCCTGCTGCTGGCCGACGAAATCGGACAGCGATTGCGGCCGCAGCGCGGTGTCGCCGACATCGTCGCTGCGGCGCTCGGGCGTGACCATGCGGGGGGCCTTGGGATCGCTCACTCAGCGGACTCCGCAAGATCGTAGGGTGGGCAAAGGCGCTCTTCGCGCCGTGCCCACCATGTCGCTGATCGCTCTATAGATGATGGGCACGCTTCGCTTTGCCCACCCTACGAGATTGACCATTTCCGCACTCACTTCGCGAGCTCCTTCAGGCCGAGGCGAATGAGCTGCGCCGTCTCGGCATTCTCACCTGCGCTGCGCGATGCCGATGCGATGGCGGCGGCCGCTTGCGGCTGGCCGTAGCCGAGATTGACCAGCGCGGAGATCGCATCCGCCACCGGACGCGGGGCGCGGTGGTCGTCGATGGCGCCGGCGAGATGCACGACGGCCGGATCGACGTTGGCGAAGGCCGGCGCCTTGTCCTTCAACTCGGTGACAATGCGCTCGGCGACCTTGGGCCCGACGCCGGGCGTGCGCGCCACCGCGGCCTTGTCGCGCAGCGCGATCGCGTTGGCGAGATCGGAAGGCGCCAGCGTGCCGAGCACGGCCAGCGCGACCTTGGCGCCGACGCCCTGCACGGTCTGGAGCAGGCGAAACCATTCGCGCTCCTGATCGGTGCGGAAGCCGAACAGCTTGATCTGGTCCTCGCGGACATAGGTCTCGATCGAGAGCACGGCCGCCTCGCCCGGCGAGGGCAGATGCTGCAATGTGCGCGCCGAGCAATGCACCTGATAGCCGACCCCGCCAACGTCGAGAAGGACGTAATCCTCGCCGTAGGAATCGATCAGACCCTTGAGCTTGCCGATCATATCCCCACCACTTTCAAACGCAGCGCGGCGCTCTGGCGGTGATGCGCATGCGTGATGGCAATGGCGAGCGCATCGGCGGCATCCGCCGACGGCGGCTCGGCCTTGGGCAGCAGGATCTTCAACATCATCGCGATCTGCTGCTTGTCGGCATGACCGGCGCCGACCACGGTTTTCTTGACCTGGTTCGGCGCGTATTCGGCGACAGAGATACCGAACATCGCGGGCGCCAGCATGGCGACGCCGCGGGCCTGGCCGAGCTTCAACGTCGCGACGCCGTCCTTGTTGACGAAGGTCTGCTCGACCGCGGCTTCCATCGGCTTGTGCTCGGACAAGATCGTGGCGAGCCCTTCATGGATCGCCAGCAGGCGGCTTGCGAGCGGGAGGTCGTCCGGCGGTTCCACCGAGCCGCAGGCGATGTAGATGAGGCGATTGCCCTCGGACTCGATCACGCCCCAGCCGGTGCGGCGCAGGCCGGGGTCGATGCCGATGATGCGAACGGGGCCACGAATCGGGAGCGCAGTCATGCGCCAGTGATAGCGGCTGACCGTCGCGGGGGAAACAGAAACAGAACGGAAGTAACAGGGGAAAGCGGCGCAACCCTCTTCGCCTTTCGCCGCACGAGCGAGCGCACCGTCCGAGGGGAACGCCGCTAGCCGCCCATCTTCGCCATCAGCGCGTCCGACACCTCGAAATTGGCGTAGACGTGCTGGACGTCGTCATGCTCGTTGAGCAGGTCCATCAGCTTCAACAGCTTCTCGCCGGTCTCGTCGTCGACCGCGATGGTGTTCTGCGGCTTCCAGACCAGTGCGGCCTTGCGCGACTCGCCGAACTTGGCTTCGAGCGCCTTGGCGACATCACGATAGCTTTCGGTCGAGGCGTAGATCTCGTGACCACCTTCGCCGGAGATCACGTCGTCGGCGCCGGCCTCGATCGCTGCATCGAGCATCGCATCGTCGGAGGCGACGCTGCGGTCGTATTCGATGATGCCGGTGCGGTCGAACATGAAGGCGACCGAGCCGGTTTCGCCGAGGTTGCCGCCGGATTTCGTGAAGAAGGAGCGGATGTCGGAGGCGGCGCGGTTGCGGTTGTCGGTCAGCGCCTCGACGATGACGGCGACGCCGCCGGGGCCGTAGCCCTCGTAGCGGATCTCGTCATAGTTCTCGCCGTCATTGCCGAGCGCCTTCTTGATGGCGCGCTCGATATTGTCCTTCGGCATGTTCTCCTGGCGGGCCGCGATGATGGCCGCGCGCAGGCGCGGGTTCATGTTGGGATCGGGCGTGCCGAGTTTGGCCGCGACAGTGATTTCCCGCGCCAGCTTGCCAAACAGCTTCGACTTCTGGGCATCCTGCCGCCCCTTGCGGTGCATGATGTTCTTGAATTGGGAATGTCCGGCCATGCGTGGTCTCGTGAGGGAAGTGTCAGCCAAGGTGAGCGTGGGAAGCGCGGCCTTATAGGCCGCCAAGCCACCGGAATGAAAGAGGCTCTACGACTTTAAGGTAATACCGTAGCGTCCTTTGCCTAGAAGTCAGGCAACGTTAACCCTGATTTCATCCCGGGCTGCGAAAATAACGTCGACCCGTCTCCCGAAAAGAGTGACCCGATGGCGTTCGCATTGTTTCAGAAGCGTCTGCCGGATTCGGCCGCGCCCGCGGCAGCCCCGCTAGCTGCGCAGCCGGCCGCCGGTTCCCAACCCACCTCGGCCGCCGAGGGCGATTCGGCCCGGGAAATCCTGGAACTGCTGGAACTCGAGCTGGGCGCCATGATCCGCCAGCTCGAGCGCGCCGCCAATTCGGTGGCCGGCGGCGCGGAGGCGACCGCCGCGACGCTCGTGGACATCCGCCAGCGCACCGACGCGCTGACCGGACGGACCAATGCCGCGCAGTCGAACGCCTCGACCTTCGCCCATGCCGCCGAGAAGTTCACCCAATCGGCGCAGGGCATCGGCGCGCAGGTCCGCGAGGCCGGCAAGCTTGCCGACGAGGCCAGCGCCGCGGCACAGGAGGCGCGCGCCAATGTCGACCGCCTGCGCGAATCCTCCGCGGCGATCGGCAATGTCGTCAACCTGATCGCCCAGATCGCACGGCAGACCACGCTGCTCGCGCTCAACTCGACCATCGAGGCCGCGCGCGCAGGTGCTGCAGGCCGGGGCTTCGCGGTGGTCGCCACCGAGGTTAAGGCGCTCGCGGTGCAGACCCAGGGCGCCACCGAAGAGATTTCCAGGAAGATCGACGCGCTGCAGCGCGATGCCGCAGGGTCAGCCGATGCCGTGCATCGCATCTCGCAGGCGATCGAGGCGATCCGCCCGGTGTTCGACACCGTCAACGGCGCAGTGGCCGAGCAGAACGCGACCACCAGCGAGGTCTCCGGCAACGCAGCCAGCGCATCGCAATTCATCATCTCGGTCGGCGAGAGCGCCGCCGAAATCGACGCCGCGACCAAGGCGGCCGAAACCCATGGCGAGAACGTCGCCAGCGCCGGCAAGGCGGTGACGACGTTCGCACGCAAGCTGAAATCGCGCTGCGCGGTGCTGCTCAAGCAGAGTGAGCACGACGATCGCCGCAAGACCGAGCGGCTGCCCTGCCATCTCAAATTCGAGAGCGCACGCGGCGTGATGCCGGTCTACGAGATCGCGATGGACGGCGTGCTGATCGGCGGCGCGGACGCCGGCCGGCTTGCGCCGCAGACGATCATCGACGGCAGCCTCGAAGGCGTCGGCGCCTGCCGCCTGCGCGTGGTCGAACAATCCAAGGCCGGGGCCCGCACCCACTTCGTCGCGCCCAATGCCGAGCTCAGCGAGAAGATCGAGGACAGGCTGTGGTCGATCCACGAGGAGAACACCGAGTTCGTCACCCGCGCCATGGAAGCGGGTACCGCGCTGACCGCGATCTACGAGCAGGCGGTTGCGCGCGGCGAGGTCAGGATCGACGACCTCTTTGACACCGACTACGCCGAAATCGCCGGCAGCAATCCGCAGCAATACCGCACCAGATATCTCGACTGGGCCGACCGCGCGCTGCCGCCGTTCCAGGAAGCGTTTCTCGCGAAGGAGCCGCGCATGGCGTTCTGCGCCATGGTCGACCGCAATGGCTTCCTGCCGGTCCACAACAAGATCTATTCGCATCCGCAGCGGCCGGGCGACGCCGTATGGAACGCAGCGAACTGCCGCAACCGGCGTATCTTCAACGACCCGGCCGGCTTGGCCGCCGCCCAAAACCAGCGCTCGTATCTGATCCAGAGCTATGCGCGCGATATGGGTAACGGTAACACGGTGATGATGCGCGAGATCGATGTCCCGATCCGCGTGCAGGGCCGGCACTGGGGCGGATTCAGGACGGCCTACAAGCTGTAGTGCACGCTCAGGCAAGACCTGCTGAGCGAATCACCGCTTAAAGTCGGAATTGGAATGGGAATGGGAATGCCGCGGTGAGCCGATCAACGGCTCCGCCTGGAGATAAGCCCGTACATGTCCCTCGCGCAGCTTGCAGTATTGGACACCGGATCGAACCGGACGATGGCCGAGCGCCTGATCGACCAGCTTGCCGACCGCATCGGCGGTCTCGGCGTCGAGCTTGCCGACATCGCCGGCAACGTCCAGGAGGTCGCAAGCCGCGTTGCGAACCAGTCGGAACGGTTCCACCACCTGCAGCAGACGGCCGAGACCATGGTCTCGGCCAATCACGACATCGCCAATGCGTCGCAGGCGGTGCAATTGACCACCTCAGCGGCGGTCGGCGAGATCGCCCAGTCGCGCAACGCCGTCGACACCGCCGTCAGCCACATCTCCGAGCTCGTCGCGGCGGTGGGGCGGATCGAGGCGCGCTTGAGCGCGGTCGGCTCGGCGCTGGCGCAGGTCGCGAAGGTGTCCGGCTCGATCGAGGCGATCGCCAAGCAAACCAATCTGCTTGCGCTCAACGCCACCATCGAGGCGGCGCGCGCCGGCGATGCCGGCCGCGGCTTCGCGGTGGTCGCAAGCGAGGTGAAGAACCTCGCCGAAGCCACCCGCCAGGCCACGCACCTGATCTCCGACACCGTGCGCGACCTCGACGGCCAGATCGAGGGCCTGATCGGCGAGAGCGGCGACGCCTCGCTGCGCGCCAAGACCGCGGGCGAAGGCGCCCAGCAGATCTCCGGCATCATCTCACGGGTGCAGCAGGGCTTTGCGTCCGTGGAAGCCGAGATCGACAGTGTCACGCGCGCCGCGACCTCCAACCTCGGCCATTGCGACACCGTGATCAACGAGCTCAACGAGCTCGCCAAGGGCGTCGACCTGTCGTCGCGCGATCTCAAGAACGCCGACCAGCGGGTCACGAAACTGCTCGACACGTCCGAAGGCCTGATCGCACTGATCGCCGACAGCGGCGTCGAGACCTCGGACGCGCCGCTGATACGCACGGTCGTGGATACCGCCAAACGCATCTCGGGCGAGTTCGAGGCCGCGATCGATCGCGGCGAGATCACGCTCGATCAGCTCATGGACGAATCCTATCGGGAGATCGCGGGCACCGATCCCAAGCAATATCTCACCAACTATGTCGCGTTCACCGATCGCGTGCTGCCCGCGATCCAGGACCCGATCCAGAAATCCGATCCCCGCATCGTGTTCTGCGTCGCCTGGGCGAGGCACGGCTATCTGCCGACGCACAATCCGAACTACCGCCTGCCCCAGGGCAAGGACCCGGTGTGGAATAACGCCAATTGCCGCAACCGCCGCCTGTTCACCGATCGCGCGGTGAAAAAGGTCGCAGCGAATACAAAGCCGTTCCTGCTGCAAACCTATCGGCGCGAGATGGGCGGCGGACAGTTCGTGCTGATGAAGGATCTGTCGTCGCCGATCGTGGTCCACGGCAAGCACTGGGGCGCGTTCCGGATGGGATATCGGCAGGGCTGAGGGCCACCGCGACAGCGCCTGGCGTGTCTCTAAAGCTGCAAAACAACCCCATGCACAGTAGCCGGGGTGTGCGGAATCAACGGCTTACAGCGAGGTGAAACTGGCCTTGGCTGGTTGCCATGGAGAAGGTGCGCTCCCTCCCCGCTTGCCTGGGAGGGCTGGCGAGACGGTGTTGCCGCAACGGGACAATCCCAAGGTGGAGAAAGCCCTCACCCGGCGCTTCGCGCCGACCTCTCCCGCAAGCGGGCGAGGTGAGGCGAACCCGCGGCTCGACCGATAGGACCAACAGGCATTCCACGTCGCTGGTAAAGGCGTTGACCCGTCGGGCAAAACAGGCGCACGATAGCATCATCCGCAAATTGGGTAGTCGCATCGCAGCTTCGGTCGTTGGCCGAACGTCGCGCAGATCGCGCTTTAGGCCCGTCGCGTGAGTCGCGATCTCGCGCGTCATTCTTTCTGCGTCGTCCCGGCGAAGGCCGGGACCCATAGCCACAGGCGGTCGTCTGGCGAAGGCTGATTGTTTCGGGACTGGCACCATCCGCGAGCGATAGATCACGCGGTATGGGTCCCGGCCTTCGCCGGGACGACACTGAATTTGTAGAGCTAGCTCAACCAAAACTTCGGCGTTGCCGGCTCGAGCCGACCGCCCGCGCGCACTGGTGCGATGCGCAGTGCGAGTCCCGTTGCGTCATCCGTTTCCACCGCTACGCCGCTGAGCGTCGCGACGCCGGCGGCCGGCTCGAAGCGGCCGGATGGAATGCCCGACGTGAACCGGCGCAGCGGCTCTTCCTTTTGCATGCCGATGATGGAGTCGTAGTCGCCGGTCATGCCGGCATCGGTCATGTAGGCGGTGCCGCCGCTGAGGATCTGGTGATCGGCGGTCGGCACGTGGGTGTGGGTGCCGACCACGAGGCTGGCGCGACCGTCGCAGAAGAAGCCGATGCCCTGCTTCTCGCTGCTCGCCTCGCAATGAAAATCGACGACGATGGCATCGGCGGCAACGCCGAGCGGGCAGGCGCCGAGCTCGCGCTCCAGCGCCGCAAAGGGATCGTCGAACGGGGTCATGAAGACGCGGCCGAGCGCGTTGACGACGAGCGCATGCTTACCGTTCTTGGTCTCGACCAGGGCTGCGCCGCGGCCGGGCGTGCCGCGCGGATAGTTGGCCGGCCGCACCAGGCGTTCGGCGCGCTCGATGAACACCAGCGCCTCGCGCTGGTCCCAGGAATGGTTGCCGAGCGTCACCGCATCGGCGCCGGCATCGAGAAATTCCTGATAGATCGCTTCGGTGATGCCGAAGCCTCCGGCCGAATTCTCGCCATTGACGACGACGAAATCGAGCGACCAGTCCTTGACCATGCCGGGCAGATATTCGGCGATGGCGTTGCGCCCGCTACGGCCGACGACATCACCCACGAACAGAATGCGCAAGTTCAGAACTCCGGAAATCGAATGCGTCCGATTCCGTTAGCACATAATCCAGCGCGACGTCGTGGGATAGTGCCGGAACGGCCTCGATCTCTTGCGCCGCAAACGCAAGCCCGATGCCGACGATCTGCTTGGTCTTGCGCAGATGCGCGAAGGTGAAGTCGTAATGCCCCGCACCGTAGCCGATGCGGTGGCCGAGACGGTCGAAAGCCGCAAGCGGCGTCAGCATGATGTCGGGAACAACTTCAGCGGCGGCCGGCGACGGTTCGGGAATGCCGAGCGGCCCGAGCATCAGCCGGTCGTTCGGATGCCAGATGCGGAAGACCAGCGCCTGGCCGCGTGCGGTGACGCAAGGCAACGCCAGCCGCGCGCCTTCTTCGGCGAGTTTCCGCATCAGCGGCGCCGGGTCGATCTCGCTGCGGATCGGCGCGTAGCCGGAGACGATGTTGCCCGGCAACAGCTTGAACGGCAGCCCGCGTTTGGCGAGTTTTGCGGCGGCACTGGTGCGTTTCTTGTCGCTCAGCGCGTCGCGTTTGGCGAGCGCTTTGGCGCGGAGTTCGGCTTTGGTGTTGGACATGTGCGCTCGGTCCCTTCGTCATCACCCGCGAAAGCGGGTGATCCAGTATTCCAGAGGCGGCGATGATTCACACAAAGGCCGCGGCGTACTGGATGCCCCGGTCAAGCCGGGGCATGACACCTGTTGAACCGGCCGCAGTCGTTTCAACAAGGACAACCAAGCAAACAACAGTGCGAAGCCGCAAACGCCGTTGAAGCGCTCGATCCCGGAGTTCCCTACGAAAGTAGGTGGGCACCATATGTCCGGGCCCACGGGCCCGGCCAGGGACAGTTCCCTAAAGGATCGATAAGGCCCCGGGGATATATGGCTCCGGACGCGCGTCGCAGCCTCGCTTGCGCAATGTAACAACGATACTGACGAATCGCCAGCCCGGCTTGCAGTTGCCGCTCACCTCTCCCGCTTGCGGGAGAGGTCGGCGCGGAGCGCCGGGTGAGGGTTCTCTCCTCGTTGGGAGTCTCTCTGCGGAAACACCCTCTCCCCAACCCTCCCCCGCAGGCGGGGGAGGGAGCGCACCAGCTTCGAGGCAACTATCGGGGCTCTTCCCTTACCCGATCGCAATCCCGTTGCCGACGGTGCGGTTCAGGACCTGGGTCGATTTCTCGATGCGTTCGGCTGCGGCGTTGAGCGCATTCACCACGGCGGTCTGGGTCATGCGGGCGCGCTCGACGGCGGCGTTGCGGAAATCCCGCAGCTCGCCGAGCTCCTGCTCCATGGTGCGGATGCGGTTGCCGGCGTCCATCAGCTCGTCGCAGACCGTCAGTGCCGCCATCACGGTGAGCCGTGCATCGCCGATCTCGCCGAATTTTCCGCGCAGCGACTGGATCCGTGTCTCCAGGCTGTCGGCGAGCTTCAGCAGCCGCACCTCCTCGCCCTCTTCGCAGGCCATGCGATATTGCCGGCCATTGATGGTGACGTTGATGTGGCTCATCCGTCCTCTCCGGTATCGAGTACCGAGCGTATCGTGACGATCGCGGAATCCAGCCGATCGGAGATCTCGCGATTGGTGCGCTCGAGCTTGCGCGCCTTCACGAGTGCGCCGTCGAGCTCGTCGGCAAGACGCGAGCGATCCGCGCCGAGCGCCTGGATCCGCGTCGCGAGCTCGTTCTCGTCGCGATCGGCATCGCGCCGCCGCTCGACCGCACTTTCGAGCGAGTCGAGCGCCGCCATGAGCCTGCGGGTCGCGATCTCGATCTCGACGGCGGACGACTCCGTCATGGCAGAGCTGTTGGAAACGCGATCGTTCATGCAGTCAGCGGCGGACCTGTGGCCTTGCCCAATGGGCGTTCCTGGAGCTTGCCGCCCGGCAAAAGACTCGGTTCGGCAAGCGGTTAGAACCAGAAATTTACGTGGCAAGCTAGCCGAGCGCAACGCCGCCGCGAAACTATGCACTGATCAATCGGGATTGAGATCCGCCCCGGCCGAGCAGTTCCTTCCTGAGCGTCTCTGGCCGGAAAACCGGCCTCCCATTTTTCGGATCATCCCGCAGGCAACTTTTACGGCCAAACCGGAGTTTGATTGCCTTGGCCTGCCGGAACCGAGATGCTATTCCAGCCGCGCCCCCAGCGGCCGAAAGCCTCCTTCCGGCGCGGCGAATACTGCCACAAGCGCCTCATTTCAGACGGATTTCAGACATGACGCAGGTCGACCACAACCGTATGGCCAACGCGATCCGCGGCCTCGCGATGGACGCCGTGGAGAAGGCGAAATCGGGCCATCCGGGCCTGCCGATGGGCGCCGCCGACATGGCCACCGTGCTGTTCACGCAGTTCCTGAAATTCGACATCGCCGCAACCGATTGGCCCGACCGCGACCGCTTCGTGCTCTCCGCCGGCCACGGCTCGATGCTGCTCTACGCGCTGCTGTATCTCACCGGCAGCTCCGAGATGACGATCGACCAGCTCAAGAATTTCCGGCAGCTGGGATCGTTGACGCCCGGGCATCCCGAGCACGGCCACACCAAGGGCATCGAGACCACCACCGGCCCGCTCGGCCAGGGCATCTCGACCGCGGTCGGTATGGCGCTGGCCGAAAAGATGCTCGCGGCCGAGTTCGGGAAGAAGATCGTCGATCATCATACCTATGTGATCGCGTCCGACGGCGACCTGATGGAAGGCGTCTCGCAGGAAGCGATCGCCATGGCCGGGCACTGGAAGCTCAACAAGATGATCGTGCTGTACGACGACAACGGCATCTCGATCGACGGCCCGACCTCGATTTCCGATTCGGTCGACCAGGTGAAGCGCTTCAAGTCGGCCGGCTGGGCGGCCGAGAAGATCGACGGCCACGACCAGGCCGCGATCGCCGCCGCGCTCACCCGCGCGCAAAAATCCAGCAAGCCCACGCTGATCGCCTGCCGCACCACCATCGGCTTCGGCGCGCCGCACAAGGCCGGCACCGCAAAGGCCCATGGCGAGGCGCTCGGCGCCGACGAGCTCAAGGCGGCCAAGGAAAATCTCGGCATTTCGCTCGAGCCGTTCTCGGTGCCGGACGATGTTCTCAAGGCATGGCGCGCGGCGGGCAGCCGCGGCGCATCGGCACGGCAGGAATGGGAAGCAAGGCTCGGTGAGCTCGGCAGCCGCAAGCGCGCCGAGTTCGAGCGACGCTTGCGCCATGAGCGTCCGGCCGCGCTCGCGAAGGCATTCAAAGCCTACAAGAAGGAGCTTCTGGAAAAGCCGATGAATGCGGCGACCCGCAAATCCTCGGAAGCGGTGATCGAAGTCATTGCCGGCGCCATGCCGATGGAATTCCTCGCAGGCTCGGCCGACCTCACCGGCTCCAACAACAACAAGGCGAAGTCGGCGACCGCGTTCTCCGCCAAGACGCCGAAAGGCCGCTTCATCCATTACGGCATTCGCGAGCACGGCATGTGTGCCGCCATGAACGGCATCTTCCTGCACGGCGGCTTCGCGCCGAACGGCGCCACCTTCCTGGTGTTCACCGATTACGCGCGGCCCGCGATGCGCCTTGCCGCGCTGATGGGGACCGGCGTCGTCTATGTGATGACCCACGATTCCATCGGCCTCGGCGAAGACGGCCCGACCCATCAACCGGTCGAGCATCTCACCGCGCTCCGCGCCATTCCCAACATGCGGGTGTTCCGCCCCTGCGATGCCATCGAGGTTGCCGAGTGCTGGGAGCTTGCGCTGAACCGCATCGACGGGCCGACGGTGCTGGCCCTGACGCGGCAGAACCTGCCGCAACTGCGCACCAGTACAAATGAGAATCCCTGCCAATACGGCGCTTACGAGCTGGTCGCCGCGCAAGGCGAAGCCAAGGCAACGCTGTTCGCCTCGGGCTCCGAAGTCGAGATGGCGGTGGCGGCCCAGAAGCAGCTTGCGGAGCGCGGCATTCCGACACGGGTGGTCTCGGTGCCCTCGCTCGAGCTGCTGCTAGCGCAACCAAAGGAACGCCGTGACGAGGTCATCGGCAAGGCGCCGATCAAGGTCGCGATCGAGGCCGCCGTGCGCTGGGGCTGGGACGCCGTGATCGGCCAGGACGGCGAATTCATCGGCATGCACTCGTTCGGCGCCAGCGCGCCGCTGAACAAGATATTCCAGCACTTTGGCATTACCGCCGAGGCCGCGGTTAACGCCGTCGTGAAACGCCTTTCCTGAGAGTTGAGATTGCCGGAAAAAAGGACTACCTAACTTCCCATATGATCACGCCCCGCCCGGCCGAACCGGGCGTCCGCCCTGAAAAACCCTCGCAGGGGCGCTAGCGCGTTGTGCGGGATGACAACGGTCATTGAAGGAGACGAACATGGCAGTCCGCGTCGGAATCAACGGTTTTGGCCGCATCGGCCGCAACATCCTGCGGGCTATCGCCGAGTCCGGCCGCAAGGACATCGAGGTGGTCGGGATCAACGACCTCGGCCCGGTCGAGACCAACGCGCACCTGCTGCGCTTCGACAGCGTCCATGGCCGCTTTCCTGGAACCGTGACCGTCGAGGGCGACACGATCAGCCTCGGTGGCAACAAGATCAAGGTCACGGCCGAGCGCGATCCCTCGAAGCTGCCCTGGAAGGACCTCGGCATCGATATCGCGATGGAGTGCACCGGCATCTTCACCTCGAAGGACAAGGCCTCGGCGCATCTGACCGCCGGCGCCAAGCGGGTGCTGGTCTCCGCGCCGGCCGATGGCGCCGACGCCACCATCGTCTACGGCGTCAACCACGATACGCTGACCAGGGACCATCTGGTCGTCTCCAACGGCTCCTGTACCACCAACTGCCTCGCGCCGATCGCCAAGGTGCTGAACGACCTGGTCGGCATCGAGACCGGCTTCATGACCACGATCCACGCCTATACCGGCGACCAGCCGACGCTCGACACCATGCACAAGGATCTCTATCGCGGCCGCGCGGCTGCGATGTCGATGATCCCGACCTCGACCGGCGCCGCCAAGGCGATCGGCCTGGTGCTGCCGGAGTTGAAGGGCAAGCTCGACGGCGTCGCGATCCGCGTGCCGACCCCGAACGTCTCGGTCGTCGACCTCAAGATCGTCGCCAAGCGCGCCACCGACCCGAAGGAAATCAACGAGGCGATGAAGCGTGCCTCCGAGCAGCAGCTCAAGGGCATTCTCGGCTACACCACCGCGCCGAACGTCTCGATCGACTTCAACCATGACCCGCACTCGTCCACGTTCCACATGGACCAGACCAAGGTGCAGAACGGCACGCTGGTGCGCGTGATGTCCTGGTACGACAACGAGTGGGGTTTCTCGAACCGCATGGCCGACACAGCCGTTGCGATGAGCAAGGTGATCTAACTGCGCAGCTGTTTCGTCATTCCGGGATGGTCCGAAGGACCAGACCCGGAATCTCGAGATTCCGGGTTCGCGCTGCGCGCGCCCCGGAATGACCTGCTAAAGGCCCGGGACAAGAGAGCCCAGAGATGACCAACAAATTCCGCACCCTCGACGACGTCGACGTGAAGGGCAAGCGCGTGCTGTTGCGCGTCGATCTCAACGTGCCCATGGAGAACGGGCGCGTCAGCGACGCGACCCGGCTCGAGCGCGTCGCGCCGACCATCAGCGAAATCTCGGACAAGGGCGGCAAGGTCATCCTGCTGGCGCATTTCGGCCGGCCCAAGGGCCGCGACGCCAAGGACTCGCTCAAGCCGGTCGCCGAGGCGCTGGCGAAGGTGGTGAACAAGCCGGTCGCCTTCGCCGACGATTGCATCGGCGAGCCCGCCGCCAAAGCCGTTTCCGGCTTAAACAACGGCGATATCCTTTGTCTGGAAAACACCCGTTTCCACAAAGAGGAAGAGAAGAACGATCCGGCTTTCGTCGCGGAGCTCGCCAAGCTCGGCGACATCTGGGTCAATGACGCTTTCTCGGCCGCGCACCGCGCCCACGCCTCGACCGAAGGCCTCGGCCACAAGCTGCCGGCCTATGCCGGCCGCACCATGCAGGCCGAGCTCGTCGCGCTGGAGAAGGCGCTGGGGTCACCGACCAAGCCGGTGATCGCGATCATCGGCGGCGCCAAGGTCTCGACCAAGATCGACCTGCTCGAAAACCTCGTGACCAAGGTCGACGCGCTGGTGATCGGCGGCGGCATGGCCAACACCTTCCTGCACGCCCAGGGCGTCGGCATCGGCAAGTCACTGGCCGAGAAGGATCTCGCCGCCACCGCGCTGCGCATCATGGAGAAGGCCGAGGCCGCCAACTGCGCCATCATCCTGCCGGTGGACGCCACCGTGGCCTATCATTTCGCAGCCAACGCGCCGTCGCATGCTTACGGGCTCGATGCGATCCCGGCCGACGGCATGATCCTCGACGTCGGCCCGCAATCGGTCGTGCGCATCCATGCCGCGATCGACGATGCCGCCACGCTGGTCTGGAATGGCCCGCTCGGGGCCTTCGAGATGCAGCCGTTCGACCGCGGCACGGTAGCCGCCGCCAAGCATGCCGCCGAGCGCACCAAGGCGAAGAAGCTGGTGTCGATCGCGGGCGGCGGCGACACGGTCGCGGCGCTGAACCAGGCCCATGTGGCCGGGCAATTCACCTATGTCTCGACCGCCGGTGGCGCATTTCTTGAATGGATGGAGGGCAAGCCCCTGCCCGGCGTCGAGGTCTTGCGCGTCAAGTAAATAGCGGCCTTTTAAGTCAGCCTTGCAGGCCCAAACGGGAGAAAGATACAGATGGCTCGGATCACGTTGCGTCAATTGCTCGATCATGCGGCGGAACACGATTACGGCGTACCGGCCTTCAACATCAACAACATGGAGCAGGCGCTGGCGATCATGGACGCCGCCAACCAGGTCGACGCGCCCGTCATCATCCAGGCCTCGCGCGGCGCGCGCTCCTACGCCAACGACGTCATGCTCAAGCACATGATGGACGCGGTGACCGAGATCTATCCGCACATCCCGGTCTGCGTGCATCTCGACCACGGCAATGAGCCCGCGACCTGCATGACCGCGATCCAGGCCGGCTTCACCTCGGTCATGATGGACGGCTCACTCAAGGCCGACGGCAAGACCCCCGGCGACTGGAGCTACAATGTCGGCGTCACCAAGACCGTGACCGACATGGCCCATCTCGGCGGCATCTCCGTCGAGGGCGAGCTCGGCGTGCTCGGCTCGCTCGAGACCGGCATGGGCGACAAGGAAGACGGCCACGGCGCCGAGGGCAAGCTCAGCCACGACCAGCTCCTGACCAATCCAGACGAGGCCGTGAAGTTCGTCCAGGAGACCAGGGTCGACGCGCTCGCGATCGCGATGGGCACCTCCCACGGCGCCTACAAGTTCACCCGCAAGCCGGACGGCGACATCCTCGCCATGAACGTGATCGAGGAGATCCATCGCAAGCTGCCGAATACGCATCTGGTGATGCACGGCTCCTCGTCGGTGCCGCAGGACCTTCAGGACATCATCAATGCCAACGGCGGCAAGATGAAGCCGACCTGGGGCGTGCCGGTATCCGAGATCCAGCGCGGCATCAAGCACGGCGTGCGCAAGATTAACATCGACACCGACAACCGCATGGCGATGACCGGCCAGATCCGCAAGGTCCTGAAGGACAATCCGGAAGAGTTCGATCCGCGCAAGTACCTGAAGCCGGCGATGGAGGCGATGGTCAAGCTGTGCAAGCAGCGGCTGCAGGAGTTCAACACCGCAGGCCAGGCCTCCAAGTTCAAGAAGGTCCTGACCCCCGCCGACATGGCCAAGCGCTACGCCAAGGGCGAGCTGGATCCCAAGGTGGCGTAAGGGATTCCCGCGTCGCGTAGCGATCGCGCGTGGTGGCGTAAGGCCGGCACGCTCTATCGTCTCCCTCGCCCCGCTCTTCGCGGCGAGAAGAGGGAGGGGTGAGGGGCTCTCTCCGCGAGTTGTGCCCTGTCGATGGACCTGTACCCCCTCACCCGGATTTTACGCGACGCGCAAAATCCGACCTCTCCCGCAAGCGGGGCGAGGTGAAGGGTCGCCCAGCCCGCTCCTTTTCGCCACAACTGACCTCCCCCTGCCCTGCGACCAACGTTAACTCGGCAATTGCCCGAGAACGGTCTATTTTCACAGGCAAGGGCAGAATCGTTTTGGGAGGACATCTCGATGAATCTGACTGAGCTGAACAGGATCGCGACCGCCATGGTCGCGCCCGGCAAGGGCATCCTTGCCGCCGACGAATCCTCCGGCACCATCAAGAACCGCTTTGACGCCATCGGCGTGGACTCGACCGAACAAAACCGCCGCGATTATCGCGAGATGCTGTTCCGCTCCAGCGAGGCCATGAGCCAGTATATCTCCGGCGTGATCCTCTACGACGAGACGATCTGGCAGGATGCCAAGGACGGCACGCCGCTGGTCAAGCTGATCGAGGATAGCGGCGCCATTCCCGGCATCAAGGTCGACGAGGGCACGCAAGCCCTGCCGATGTGCCCGGGCGAGCTCGTCACCATCGGGCTCGACAAGCTCGCCGAGCGCTTGAAGAAATACTACGAGCGCGGCGCGCGCTTCGCCAAATGGCGCGCGGTGATCGACATCGGCAGCGGGATTCCCTCGATGACCGCGATCAGCGTCAACGCCCATGCTCTGGCGCGTTATGCCGCGCTGTGCCAGGCCGCGCAGATCGTGCCGATCGTCGAGCCGGAAGTGCTGATGGACGGCGACCACGACATCGATCGCTGTTATGAGGTGACGACCCGCGTGCTCAACAAGACGTTCCAGGAATTGCGGGTGCAGCGCGTCGCGCTCGAAGGCATGGTGCTGAAGCCGAACATGGCCATCTCGGGCAAGAAGTGCCCGAAGCAGGCCTCCGTCGAGGACGTCGCAGAGAAGACAATCCGACTGTTGAAGGCCTGCGTGCCGGCGGCGGTGCCCGGCATCGCCTTCCTCTCCGGCGGCCAGTCGGACGAGGAGGCGACCGCGCATCTCAACGCCATGCACAAGCTCGGCCCGTTGCCCTGGGGCCTGACCTTCTCCTATGGCCGCGCGCTGCAGGCGGCGCCGCAGAAGGCCTGGTCGGGCAAGGCGGAAAACGTCACGGCCGGACAAAACGCATTCAGCCACCGCGCGCGCATGAACGGCCTCGCCTCGAAGGGCGAATGGCAAAGTAGCCTGGAACAGAAGGCAGCCTAGATCTTGTCGAACAAATCGCCTCCGCCGCGCCCGCCGCCGCGGCTCTATCTCGCGACGCCGCTGGTCGATGATCCCGCTTCGCTCGTCGCGGAATTGCCGGGCCTGCTCGCTTCCGCCGATGTCGCGGCCGTGCTGCTGCAGCTCAAGGAGACGGACCAGCGCACCATGATCTCGCGCATCAAGGCGCTGGCGCCGGTCGTGCAGAATGCGGGCGCCGCGCTGCTCGTCGACGGTCATCCCGACATCGTCGCGCGCGGCGGCGCCGACGGTGCACATCTCGCAAACATCGCCGCGCTGGAAGACGCGATGCCGACGCTCAAGCCCGATCGCATCGCCGGTGTCGGCGGGCTGGAGACGCGACACGAGTCCATGAGCGCCGGTGAGACTGGCGCAGACTATGTGCTGTTCGGTGAGCCCGATGCCAAGGGGCAGCGGCCGTCGTCGCAAGCCATCGCCGAACGGCTGGACTGGTGGGCGGAACTGTTCGAGCCGCCCTGCGTCGGCTTTGCTACCTCGTTCGAGGAAGCCCACGACTTCGCCGCCAGCGGCGCCGATTTCGTGCTGGTCGGCGCGTTCATCTGGGCCGATCCGCGCGGGCCCAAGGCCGCCCTGATCGAGGCCGACGCTGCGATCAAGAACGGCTATGCAGCCCTTCCCGCGGGCCAGGGCTAGCGCCCGAGATGAAATTATCGCGCATCACGCTTCTTGCAACGCTGCTCTTGACCGCGCCCGTGGCGGCACAGCTCCAGATCACGCCCCCGGTCGCGACGCCGAGCCCATCGGCTGAAAAGGCCAAGGCCAAGCCCGCAACCAAGCCGCACACCATCACCAAGAAGAAGGAAGCCGCACCGGCGCCCAAGCCGTCGGCCTCGCCGACCCCGGCGCTGCCTGCGACTGTGATCCCCGCGCCTCCGGCCGACAATTCCAACGTCGATCTGGTGTTCGGCGCCTATCAGCGCGGCCAGTACAAGACGGCGTTCGAGCTCGCCACTGCGCGCGCCAAGACCGGCGATGCCAAGGCCATGACCATGCTGGGCGAGCTCTATTCCAACGCCATGGGCATCAAGCGCGACTACGCCAAGGCGGCCGAATGGTACAAGCGCGCGTCCGAGGCCGGCGACCGCGAGGCGATGTTCGCGCTCGCGATGCTGCGCATCGCCGGCCGCGGCGGCCCGATCGACAAGGGCGAGGCCGTCAAGCTGATGGCGTCCGCCGCCAAGCTCGGCGAGCCCAAGGCCGCCTATAATCTCGCGCTGCTTTATCTTGACGGCCAGACCCTGCCGCAGGACGTCAAACGCTCCGCGGAGCTGTTGCGCCAGGCCGCGGACGCCGGCCTGCCCGAGGCGCAGTACGCGCTGGCGACGTTCTACAAGGAAGGCACCGGCGTGCCGAAGGACCCCGAAAGAGCGGTGCGGCTGCTTCAGGCGGCAACGCTGACCGACAATGTCGATGCCGAGGTCGAATATGCCATTGCGCTGTTCAACGGCACCGGCACGCCGAAGAACCAGCCGGCGGCCGTGGCGTTGCTGCGCAAGGCCTCCCGCCAGGGCAGTGCGATCGCGCAGAACCGGCTGGCCTGGGTCCTGATCAACGGCATGGGCGCGCCCGTGGACAAGGTCGAGGGGTTCAAATGGCACCTGGTGGCAAAAACCGCCGGCAAGGGCGATCCGGAGCTGGACAAGCAGCTGGCCGATCTGCCTGCCGACGACCGCGCCAAGGCGGAAGCTGCCGCGAGGAAATGGCTCGGGAGCAAATGACTTGACGTTGCGGCCCTCGCAGGGCACCCAATCCCATCAAATGGCGCGGGTTTGCGTCCCTTTCCCCGATCAAGACCAGAGCTCATGCTGTATTCCGCCACTATCAACGTCATGGTCAAGGCGGCGCGCCGCGCCGGCCGCAGCCTCAAGCGCGATCTCGGCGAGATCGAGCATCTCCAGGTATCGCTGAAGGGGCCGGCGAACTTCGTCTCGCTCGCCGACAAGCGTGCCGAAGAGATCCTCTACCAGGACCTCGCCAAGGCGCGGCCCGGCTACGGCTTCGTCGGCGAGGAAGGCGGCACGCGCGAGGGCAGCGACAAGAGCCACACCTGGATCGTCGATCCGCTCGACGGCACCACCAACTTCCTGCACGGCATCCCGCAATTCGCGATCTCGATCGGCCTCGTCCGCGAGGGCACGGTGATCGCAGGCGTGATCTACAACCCCGCCAATGACGAGCTCTACATCGCCGAGCGCGGCAAGGGCGCCTTCCTCAACGACCAGCGCCTGCGGGTCGCGGGACGCCGCCAGCTCAACGAATGCGTGGTGGCCTGCGGGCTGCCGCATATCGGCCGCGGCGACCACGAGGAATTCCGCCGCGAGATGACCGCGATCCAGGACCGCGTCGCAGGCCTGCGCCGCTTCGGCGCCGCCTCGCTCGATTTAGCCTTCGTCGCGGCCGGCCGCCTCGACGGCTATTGGGAACGCAATCTGTCCCCCTGGGACATCGCCGCCGGCCAGATCATGGTGCGCGAGGCGGGCGGAACGGTGAGCGACATCGACACACCAGGCGACGCGCTGGTCACCGGGCACGTCGTGTGCGGCAACGAGTTCGTGCACGGGGAGCTGGCGAAGGTGTTGCGGAAGTAGGGCGCCGTCGCAGGACGGGTCGATGCGCCACGGCTAAGAATCGTCGTCGTCCGCTTCCTCGTCCCGATATTCACCGGCGATGGTCAGGCCCTCGATGGTGGTGGCACCTTTCGGCTTGATTACGCGGCGAAGCGGGACCGAACTCTCGGTTCGCAAGGCCTCCATCAGTTGTTCCGAATGCGTGACAATCCAGATGTCTGCGCGGCGTGACGCCTTGGCGACCAGCCGCGCCAATGGCGCGAGCAGCGAGGGATGCAGGCTGGTCTCCGGTTCGTTCAGCGCGATGAAGGGCGGCAGCCGATAGCCCATGAACACTGCGAGCAGGCAGATGTATTTCAGCGTGCCGTCGGACAATTCGTGGGCCCTGAACGGCCGCGGCATATCCGCCAGCTGCAAATCAAATTCGCACCAACCATTTTCTTGCCATGCGCGGAGCTCAGCGCCAGGGAATGCATCCTGGATCGCCTCCTGCAAGTCGGTGGCATCTTCGCGAATCGAATAGAGCGTCGCCAGGGCGGCAGCCAAATCGGTTCCGTCGGCACTGAGCGAGGGCGTGGTGATCGCCAGACACGGCTTTCGGATCGGCGACGCCGGATCGGTGCGAAAATCATGATAGGACCGCCAGCCCAGCATCGCGTTTCTGATCAGGTCGATCTCAGGGCATTCCTTGCCACCGGAAAAATCCGCAAGTGCCGTCTCTGACGGCAGCAACGCATCCTTGTGGCTGATCCAGGCGCCGCTCTCGCCGCGGACACTGACGAGCGAATTCGTTCGCGCCATCAGCTGAACCTTGCGTTTGCCCTGTGTCGTCTCGATACTTTCAGCCTTGATCATCGGCTCGCCGGAAAATGCCGCCTCGACCGGGCTCGGAAATCCAAGCTCAATGGAATATCTGAGAGTATCGAATTCGACCGACAAACGCAGTCGCCCATCTTCTCCTCGCTTGCGAAGGCCGGACCAGCACACGGAATTCAATCCGCCTTCCTCGGCGATCGTGCGAGTGATTCGACCTGCCGCGGCGTCGCGCAACAGCGACAGGGACTTGTAGAGATTGGATTTGCCGACACCATTCTCACCCACAAACACCGACAAGGGGTGGATGGGCATCGAGAGCTGCCGAATAGAGCGATAGTTGGAAATCGCAACATCGGTCGGACGCATCACACGCTCTCAATCGGCAGGTTGGCTATGCATTCGCGCTAGGGTGCGAATACATCTTCGTTCAATCCAGAGCTGTATTCTGGATGGACAATCCCGAGAAAGCAAGCCGACTCGGCCTCTCCCGCTTGCGGGAGAGGCCGACGAGCCCCGGGCGATGCGAAGCATCGTCCCGCGCGCGGCGGGTGAGGGCTCTCACCACGCAGCGACAATCTCCGCAATTCTCGACAATCCCGACGCGGAGATACCCTCTCCCCAACCCTCTCCCGCAAGCGGGAGAGGGAGCCCACTGCCGATGCCGCCCCATCGTGCACGCCGTAGGCGATGACCCTGTTCAGTGGCCGGCCGTCGCCGGCGCGGGTGGCCCATAGATCTCGGCCTTGTTCTCTGCCTGCTGCTCCCGATCCCCCGCCAACACCCGCTGCACCGAGACGAAGAACACTGGCACCATCAAGAGCGCCAGGATCACCACCGCGATCATGCCGCCCATCACGACGGTACCGAGCGATTGCTGGCTGGCGCCGCCGGCGCCATGCGCGATCGCCATCGGCAGCACGCCGCAGATGAAGGCGAGGCCGGTCATCAGGATCGGGCGAAAACGGAGACGGCAGGCCTCGATCGTGGCGTCGACCAGTGGCTTGCCCTCCTTGCGCAGGTCCCTGGCGAACTCGATGATCAGGATCGCGTCCTTGGCCGCAAGTCCGATGATGGTGATCAGGCCGACGGTGAAATAGACGTCGTTGGGCAGCCCGCGCAGCATCGCCGCGACCACGGCACCGACGATGCCGAGCGGCACCGTGAGCAGCACCGCGAGCGGAATGGTCCAGCTCTCGTACAGCGCGGCGAGACACAGGAACACCACGAGCACCGACAGCGCCAGCAGGAACGGCGCCTGCGAGCCCGAGAGCTTCTCCTGAAGCGATTGTCCGGTCCATTCATAGCCGAAGCCGCGCGGCAATTTGCCCGCAAGCTTCTCCATCTCGGCGATCGCATCGCCCGAGGTAAAGCCGGGCTTGGCTTCGCCGGAGACGCGCACCGCCGGATAGTAGTTGAAGCCCGCGATCTGCGTCGGCCCGCGCGCCCACTCGATGGTCGCGAAGGACGAGAACGGCACCAGCTGGCCGTGGCTGTTCTTGACGTTGTAGTTGAGGATGTCCTCGGTCCGCATGCGGTCGCGGCTGTCCGCCTGCACCACGACGCGCTGCATGCGGCCGCGATTGGGGAAGTCGTTGATGTAGTTCGAGCCGAGATTGGTCGAGATCGTGTTGTTGATGTCCTCGAAGGTGACGCCGAACGCGCCGGCCTTCTCGCGGTCGATCACGAGATTGACCACGCCCGCCTCGGGCAGGCCTTCGACATAGACCTTCTGCAACACGGAACTCGCATTTGCGTCCGCGATCAATTGGTCGGCGGCGCGCATCAGGGCCGGATAGCCCTTCTGGCCCCGGTCCTGGAGCCTGAAGGAGAAGCCCGAGGAGTTGCCGAGATTGTCGATCGGCGGCGGCTGCAGCGCGGAAATCTTGGCGTCGCGGATCGACGACGACAGATCGCGATTGATGTCGGCGACGACAGCGGCGGCGGACTCCTTCGGGCCGCGCTCCGACCAGTCCTTCAGCGTGATGAAGGCCTGCGCGGTGTTCATGCCCTGGCCGGAGAAGCTGAAGCCGGTGAGGAAGGTGACGTTGTCCACGCCCGGCCGCTGCGCCAGGTAGTTTTCGACCTTCTCGATCACGGCCTTGGTGCGGCCATAGGACGAATCCGACGGCGTCTGCACGTCAGTGGTGACAAAGCCCTGGTCGTCGACCGGCAGGAAGCCGCCGGGCAAATTGACGAACGCCCAAGACAGGCCGGCGAGCAGCGCGAGATAGACCAGCATCAGCCGTCCGGTGCGCTTCAGCGAAAAGCCGACGGTGCGGGAATAGCCTTCCTTGCCGCCTTCGAGCATGCGGTTGAACCAGCCGAACACACCCCTCTTCGCATGGCCGTGGCCGGCTGCGACCGGCTTGAGCAAGGTCGCGCACAGCGCCGGCGTCAGCGACAGCGCCAGGAAGGCGGAGAAGCCGATCGCGGCGACCATGGTCACGGAGAACTGGCGGTAGATGATGCCGACCGAGCCCGGGAAGAACGCCATCGGCACGAACACCGCCATCAGCACCAGCGTGATGCCAATGATGGCGCCGGTGATCTGCGACATCGCTTTCCGCGTCGCTTCCTTCGGTGGCAGGCCCTCCTCCGCCATGATGCGCTCGACGTTCTCGACCACGACGATGGCGTCGTCGACGAGGATGCCGACCGCAAGCACCATGCCGAACATCGAGAGGATGTTGATGGAGTAGCCGGCGAGCAGCAGCGTGGTGCAGGCGCCCAACAGCGCCACCGGCACCACGATGGTCGGGATGATAGTGTAGCGAATGTTCTGCAAGAACAGGAACATCACGACGAACACCAGCACCACCGCTTCGAGCAGCGTCGTCAGCACCTTCTTGATCGACGCCTCGACCACCGGCGTGATATTGTAGGGGATCTCGTAGGAAATATTCGCCGGGAAGAAGCGCGATAGCTCCTTCATCTTCGCTTCGACCGCGCCCGCGGTCGCCAGCGCATTGCCGGTCGGCGACATCAGCACGGAGAGACCGGCGGTCGGCTTGCCGTTGAGACGGGTGTTGAACTGGTAACTGAGGCCGCCGACCTCGATGCGCGCGACATCGCGCAGCCGCACGGTCGAGCCATCCGCATTGGCGCGCAGGATGATCGAGCCGAACTCATCCGGCGAGGACAACTGGCCCTTGACCAGCACCAGCGCGGAGGTGCGCTGGCTGCCGGTCGACGGCTCGGCGCCGATGCTGCCCGAGGCAACCTGGGCGTTCTGCGCCGCGATCGCCTTGTTGACGTCGTCGGCGGTAAGCCCGTAGCCGACCAGCTTGGCCGGATCGACCCAGACGCGCAGCGAACGTTCGGTCGAATAGAGCGTGGCGCGGCCGACGCCGGGGATGCGGCGGATCTCGCCGAGCACGTTGCGGATCATGAAGTCGCCGAGCCCGACCTCGTCCAGACTGCCATCGGTCGAATTCAGCGTGATGATCTGGAGTACGGCGCTGGAGGCTTCCTCGATCAGGATGCCCTGCTGGATCACCGCGCGCGGCAAACGGGCTTCGACCCGCTTGATGCGGTTCTGCACCTCGACGGAAGCTGCACTCGTATCGGTACCCGGCACGAAATTGGCCGTGATCTCGACCTGGCCGAGCGAGTCGCTGGTCGATTCGAAATTGAGAATGCCGGAGGCGCCGTTGAGCTCCTCCTCGATCAGCCGGGTGACGCTGTTGTAGAGATTTTCCGGCGACGCGCCGGGATAGCTGGTCGAGATCGAGATCGAGGGCGGCGCAATGATCGGATATTGCGCGATCGGCAACAGCGGGATCGAGATCGCACCGATCAGACAGATGAACAGCGCGACGACCCAGGCGAAGATCGGCCTGTCGATGAAGAAGCTCGCCATCGCGCTTTACCGGGTCAACTGGGCGCGTTGGGCGTCCGCGGTCGCGTCGGCTTCGGCCCAGGATTGCGGCTTGACCTTGTCGCCGGCCGCGAACTTCTGGAAGCCTTCGACCACGACCTTGTCGCCGGCCTTCAGGCCCTCGGTGACGAACCAGACTCCGTCCTGCACCGAGCCGGTGCGCACCGGCTGCACCGCGATGCGGTTGTCGTCCTTGACGACGAACACCTCGCTGCCGCCGCCGCCATTGCGCTGGACCGCCTGCTGAGGCACCGCGATCGCGTCGGAGTCCAGCCCCTGGTCGATTCGCACGCGGACATACATGCCCGGCAGCAGCTCGCGCTTCGGATTTGGAAACTCGCCGCGCAGCGTCACCTGCCCGGTCTGGGCGTCGACCTTGGCGTCGGAGAACAGCAGCTTGCCGTCGAGCGAATAGATCGAGTTGTCGTCGAGCACGAGCCGCACCTTGGCGGCATCGGCCGCGATGCGCTCGAGGTCGCCGCTCTCGAAGGCGCGGCGGAGCTGGTTGAGCTCGGTCACCGACTGGGTGAAATCGGCATAGATCGGATCGAGCTGCTGGACGGTGGCGAGATTGGTCTCGTTTTGCACGACCAGCGCGCCTTCGCTGACCAGGGCCGCACCGACCACGCCGTCGATCGGCGCGCGTACGGTCGCATAGTCGAGATTGAGTTTGGCGCGCGCGAGATCGGCCTTGCGGCCCTCGAGTTCGGCCCGGGCCTGGCGTTCGGCCGCGATGGTCTTCTCGTTCTCGGCCTCCGGCGCGGCGCGCTGGCTGGTGAGCGTGGCGATACGGCGCGCCTGCTGCTGCGCCTGCATCAACGCAGCCTCGGCCTTGTCGACCGCGGCGTCGTTGGCCATGACCTCGACCTCGAACGGCCGCGGATCGATGCGGTAGAGCGCATCGCCCGCCTTCACCTCGCTGCCTTGGCGGAACAGGCGCTCGACCACGATGCCCGACACGCGAGGGCGCACTTCAGCGACGCGGGTCGGCGCGATCCGGCCGGGCAGCTCGCGCACCACGGCACGGGCTTGCTGCCTGACGGTGACGACGCTGACATCGGGTTCGGAGGGTTGGGCGGCGGAGACGGCGGAGCTGGATTGATCACAAGCCCCCAGCAGCGGCGCAACGGCCGCGAGCATGATTGCAACGCATGCCGATCGCGCGTGAAGTCCTGACATGAAGTGGAGTGCCCCGATGTTGTTGAAACTGGTCGCGCTCCGCGCGGCGCCCGTCCTGGACAATTCCGCGCGGATGATGGCGTCAAAATAGAATGGACTCGCTGCGGCGCAACGCGTGGCCCGGGCGGCTCAATGTCACACGCGTCTATCTGACTGAGCGCACGACACTTTCGCGAACTCACCGGATCGTGAGTCGGGTTCCGCGGGTGCGTACTGCGACAGAACATCGCGATGGTGATGAACGCCTCGCCTGACCTTGGGTCCGTCCGCCGTCAGCCGCCTTATGTACACTTTTGGACAATTGATGGAACCGAGCGCGTCCGAGTCGCTTAGCTCACCGGAGCACTGCAAGGCGGCAGCAGGGGAGAAGGTGAAGTGAGTGACTCCGTCACGGTGCTGGTCGTCGAGGACGACGGGCTCATTCAGGTTATGATCCAAGAGGCCCTTTCGGCTGGCGGTTTTGAGTCAACTGTTACGGGCTCGGGCGAAGAAGCGATGACGTTTCTTCAAACCAACACGACACAATTTCGAGCGATCGTGACCGACATCAATCTGAGCGGAAAGTGCGACGGATGGGAGGTCGCCCAGCGCTCACGCGAGCTCGACCCCGCCATGCCGGTGATCTATATGACAGGCACCCACGCCGAAGATTGGGCGTCGAGGGGCGTGCCGAACAGCGTGCTGTTGACCAAGCCATTCGCGCCGGCGCAGCTTGTGACGGCGCTTTCCAATCTGCTCAATGCGGCCACCCCGCCGAGCGCATCAACCGAATAAACTGTCTCGGCGAGCGGCGGGATGGCGAGCGAACCTATCGCTTGGCAGGCGGACCGCTCTTGTTGCCCGGCAATCCCTTGACGTTCGCCGGATCCTGCTCCTGCACCGATTGATTTTGCGACGCCGAGCCGACCGTACCGCTATGAGCCGGAGGCCCGTTCTTGTTGCCGGGAGCACCCGCAATTCCCGCGCCGGAGTTTTGCGCGCTCGGCGCCGTTGCCGCGCTGTCCGTCGCCGCGCGAGCAGGGTTACCCGGGATATGAGAGGCCGAGCCGGGCTTGTCCTGCTCGGAGACGTATCCCGACGCACCGGAGTTCTCGGTCTTGATGCCTTTGTCGGCTTCGTTTTGAAGGTTGTGCGATGGCGAAGCCTGCTGCGCCATCGCCGGTGCCGTCAGGCCGGCCACCACGGCAATTGCTGTGAGCGCGAGATACCGCATGGTGTTTCCTCCTTGGGTTAACCGGCGATAACAAAGCAGGAGCCCGACGTTTCCGATGGCCACGGGAATTCTTTGTCAGCCGGTCCACTCCTCCTCGGATTCCTTTGTCCTACGCGGCCGTTGCTGCGGCAGTATGAGCCAATTGGAACTGTTGCCTTCCCGACATCGTCGTGTAGAAGGCTCCCGGGTGCTCGCTGCAAGGAGCAGTGACAGGTCAAGCGATGGTCGGGCCGCCACGCAGAAAGCGCGTGCCCATGAACGATCAGCTGCCAGGCAGAGACCTGTCCAAATCCAAGCT
Organism: Bradyrhizobium sp. Kon10; assembly: GCF_055807395.1. Lineage (NCBI taxonomy): Bacteria > Pseudomonadati > Pseudomonadota > Alphaproteobacteria > Hyphomicrobiales > Nitrobacteraceae > Bradyrhizobium > Bradyrhizobium sp. Kon10. The sequence continues at coordinate 46,275 of NZ_JBVVOZ010000032.1, read as the reverse complement.
CGCCAAGCGTGCGATTGGAACGATCCAGCATTACCTGCATGTCGAAGCCGTCAGCGGCGCCGTGTTGCTAGTGGCCGCAATGGCCGCAATGCTGTGGGCGAACTCGCCTTTTGCCCACGCGTATCATGATTTCTGGAACCATCCCGTCGTGTTGGGATCAGGCGACTTCGCCTTCACCACATCCTTGCACTTCTGGATCAATGACGCGCTGATGACGATCTTCTTCCTGGTCGTGGGCCTGGAGATTCGTCGCGAGCTCCATGAGGGTGCACTCAGCAAATTCGACCAGGCCGTGCTCCCGGTTGTGGCGGCTCTCGGCGGCATTGCCGTTCCCGCCCTGATTTATCTGGGCTTCAACAGCGTGGCGGGACGCGGCCATGGCTGGGCAATACCCACGGCCACAGACATCGCGTTCGCCGTCGGCGTGCTCGCACTGCTCGGACGTTCGATCCCCGCCAATGTCCGGGTCTTTCTGCTCGCACTGGCCATCATCGACGACATCGTTGCGGTTCTGATCATCGCCATGTTCTACACGAGCGGGCTCGATCTCAGCGGCTTCATCATCGCAGCGGCCGGCATGCTGATGGTTCTCTGGTTCCAGCGGCTCGGCTTTCCCTCTGCATTCGCCTACATCCTTCCGGCTGTCATCGTCTGGACCGGCCTGCTCAAGGCCGGCATTCACCCGACGCTTGCAGGCGTGGTGCTCGGCTTGATGACGCCGGCCCGATCTGAGCAGGAGACATCTCCGCCTGTCGTTCGTGTTCAGACCGCACTTCATCCCTGGGTCGCCTACGGAATTATGCCGCTGTTCGCGCTTGCGAATGCGGGGGTCAGCTTCACCGGCACGGAACTCTCGGGCGGGGCTCAGTTCGTGACGCTCGGCGTCGGACTTGCACTGTGCGCGGGAAAGCCGATCGGCGTGATCGCCGCGACGTGGCTCGCGGTGCGCACGGGCTGGTGTCGGCTGGCTCCCGGCGTGTCCTGGGGCGGGGTCTGCCTGATCGGCCTGTTGGCCGGTATCGGCTTCACGATGTCGATCTTCATCGCCATGCTGGCGTTCACCGACGACAAGCTGCTGGATGCAGCGAAGCTCGGCGTCGTGCTCGGCTCTCTCGTCTCCGTCACCCTCGGCCTCGGATGGGGAGCGGAATACGCGCACCGGCAGCGAAGAAAATCAGTGGAACGATAACGCCCCTACCCCGCCGCCTTCATCCGGTAGTGGCTCACGCCCCATTCGCTGCCGTCGGCGTGGCCGAACAGCCCGGCGGTGGCGAGGAAGAACCAGCGCCAGCGCCGCATCCACAAGGCCGTGTCCTCGCCATAGACGGGAAGCAAGGACGCTTCGATTGCATCGCGATGCGCATCGAAATTGGCGAGCCAGTCATGGGCCGTGTGCTGATAATGCGTGCCGCTCCAGCGCCATTCCTTCTCGATTGTAAAGATGTCGTCATATTGCCGGACCAGCTGATGGCTCGGCATCACGCCGCCGGTGAAAAAGTGCTGCGCGATCCAATCCTCGCGATTGGCGCGCTCGAACAGATAGGAGCCGGAGCGATGGGTGAAGACGTGCATGAAGAAGCGTCCCTCGGGCGCGAGCCATGCATGCACGCGCGTCATCAGCTTGCGCCAGTTCATCATGTGCTCGAACATCTCGACCGAGACGATGCGGTCGAACCGGCCGTCCGGCGTAAACATGTTCATGTCGGCGGTGACGACGCGCAGATTGAGCAGCCCGCGTAACCGCGCCTCCTGCTCGATATAGGCACGCTGCGACTGCGAGTTCGACACCGCCATCACCCTGGCATGCGGAAACTGCCGGGCCATCCACAGCGACAGCGAGCCCCAGCCGCAGCCGAGCTCGAGGATGGTTTGACCATCGGCGAGAGCGGCATGCCCGGCGGTCTGGCGCAGCGCCTCCTCTTCAGCCTCCTGCAATGTGCTCGCATCCGTCTTGTAGAAGCAGGACGAAAATTTGCGGTTGGGGCCGAGCACCTGCGCAAAGAAGCTCGACGGCACGTCGTCGTGCCGGGTGTTAGCGGCGTCCGTGCGCTCGGCGATCGGCCGCAGCATCATCCGCCCCGCGAAGGCGGCATCGTCGGGGGCATCGTGCGCGGCGAGACGTGTCGCGGTGCGCGCGCAGAGCTGCTGGATCGCGGCGCGGACCACGATGTCAGGCAGCGGCACGCGTTCGGCAGTTCCGATGATCGTTGAGACGACGCTCATGCGGCCACTCCGTCTTTTGGGCAGCAGGGGGAAAGTACGACCTAAACCTGTGGAATGCCGACGATTTCCGGACCGTGTCATTATCAAAGCGCGATTTCAGCCTTGGGTTCCCCATGCCGCCCCGAAATCGGCACATCCGGCGCTTTTTTTGGGCCGGCGCTGTGCCATAGTGCGCACTGCAAGCAAGCTTTCGTAATGGATGATACCGGCCATGCCGCCAGGCCCCTCGCCCCGCTCCACCATCGACATCGACTACACCAAGCTCTCCTCGCCCAGCGTCTTCCTGGTGCGGATGCTGGTGTTCCTGGTGCTGTGCGCGCTGGTGGGCGTGGTGCTGTACAAGCAGATCATCCAGGCCTTCTTCGCCAATCCGGGCCTCAACGCCCTGATCGGCGGGGTGCTGTTCATCGGCATCATCCTGGCCTTTCGCCAGGTGATCCGGCTCTATCCCGAGGTCTCCTGGGTCAACAATTTCCGCATCGCCGATCCCGGCCTGGCGCCGGCCCGGCACCCCAAGCTGCTGGCGCCGATGGCGGCGATCCTGGGCGGCGAACGCTCCGGGCGGATGACGATCACGCAGACGACCATGCGGCATCTGCTCGATTCGATCGCGACCCGCCTGGACGAGGCCCGTGACATTTCCCGCTACATGACCGGGCTATTGGTCTTCCTCGGCCTGCTCGGCACCTTCTGGGGCCTGATCGAGACGGTCGGCTCGGTCGGCAAGGTGATCGACGGTCTCAAGGTCGGGGGCGATTCCGGCGCGTTGTTCGATACGTTGAAGGAAGGTCTCGCCGCGCCGCTCGGCGGCATGGGCATCTCGTTTTCGAGCTCGTTGTTCGGCCTTGCCGGGTCGCTGATCCTCGGCTTCCTCGACCTGCAATCGAGCCAAGCCCAGAACCGTTTCTACACCGACCTCGAGGACTGGCTCGCCACCACCGTGCGCGAATATGGCAGCGGCGAGGTGGTCGCCGCAGCGAGCGGCGGCGTTGCCAGCGGCGAGCTCCAGGCCGCGGTCGAGCGGCTGCGCAGCGTGCTCGAGGAAGGCACCGCCAGCCGCAGCACCACCGCGTCGATGGCCAGTCTCGCCGAAGCGATCCAGGCGCTGGTCTCGCACATGCGCACCGAGCAGCAGATGATCCGCGAATGGGCCGACGGCCAGGGTGAGCAGAACCGCGAGATCCGGCGCCTCTTGGAACGCATCGCGCGCCAGCCTGAGAAGAGTTGAGCATCATGGCTTTAGCCCGCGGCCGGCGCAGCGAAGGCGCCTTCAACTACTGGCCCGGATTCGTCGACGCGCTGTCGACGCTGGTGCTGTCGATCGTGTTCCTGCTCTCGGTGTTTTTGGTCGTGCAGTTCTTCCTGTCGCAGGAGGTCACCGGCAAGGACAAGGCGCTGGAGCAGCTCAACGCCAAGATCGCGCAGCTCAACGAATTGCTCTCGCTGGAGAAGCTCGGCAAGCTCTCGCTCGACGACCAGGTCTCGCAGCTGAAAGCCGGCCTCGCCTCGGCCGAATCCGAGCGCGACCGCATGAAGGGCCTCTATGAGGGCCTCGCCAATGCCGGCAACGACGCGCAGGGCAAGACCGCCGAGCTCGGCAAGGCGCTCGACTCGGAGAAAGCGGTCTCGGCGCGGGCGCTGGCGCAGATCGAGGTGCTGAATCAGCAGATCAGTGCGCTGCGCCGGCAATTGGCGGCGCTGGAAGAAGCGCTCGACGCCAGCGAGAAGCGCGACAAGGAATCGCAAAATCGAATTGCCGATCTGGGGTCGCGCCTGAATGTCGCGCTGGCGCAGCGTGTGCAGGAATTGTCCCGCTACCGCTCCGAATTCTTCGGCCGGCTCCGCGCCATTCTCGGCAACCGGCCGGATATCCGCGTGGTCGGCGACCGCTTCGTGTTCCAGTCCGAAGTGTTCTTCGATACCGGGCAGGCCACGCTCCTGCCCGAGGGCCGCGCCGAGCTCGACACCGTGGCGAACGCGCTGATCGAGCTCGACAAGAAGATCCCACCGGAGATCGCCTGGGTGCTCCGCGTCGACGGCCACACCGACGTGCGCCCGGTCAATGGCCCGAACTTCAAGTCGAACTGGGACCTGTCCGCGGCGCGCGCGATCTCGGTGGTGCAATATCTGATCTCGCTCGGCGTGCCGGCCCAGCGCCTGGTCGCCGCCGGGTTCGGCGAATTCCAGCCGCTCGACCCCGGCAACACCGAAGAGGCCTACAAGCGCAACCGTCGCATCGAGCTGAAGCTGACGGAGCGGTAGTGAGCGCGCTCCACCTCCGCCCCTATCGCGACGCGGACGAGGCGGCGGCGATCGAGCTCTGGCACCGCACCTGGCAGCAGGCCTATCCGCAGATCGACTTCGCCGCGCGGCTGGGCTGGTGGCGCGAGCGCTGGCGCAAGGATCTGGTGCCGAAGGCCTCGATCGTCGTCACCGAGCAGGATGGCGCGCTGACCGGCTTCGTCACGATCGACGGCGACGGCTATCTCGACCAGCTGGTGGTCGACCCCAATCATTGGGGCTCCGACGCGGCAAGGCTGCTGGTCGAGGAAGCCAAGCGCCTGTCACCGTCAGGCGTCACGCTGCTGGTCAACAAGGACAATGCCCGCGCCATCCGCTTCTACGAGCGCAACGGCTTTGCGCAGGCCGGCGACGATGTGAATCCGACCTCAGGGCGGCCGGTGTTGAAGATGATTTGGCGGCCGTGACGTCTGTCACTGAGAGATGCCACGATCTTTGCTATCCGTGGCGGATGGGAAGCAGATGGAGACGACCGATGAAGCTGAGCGATCTGGCCAAGGGCTCTTCGGTGTTGCTGGGCGTCATCGTCGCCGGATATCTGTCCACGACCTATGTGGACCAGCACTTCGCCGCGCCGCCGAGGACAGCAAGTGCGCCTCATCCGGCGAGCAGCCCTGCCCCGTGCGTCGATGAGGACGGCAGCTGGAAGAACTGGCCGTGGGCGAACGTCCCGGCGCTCTCGCCGAAGTGCCGCTAATCGCGGATGAGGCGGCGCCTCACGCCCCCTCGAACTGCAGCCTCGCCAGCCTCGCATAAAGCCCGTTCACCGCGACCAGCTCGGCATGCGTGCCCTGCTCGACGATCCTGCCCTGGTCCATCACCAGGATGCGGTCGCAAGAGAGCACGGTTGCCAGGCGATGCGCGATCACCAGCGTGGTGCGATGGCGCATCAGCTCCTCGAGCGCGGTCTGTACCAGCGTCTCGCTTTCGGCATCGAGCGCGGAGGTCGCTTCGTCGAGCAGCAGCAGCGGCGCATCGCGCAGGATGGCGCGCGCGATCGCGATGCGCTGGCGCTGGCCGCCGGACAGCGTCACGCCGCGCTCGCCGAGCGGGGTCTCGAAACCTTCGGGCATGCGGCGGATGAACTCGGTGGCGTGCGCCAGCTCGGCGGCACGCTCGACCTCGGCGTCGGTCGCATCGGGCCGGCCGAAGCGGATGTTCTCGCGGGCGCTCGCGGCGAACACGGTCGATTCCTGCGGCACCAGCGCGATGCGGGCGCGGAACTCGCGCGGATCGGCCGACCTGACCGGCACGCCGTCGAGCGAGATGGCCCCGCCCCGCGGATCGTAGAAGCGCAGCAGCAGATGAAAGATCGTGCTCTTGCCGGCGCCCGACGGGCCGACGATCGCCACCTTCTCGCCCGGACGCACGCTGAACGAGACGGCATCGAGCACGTTGACGTCGGGCCGGGTTGGATAGGCGAAGCTGACGCGGTCGAAACCGACCTCGCCGCGCGCCGGCACCGGCAGCGCGCGCGGCACCGCCGGCGCGGCGATGTCGGGCTGCACATGCAGGATCTCGAACAGGCGCTCGGCGGCGCCCGAGGCGGCCGAGACCTCGCCCCAGACTTCGCTGAGCTGGCCGAGACCCGCGGCGGCGAACGCCGCATAGAGCACGAACTGGCCGAGGCGGCCCGGGGTGATGGCGCCGGTGAGCACGTCATGCGAGCCGATCCAGAGGATCGCGACCACGCTTGCGAACACGATGAAGATGATGATGGCGGTGAGCACCGACCGCGCCTGGGTCGAGGTGCGCGCCGCCTCGTAGGCCTGCTCGACCTCGCCGCCAAAGCGCTTCGCGGCCAGCCCTTCGCTGGTATAGGCCTGCACGGTGCGGATCGCGCCGACCAGCTCGCCCGCATAGGCCGAGGCCTCGGCGAGCGTGTCCTGCGCATTGCGCGACAGCCGCCGCACCCAGCGGCCGAAGGCGACCAGCGGCAGCACGATCAGCGGAATCGCGAGCAGCACGAAGCCGGAGAGGCGCGGGCTCGTGATCACCATCATCGCCGCCGCGCCAAAAAACATCATGACATTGCGCAGCGCGATCGAGACCGAGGCGCCGACCGCGGATTTGATCTGGGTGGTGTCGGCGGTGAGGCGCGAGACGAGTTCGCCGCTGCGCGCGGAATCGAAGAAGGCCGGCGACAGCGACAGCAGATGGGCGAAGACATCGCGGCGCAAATCCGCGACGATGCGCTCGCCGATCGTCATCACGAGGTAGTAGCGCGATGCACTTGCGAGCGCGAGCACGCCGACGACCGCGATCATCACGGAGAAGTAGCTGTTGATCAGCGCGATGCCTTCCGGCGTCAGGCCGAAATCGATCATCCGGCGCACCGCGACCGGCACCAGCAGCGTGGTCAGAGCGGCAACGGTCAGCGCCACGAAGGCGAGCGCCGCCCGGCCGCGATAGCGGGCCACATAGGGCGCGAGCGCCAGCAGCGGCCGCAGCTTGGCGCGGCCCTTCGCAGGCTGCTCGATCAGATCGGCCTCGATGGACGGGGCCTCGCCGGACATTTGGAGGCCCTCGTCGCGGTACTGGTCGTCAAGCCGTTCGACTGCGCTCATGAGATCGGACCCAGGGGATAAGTGTGCTCCACATAGGCCGCCACAGGGGGAGTGGCAAATCCGGGATATCCCTTAGGTGACCGCCCGGTTCTCCTTGTCCCACAATGGCTTGTTTTAGGGCGGCCAGCTTGTCTTTGGGGGGTCTCTGGGGTATAGAGCCGCCAAATCCGTCATCGATCATCACTCAAGCGAGCGGCGCCGTCGCCCTAGGAATTGCCATGAAAGCCGAGATTCATCCGAATTATCATACGATTAAGGTCGTGATGACCGACGGAACCGAGTACCTGACCCGCTCCACCTGGGGCAAGGAAGGCGACACGCTGAACCTCGACATCGACCCGAAGTCGCACCCGGCCTGGACCGGCGGCAACGCCCAGCTGATGGATCGCGGCGGCCGCGTCTCGCGCTTCCAGAAGAAGTTTTCGGGCTTCCTCAAAAAGGATTGATCCGGCCGCACGGCGGGATACGAAAAACGCCCCCGGGAAGCCGGGGGCGTTTTTGTTTTGGGGGGCTCTCGTCATTGCGAGGAGCACTTGCGACGAAGCAATCCAGACTGCCTCTGTGGAGACCTTCTGGATTGCTTCGCCTCGCTCGCAATGCGGGGGTTGGCGCTTACCGCTCGAACGCGGCCTTCAGCGCGTTGAGGTGCGGCACCAGCGGATTGCCGATCATCGGCTGTTCGGCCGGTGGGGTGTGGATGGTGGTGTCGAGGCGGCGCACGCGGGTCTGAAGGCTCATCGAGCGATGGATCAGGTCCTGCAACTGCGACGGCAGCTTCTCGATGGTGTCCGCGGCACCGGGATCGGCGGCCGAAAGCTTGACCTTGGTCTTCTCGCGATTGGCCTGGCCCAGCGTCATCTCGCCTTCCTTGACCGCGCGATGCAGCAGCAGCCATGAGGCGAGCTGCATCAGGCGGGTGGTGAGACGCATGCTCTCGGTGGCGTAGGTGAGGCTGACGGCGCGATCGAGCGCTTTGGCCTCAGTGCGGCCGGCGCCGTCGAGATAGGCGGCGGTCTCCTCGACGAGGTCCATGCCCTCGCGGAACAGGACGCCGAAGGCCGCAGAATTGGTGAACCGCTCGCTGAGTTGAACGAGAGCGCCCTCGGCTTGCAAACGTTCCATGGTTAACGCCCCTTACGCAACTGTTTACCTGCCCGGCTTTGGCGCCGGCTTATGATGAACAAATCATTGCGCGGGCGGGAGCGGGAGTCCAGCGACAAGCGCGGATATGGTTTCCGCGGGTCTTTCCTCGAAATTCAACCGGAATGAGACACAAAAAAGAGCCGCCGGAAAACCGGCGGCTTTGAAAGTTGATAACAGGGAGGCGTCAAACAGAGTGGACAGGAGCCACTCGGTGTCCAAACGAGGACGTTCCAGTCATAAACCCGAAAGCTTAATGTCGAGTAAACGAGCGAATTTTTTGAGGGTTCGTTAGCCATGTCGGCCAGTGGCCGAGCGGGTGGCGGAACAGAGGCTGGCGCAACACCTTTCGCTGTCGTCCCGGACAAGCCTCAGCGCAGATCCGGGACGACGCCTGTTTTGTCTCACTAAGACTTGAACACGCTGTTGGCCGCATCGCGCGAGGCGCGCTTCCTGGCGGCGGCTTGCTCCAGTCTCGCGATCTCGCTGTTCAGCAGCGCAACGCGCTCGGTCAGTTCCTCGAGCGACAACAGTGAGAGATCCTGTCCGATCTCGTGGGTGACTTTCTTGCGCGGGCGGTCGTCGTCTTCCGTCGCCATATCGTTCCTCCTGCGTTCGCGCTGGTCGGTCCGCAGCTGAGGCGGTTGCCAGCCTCGGCCGCGCTGGCTAAGCAATGGCCTCGTTGCATCCCGCACCTTTGCTCAAGGACACATCATGGACAAGCTGCCCGCGCAAATGACCGTGGTCGCCATCTCCAAGCCCGGCGGACCGGAGGTGCTGGTGCCGGAACAACGGGCTCTGCCGCAGCCCGGCCCGGACGAGATCCTGGTCAAGGTGCAGGCCGCCGGCGTCAACCGGCCCGACGTGGCGCAGCGCTCCGGCGCCTATCCGCCGCCGCCCGGCGCCAGCGACCTGCCGGGCCTCGAGATCGCCGGCGAAGTGGTGGCGGTCGGCAGCAACGCCAAGCGGCACAAGATCGGCGAGAAGGTGATGTCGCTCGTCGCCGGCGGGGGCTATGCGCAGTACTGCATCGCCCAAGACGCGCAGGCGATGAGCGTACCGCCGTCCCTGTCGATGACGGAAGCCGGTGCGCTGCCGGAAACCCTGATGACGGTCTGGCACAATGTGTTCGAGCGCGGCGGGCTCAAGGCCGGCGAGACGCTGCTGATCCATGGCGGCTCCTCCGGCATCGGCACCATGGCGATCCAGCTTGCGAAAGCGTTCGGCGCGAAGGTATTCGTCACCGTCGGCTCGCAGGACAAGATCGACGCCTGTCTCAAGTTGGGGGCTGATCGCGCCATCAACTACAAGACCGAGGACTTCGTCGCCGTGGTCAAGGCGGAGACCGGCAATGGCGGCGTCAATCTGATCCTCGACATGGTCGCCGGCGAGTATGTCGATCGCAATTATGACGCCGCCGCGGTCGATGGCCGGATCGTCCAGATCGCAACCCTCAACGGCCCCAAGGTCACCGTCAACATCGCCAAGGTGATGGTGAAGCGGCTGACCCATACCGGATCCACGCTGCGCCCCCGTACTAATGCGGATAAGGCAGCGATGGTCGCGGCGATCGAACAGAAGGTCATGCCGCTTTTGCGCGAAGGTCGCGTCAAACCGCTGATGGACAGCTCATTCCCGCTGGAAAAGGCATCCGACGCGCACCGGCGGATGGAGACCTCCGCACATATTGGCAAAATTGTGTTGGAGGTCTAGGTCTCCACCCACAGGGCAAGCCGGAAACCCTTTGATTCTCCTTGCTTTCGTGGCATCTATCGCCACGCACCGAACCACCTTGGTCCGGTCTGAAATCGCCTTTACGTGCCAGCATCGCACTCAGAGTTTGCGTCGAACGCGGAGAACTGACCTTGGGTCTGATCAGGTGCCTCGCGCCCTTCGCGCTGGGCCTCATGATTCTTGTCGCCGCGTCACCTGCGCGCGCGCTTGACGCTGTCAGCGTCCGCGGCGACGCGCCCGCGATCGACCTCACCGGCGTGCTCGAGCACCAGCGCAGCGATGCGGATCGGATCCAGGTCTCCACCGCGCCCGCGACCGACGGCATCGTGCGCCGCATCGAGGTGCGCGCCCGCGAAGGCGGCCAGAACTGGGTGGTGTTCGCGCTCGCCAACAACACCGACGACCAGCTCGACCGCCTGATCGTCGCCCCGCATTACCGCATCGTCTCCTCTGGGCTGTTGTGGCCCGACCTCGGGCTGTCGCGCATCGCGACCATCACGCCCTCGACCGGCGACCGGCCGGAGCGGCAGGAAAGCCCGACCGCCGACGTCTTTCGCGTCACGCTCGATCCGGGCGCCGTCATCACCTTCGTCGCGGAACTGCGCACCGACAAGCTGCCGCAGCTCTATCTGTGGGAGCCTGAGGCCTACAAGGACAAGGTCAATTCCTTCACGCTGTACCAGGGCATCGTGATCGGCATCTCCGGGCTCCTCGCTCTCGTTCTCACCATTCTGTTCGTGGTGAAGGGCAGCATCATGTTCCCGGCGGCGGCGGCGCTGGCTTGGGCGGTGCTGGTCTATATCGGCGTCGATTTCGGCTTCTGGGGCAAGGTGCTCGATATGTCGAACAACGCCGAGCGCATCTGGCGCGCGGCGGGCGAAGCGATCCTGGCCGCGACGCTGCTGGTGTTCCTGTTCGCGTATCTCAATCTCAGCCGCTGGCATGTGCGCTATTCGCACATCACGGTGGGCTGGCTCGCCTTCCTGGGCTCGCTGGTGGCGCTCGCTCTGTTCGACCCCGCCGTCGCCTCCGGGATTGCGCGCATATCGCTGGTGCTGATCGCGTTCGCCGGCTTCGCGCTGATCGTCTATCTTTCGACCCACGGCTTCGACCGCGCGGTGCTGCTGATCCCGACCTGGTTCCTGCTCGTGGTCTGGGTGGTCGCAGCCGGCATGGCGGTCGCGGGCTCCGTCACCAACGACATCGTCGGCCCCGCTTTGCTCGGCGGCCTGGTGTTGATCGTGATGCTGATCGGTTTCACGGTCATGCAACACGCTTTTGCCGGCGGCGGCGCCACCACCGGAATCGTGTCCGATATCGAGCGCCGCGCGCTGGCGCTGGCCGGTTCCGGCGATCTGATCTGGGACTGGGACGTCTCCGCCGACAAGGTTTTCACCAGCCCCGAGACCGAAGCCCTGCTCGGCCTCAAGCGCGGGACGCTGGAAGGCCCGGCGGCGTCGTGGCTGGAAGTGCTGCACCCGCTCGACCAGGACCGTTTCCGCGCCGCGCTCGACAGCGTGCTCGACCAGCGCCGCGGCCGTCTGGTGCAGGATTTCCGCCTGCGCACGCCGGACGGTCACTTCATGTGGTTCGCGCTGAAGGCGCGCCCCGTGGTCGGCTCGGACGGCGAGGTCTCGCGCGTGGTCGGCACGCTCACCGACGTCACCGAGCTGCGCAACGCCGAAGAGCGCCTGCTGCACGATTCCGTGCATGACAACCTCACCGGCCTGCCCAACCGCAAACTGTTCATGGACCGGTTAGGCGCGGTGGCGCATTTCGCCAAGACCATGCCGACGCTGCGGCCGACGCTGATGGTGATCGATCTCGACCGCTTCAAGCAGGTCAACGATTCCGTCGGCATCGCGGTCGGGGATTCCATCCTGCTGACGCTCGCCCGCCGCCTCACCCGCATCCTGAAGCCGCAGGACACGCTGGCGCGGCTTGCCGGCGACCAGTTCGGCCTGATCCTGCTCTCGGAACAGGACCCGGCCCGCATCACCGCCTTCGCCGAGACCATCCGCAAGACCATCCGCGCGCCGATCGCCTTCAACGACCGCGAGATCTTCCTGACCGCGTCGATCGGCCTCGCTTTGTCCGATCCGCAGGTTCAGCTCACCGACGAGATCACCAAGGACGCCGAGCTTGCGATGTACCATTCCAAGCGAATCGGCGGCGACCGCATCGACGTCTACAAGCCGGCGATGCGCGCCCGCAAGACCGACCGCCTGACGCTGGAAAGCGAGCTGCGCCGCGCCATCGAGCGGCAGGAGCTCACAATCCTGTACCAGCCGATCGTCCGGCTCGAGGACCGATCGGTCGCGGGCTTCGAGGCACTGGTGCGCTGGGATCACCCGAAGCTCGGGCGCATGGCCCCGTCGGAATTCATCACCATCGCGGAAGAGACCGGCCTGATCATCGACCTCGGCATGTTCGTGCTCGACCAGACCGCAAAGCAGCTCTCGATTTGGCAGCGCGCGATGCGCTCGCGCGAGCCGATCTTCGCCTCCGTCAACGTCTCCTCGCGGCAATTGCTGCGTCACGATTTGATTCACGACATCCGCACCGTGCTGTCGCGCTCGTCGGTGGCGCGCGGCACGCTGAAGCTGGAATTGACGGAATCGCTGGTGATGGAAAATCCCGAGCACGCGGCACAGATGCTGACGCGGATCCGCGAGCTCGGCACCGGGCTGTCGCTGGACGATTTCGGCACCGGCCATTCGTCGCTGGCCTATCTGCAGCGCTTCCCGTTCGACACCATCAAGATCGACCAGTCGTTCGTCCGCACCACCACGCGCGGCACGCGCCCGGTGATCCTGAAGTCGATCATCGCGCTTGCGCATGATCTCGGCATGGACGTGGTGGCGGAAGGCGCCGAGACCGATTCCGACGCGGTCGAGCTCTACCAATTGGGCTGCGAATACGCGCAGGGCTTCGCCTTCGGCGAGCCGATGGACGCCGACGCCGCGATGCGACTGCTGACGGAAGTGCGGCTGGAAGCGGCGAGCTGACTGTTTTCCCTCTCCCCTTGTGGGAGAGGGTCCGCTCGCGAAGCGAGCGGGGGTGAGGGGTCTCTCTCCAAGAACGCAATCTCTCAATTGCGGACACAACCCCTCATCCGGCGCTTCGCGCCACCTTCTCCCACAAGGGGAGAAGGGAAGAAGAGCTTGTGGCGCTCAGCCGGGTCGCCGCCGGTCGCTCTTCTGCTTCGTGAACCGCACGCTCTGGCCGTCCGGCATCCGCGTCGCCTTGAAACCCGCAGCGAGGCAGGCTTCGCGCTGCGGCATCTGGATGTCGGGGCTGCGCGAGGTGTCCCACCATGAGGCACGATTGGCCGCGCGCGGCAGGGCCGCACCGACGATCTCCTCGATCTGCTCGTAGCTCAGCACGAATTCCGTCTGCTTCTGCCGCATCAGGTAATCGCGCAATGCGTCGTAGTCGTTCACCGTCATCCTCGATCGCTCATCGGCCCCAACCTTGGGATCCCGACCTTGCCGAAAAGTGCTAGCCCCGGAAACCGTTTCTTAACTCATTGCGACAGCGCCGTCCCGCCTTAAACACTACGCAAGCTTTCGGGCGCATCCACTAAGGCCGGGAGCAAAGGATGCTGTCTCGATGGCGCGATGTCACGGCCCGGCGGCCGTGGCGGATTTCGGCGAAGCTGCTGATCATCTCGTCGGTCGTGACGGTGATCGGCTTTTCCGCCATTTGCGTCAACGTCATGCTGGACATGCGCCGCGGCGAGGAGGCGCTGGCCCGCCAGACGCTGGAAAACCTGGCCACGTCGATCGAAGCCGACATCAGCCGCAATATCGAGATCTACGACCTGTCCCTGAAGGCGGTCGCCGGCAACGTGCTGTTGCCCGAGATCGCCACGGTCTCGAAGCCGATCCGTCACCTCATCCTGTTCGATCATGCGACCACGGCCCGGCATTTCGGCGCCATCCAGGTGTTCGATGCCGACGGCCGGCTGACGATTGACGCCTCGACGCTCGATGCCCAGCCGGAGAACCGCAGCGACGAGGAGTATTTCAAGGTCCATCGTGACCACCCCGACGCCGGACTGTTCATCAGCCGCCCGATGCTGTTCCGCGGCGCCTATTCGATCGTGCTGAGCCGACGCGTCAGCGACACCGACGGCGGCTTCATGGGCGTCGTCGCCGGCTCGATCCGCTTCAGCTATTTCCATGAGCTGTTCGAACGGCTGAACCTCGATCCCGCGGACACCATCACCGTGCTCAAGCGCGACCGCACCATCATGATGCGGCGGCCGTTCGACCTCGACATCATCGGCAAGAATCTCGGGACCCAACAGAACTGGAAGCCCGAGAATCTCAAGGCTGGCGGCTCCTTCGCGGGCCAGGGTCCGGTGGACGCGACGCCGCGCCTCTACGTGCGCAGCAACGGCTCCGGTCCGATGTTCGTCGTCGCAGGCAAGCAGCTCAGCGCCGTGTTCGAGCTGTGGCAAAGGGAAGCTTATCGCATCGGCGCCGTGGTGCTGGCGCTGATCCTGTTCGTGCTGGCGTCGACCCTGGTGCTCGCCCGCGAGATCGGCCGCCGCGCCGATGCCGAAAGCAGGCTCGAGGAGATGGCGACGACGGACGCGCTCACCGGCCTGCGCAATCGCCGCAAGTTCGACCAGGCGATCGATCTCGAATGGCGGCGCGCCATGCGGCAGAATACGCCGGTCGCGCTGCTGATGATCGATGCCGATCATTTCAAGGCGTACAACGACACGTTCGGCCATCAGGCCGGCGATCAGGTGCTGGTCGGCATTGCCATCTGCATCTCCGATTCCGTGCGCCGCGCCGGCGACTGCGCCGCGCGCTATGGCGGCGAGGAATTCGCGGTGCTGCTGCCGGACACCGCGGCGGAGGACGCGTTCAAGATCGCAGAGACCATCCGCCGCAAGGTTCAGGGCTGGTCCGACGCCCAGGCCGGATCGACCGTGTCCTGCGGCGTCGCCAGCCTCGTTCCTACCGCCGACGTGGACTGGCCGATCCTGGTCGCCGCTGCCGACAAGGCGCTCTACGCCGCCAAGGCCGGCGGCCGCAACCAGTCCGTGGTGGCGAGCTTGCCGAAGCTGTCGCTGGTGGCGTGAACGGCGGCTCTGTCGCCGTCATTGGGCGCGACGCAATCGCAGCACTCTCAGTGTCGTCCCGGCGAAGGCCGGGACCCATAACCACAGGGAGAACTTTTGCGAAAGCTGGTCGTTCGGGATTAGTATTAACCGCAATCGACGGATCACGCGATGTGGGTCCCGGCCTTCGCGGGACGACTAGCCGCCCTACTGCCCCAGATACCTCTTCATCTCCGCGATCAGCCCGTCACGCAGCTCAGGTCGCTTCAGGCCGTAGGCGATGTTGGCGCGGAGGAAGCCGGGCTTGGAGCCGCAATCGTGACGCTCGCCCTCGAATTCGACGCCGTAGAATCTCTGCGATCTCGCGAGCCCGATCATGGCATCGGTAAGCTGGATCTCGCCGCCGGCGCCGCGCTCCTGGGTCTCCAGGATCTTGAAGATCTCCGGCTGGAGAATGTAGCGGCCGGTGATCGAGAGATTGGAGGGCGCGGTGCCCTTGGCCGGCTTCTCGACCATGCCGTCGACCTCGAACATCCTGCCGGTGCGTTTTCCCACGCCGCAGATGCCGTATTGATGGGTGAGATGGTCGGGCACCGCCTCGACCGCGATGACATTGGACTTTTCGCCAAGCTTGCCGGCCGTCTCGATCATCTGCTTCAGGCAGCCCGGCGTGTTGAGCACGAGCTCGTCGGGCAGCACGACCGCGAACGGCTCGTTGCCGACGATATCGCGCGCGCACCAGACCGCGTGGCCGAGACCGAGCGGCGCCTGCTGGCGGGTGAAGCTGACGGCGCCGGCTTCGGGCTGGTTCTCCGCCAGAATGTCCTGCTCCGCCTTCTTGCCGCGCGCGGCGAGCGTCGCGTCGAGCTCGAACATCCGGTCGAAATGGTCTTCGATGACATTCTTGTTGCGGCCGGTGACGAAGATGAAGTGCTCGATCCCGGCTTCCCTGGCCTCGTCATAGACATACTGGATCAGCGGCTTGTCGACGATGGTCAACATTTCCTTTGGCATGGCCTTGGTGGCGGGCAGGACGCGGGTGCCGAGGCCGGCGACGGGGAATACAGCTTTGCGGATTTTCATGTGATTGATCGAATACCTCGGGACACATGTGAAAGAAGCAATGGCATCTTGCTAACCGTTTTGCAGCCGCTAACAAAGGCGGATATAGGGCTCCGCCCGTGGAATTGAGAAAAAGGCCGCCACCGAAATTTCACCTTTGTTAAGCTATTGGCAACCGTAACGAGGCCTCCTGATGGCGGATTTTCGGCCGGACGGGTGGGATATGATGCAATCGATGGCAGGACTGGCAAAACGGGCTGGATCGCTGACCGGCGCAACCATGATTGCGGCGGCGTTGCTGTGCCCCGTTTCCGCGCAGGCGCAAAACGGCCTGTCGAACCTGTTTGGCGGCGTCTTTTCGGGCTCGAACCCGGCGCCCTCGCAGCCTGCCCCCGGGCCCGGTGGCGGCCAAACGGGAGCTCAACCCTGGAGCGGTGAGGACGGGGCCTCCGGCCATCCGCTGATGACCGCGGCGGCGATCCGCGAGGCGGCAGCGAATTTCGACGCTTGCGTCGCCGGGATGTGGCCCGATGCCGCACGGCGCGGCATCACGCAGGAGAATTTTCAGCGCTTCACCGCAGGGCTCACCCCCGATCTGCGCATCATGGACCTGATGGATTCGCAGCCGGAGTTTTCCAAGTCGATCTGGGACTATCTCGACATCCTCGTGAACGACAACCGCCTCGCCAAGGGCAAGGACGTGCTCGCCACATACAAGGCGCAGTTCGACGCCACCGAAAAGGCCTATGGCGTCGATCGCTATATCATCGCCGCGATCTGGGGCATCGAGTCCAACTACTCGACGCAGATGGGCGACCGCAGCGTGCTGCAATCGACAGCGACGCTCGCCTGTATCGGCCGCCGCCAGGCCTATTTCAAGGACGAGTTCCTGTCCGCGCTGGAGATCCTCAACCGCGGCGATCTCAGGCCCGAGCAGCTGCGCGGCTCCTGGGCCGGCGCGTTCGGACCGACCCAGTTCATGCCGACCGCGTTCAAGCGCTTTGCCGTCGACGGAGATGGCGACGGACGGCGCGACGTCGTCGACAATCCAACCGACCTGATCGCCTCGACCGCGAACAATTTGAAGAAGGACGGCTGGCAGACCGGCCAGACCTGGGGTTTTGAAGTCGTGGTGCCGCAGGGCTTCAACTACATGCTGGCCGACCGCGCCAAGGCGATGTCGATCGCGCAATGGGAAAAGCTTGGCCTCAAGCGTCCGGCCAATCAGCCCTTCCCGCATCCTGCGGAAAAAGCCTATCTGCTGGCGCCGGCCGGCGCGCAAGGCCCGGGCTTCCTGATGATGCAGAACTTCCGGGTCATCATGAAATATAATCCGGCCGAGGCCTATGCGCTGGCGATCGGCCATTTCGCCGACCGCCTCCGCGGCGGCCAGCCCTTCGTGCAGCCCTGGCCGCGGCAGGAACGGGAGCTGTCCCGTACCGAGCGACTGGAACTGCAGCAACTCCTGGTCCAGCGCGGCTTCTACAAGGGCACGCCGGACGGCCAGTTCGGCGGCCAGACCCGGGAGGCGCTGCGCAGCTTCCAGGCCTCGATCGGGGTGCCGGCGGACGGATTTGCCTCCTCCGACGTGCTGGAACGGCTGCGCGGACGGTAAAATCGCGCCGAAACTAACCCTGAACAGGGATTTTGGCAGGCGGCCTTGACGGAGGTGACTGATCCCCGGTGTATGGGACCAGATTCTGCAAAGAGAATTTGCCCGTTTGCGGCCTGATTCCGTTAGTATACCGCGCCTGTTCCGATCCCCGTTGCACGCGCCCGAGATCGCATGTCGAAGCACAAGTCCCTGTTCAAGGCGCTGACCGAGACCGGCCCGTTGATCGCGCTGGGGACGGCGCTCGCGATGCTGGTCCTGATCGCGGGGCCCGCTTCGGCGCAGTTCTTCAACTTCCCGGGCTTCGGCGGTCCGCCGCAGCGCGCGGCGCCACCGCGCAGCGGCGGAGGCGGATGGTTCGGCGGCGACTTCTTCGCGCCATTTCAACAGCAACAGCAGCAAGCACCGCGGCAGGATTTTTCGCGCGCACCTGCGCCGGCGAAGCGCGAGACGATCCCCGACAAGAACGTGCTGGTGATCGGCGATGCGATGGCGGACTGGCTCGCCTACGGCCTGGAAGACGCCTATCTCGAACAGCCCGACATGGGCGTGATCCGCAAGCACAAGACCACGTCCGGCCTGATCAAGTACCAACCGAAGGGCGAGCCCTCCGATTGGGCGGCCGCAGCGAAGGGCATTCTCGAGACCGAGAAACCCGACGTCATCGTCGTCATGCTCGGGCTCAACGACCGCATCTCAATGCGCGAGCCTGTCGCAGACAAAACCGACAAGCCGGCCGACAAGGACAGCAAGGACAAGAAGAACGACAAGGGCGCGCGGGCAAAACCCCAGGCCAAGCCGGGCGATACCAAGCCGGGCGATGCAAAGCCCGGCGACACCGCAGCCAAGCCGGACGACAAGCCCGCGGACGCCGACCTGCCGCAAGATGATGCCGACAACGCCGATGCGCCGGTGACCGCGCCCGAAAAGACCGCCCGTAACCCGAACGGCATCTACGAATTCCGCGACGACCGCTGGGTCGAGCTCTACAGCAAAAAGATCGAGGAGCTGGCCAACGTGCTCAAGGCCAAGGGCGTGCCGGTGCTCTGGGTCGGCCTGCCCGCGATCCGCGGACCGAAGGGAACGGCGGACATGCTGTTCCTGGACTCGCTCTATCGCGAGGGCGCGGCCAAAGCCGGCATCACCTATGTCGACGTCTGGGACGGTTTTGTCGACGAAGCCGGCCGCTTCCTGCAGAAAGGTCCGGACTTCGAAGGCCAGATCCGTCAGCTCCGCAGCTATGACGGCGTGTATTTCACCAAGCCCGGCGCACGCAAGCTCGCGCATTATGTCGAGCGCGAGATCACCCGCCTGCTCGCAGGGCGCTCCGGCCCGATCGCGCTACCGAGTGAGCCGGCGACGCCCGACACCAGTGCTGAACCCGGCAAGCCCGCGCCGCGACCGCTGGCGGGCCCGATCGTGCCGCTGGTTGCCGCCTCGATCTCGACCGATCAATTGCTGGGCGGACCGGGCTCGCGTCCCGCCTCTGTCGATGCGCTTGCCGCGAAGACGCTGGTGAAGGGCGAGCCGCTGGCCGCGCCCGCAGGCCGTGCCGACGATTATGCCTGGCCGCGCCGCGAGGTCGGCCGCGAGCAGGCCAAGGGCGACACGCCGATGGCGGCGACCACGCCCGGCGGCAATGCTGCTCCGGGGACGCCCGGTGCTGCCGCCGCGATCGCGCCGCCAAAGCTCGCACCGAAGAAGCCGGGACCGGCGCAGCCGGCGCAGGCAACGCCCTCAATTCGCGATTTCTTCGGCTTCGGCTCGCCGCAGCCAGCACCCCGGCAATTGGCGCCGGCGCCAGGGCCGCGCAATCCAGCTCAAAACCCGGCGGTCCCGCGGCCCCCTGGCAACGTCGGGCGATCGGCTGAAGTGATCCGGTAGTTGGACTTTTGTCCGGAAGGCGGCGCGGGCCGCGACCCTGCCGATGCGCACCCCACAAAGAATATGCCCCGGCTCGGCAACGCGGCCTTTCCGAACGATGCACCGCATCGCCTGGGCCACATTGCGTCCGGGGCACGAAAACAGGCTGAGCTCCTCGCTGAGCCTTAATAGCGCCAGCGCGGCGGAGGGCGACGCGCGGGGCGCGACATCAGAAGCGCGAGTGCGAAGCCGATGCCGCCTGCGACAAGCAGCGCGCCCAGGGGATTATCCTGCACCTTCTGGGCAATCGCCTGCGTGCCGTCGCGGAACGTCTCGCCGCTGTTCTCGTAGGCGTCCTTGGCGTAACCGGCCGCAGTGTCGCTGGCGTCGCGCACGGCATCCTTGGCCTGGCCGTAGAGATTCTGCACGGTGCCGGCAGCCTCCCGCGCCTTGCCCGATGCCTGCGTCTTCGCATCGCCTGCCATGTCGCCGGCCGCACCTTCCGCGCGTCCGGCGAATTCCTTGGCCGATCCAACAATCCGATCCGTGTCCATGATGATCCTCCTCGGGGGTCAGCCAAAGTAACCGATCAGACGGTGTGCAGTTCCCTCTACTTCCTGTGTTGATTCAAAGAATAAGCCCGCCATCGACGACCAGCGTCTGCCCGATGATGTAGGACGACAGCGGCGATGCGAGGAACAGCGCGGCGCCCGCCATATCGGCCGGCGTGCCCAATCGCCGCAAGGGAATGCGCGACAACGCGCCTTCGAGCCGCTTGGGATTGTCCGTCGTCACTTTCGTCATCTTGGTGTCGACGAGGCCGGGCGCGATGCCGTTGACGCGGATGCCGTCCTCGGCCCAGGCCTCACCCAGTGTCCGCGTCAATCCGACCGCGCCGGTCTTCGACGCATTGTAGGCGGGATTGCCCATGGTGGAATGATAGGCCGCAGTCGATGACACGATGATCAGCGCGCCCTTCGCATCCCGCAACATGGAATGAAACCGTGTCGCACACGCCATCAGGCTCATCAGATTGACCTCCACGACTTTCCGAAAGCCACTCATCTCGAATTCGCCGCGGCGATAGAGCACCGCGCCTTGCGCGAGCACGAGCACGTCGAGCCGATCGAAGGACGGCTTGAACGCCTCGATCGCGCCGGCATTGCCGACATCGAGCTGCGCATAAGCAAGACCCGTCAGATCAGAGCCTTCCTCCGGCGAATAGTCCGCAGGCTGGGCCCGCGTGCCGCAGACCGCGACAGTCGCGCCCCTGGCACGAAAGGCCTGCGCGATGCCATTGCCGATGCCGCTGGAACCACCGACGACCAGCACCTGCTTGTCCGTGAAATCCAGCTCGTTCACCATCACGTCCTCCCCTTTTGTTTTGCTTGTTTGACCTGTCTGCGGATCGATGCCAGCCTTGTCAATCGCATAACAAGAAACGAAACCACTCGGGGAAGCAGCATGTCCGAATTCAAGCAGCTCAGCCGCTCCGTGCAGGGCCTCACCGTTCTCGTCACCGGTGCAGCGAGCGGCATGGGCCGCGCGACCGCGCGCGTGTTCGCGGCCGAAGGTGCGCACGTCGCCGCGACCGACCATGACGAGCGAGGCGCGCTGGCCGTCGCGAAAGAGATAGCCGCGGGCGGCGGCTCGGCCAAGGCCTGGAAGCTCGACGTCGCCGACGGCGGCGAGATCAAGCGCGTGGTCGATGATGTCGCGGCGCATTTCGGCGGGCTCGATATCATCGTCAACAATGCCGGTATCTCCGTGCGCGTCGCCATCGATGACGAGGCGTACGAGGACGCCTGGGCCAAGGGCATCGCGGTGATGCTGACGGCGCATCCGCGCATCGTCCGCGCCGCGCTGCCTCACCTGCGCAGATCAAACAGCCCGCGCATCGTCAACATCGCCTCCACCGAGGCGCTCGGCGCGACCGCGTTACATAGCCCTTATTCGGCAGCGAAGGGCGGCGTGGCGAGCCTGACCCGCTCGCTGGCGGTGGAGCTTGGCCGCGAGGGCATTACCGTCAACTGCATTTGCCCGGGCCCGATCCGTACCGCAATCACCGATCGCATCTCCGAGGAGCACAAGACCATCTACGCAAAGCGCCGCACCGCACTCGGCCGCTATGGCGATCCCGAGGAGGTCGCGCACATGACGCTGAGCCTGTGCCTGCCGGCAGCCTCCTTCCTCACCGGCGCGGTGATCCCGGTCGATGGCGGCCTGATGGCCCGCAACGCGTGAGAGCCATGCACGGCCAGCGTTGACAACGCCGATCGCCGGAGTAGCTTTTTCGTCAACAGAGCGGGACCAACCGCTCGCGGTTCGCGGGAGAAACGCCATGACGATCGCCATCCGGCAGCTTCAGAAACATTTTGTCGGCGAGGTTTCCGGTCTCGATTTGCGCAAGCCTCTCACGGAGGGCGAGGCGCGCGAGGTCGAGGCCGCCATGGACAAATATGCGGTGCTCGTGTTCCACGATCAGGACATCAACGACGAGCAGCAGATGGTCTTCGCGCTCAATTTCGGCCAGCGCGAGGAAGCTCGCGGCGGGCACGTCATGACCAAGGACGAGTACCGGCTGTCGTCGAAGCTGAACGATGTTTCCAACCTCGGCAAGGACGGCAAGCCGCTGCCCAAGGACAGTCGCACGCATCTGTTCAATCTCGGCAATTGCCTCTGGCATTCCGACAGCTCATTCCGCCCCATCCCCGCAAAATTTTCGCTGCTGTCGGCGCGCGTGGTGAACCCGAAGGGCGGCAACACCGAATTCGCCGACATGCGCGCGGCCTATGATGCGCTCGACGACGAGACCAAGACGGAGATCGAGGACCTCGTCTGCGAACATTCGCTGATGTATTCGCGCGGCTCGCTCGGCTTCAGCGAATATACCGACGAGGAGAAGGAGATGTTCAAGCCGGTGCTGCAACGGCTGGTGCGCACGCATCCGGTGCATCGCCGCAAGTCGTTGTATCTGTCGTCGCATGCGGGCAAGGTGGTCGGCATGAGCGTGCCGGAGGGGCGGCTGTTGCTGCGCGATCTCAACGAGCACGCGACCCAACCGGAATTCGTCTACGTCCACACATGGAAGCTGCATGACCTCGTGATGTGGGACAACCGCCAGACCATGCACCGCGTCCGCCGCTACGACCAGTCCCAGCCCCGCGACATGCGGCGTGCGACGGTTGCGGGGACCGAGCCGACGGTGCAGCAGCAGGCGGCGGAGTAGGCGGCATTCACCGCTGTCGTCCCGACGAAGGGGTCGAAGAGGATTCGGCGCGAGATGATGAAAGCACGGCCGTCTCAACAAACTCCGTCATTGCGAGGAGCCCTTGCGACGAAGCAATCCAGAATTCCTCCGCGGGAACAGTCTGGATTGCTTCGCTACGCTCGCAATGACGGCTGAGGGGGCTTTGTCACGCCAACCACACAACTACGCGTGGCCGGCCTCGTTCGACAGCATGCCCGGGTCGATGCCGATCTTGCGCAGGGCGCGGCCGTACTTTTCGTCGACGTCGTCGCCGAAGATCAGGTCGGCATCCGCATCGCAATGCAGCCAGCCATTGCTCTGGATCTCGGTCTCGAGCTGGCCTGGCGCCCAGCCGGCATAGCCGAGCGCGAGGATGGCGTGCTTTGGTCCGGAACCCTTTGCGATCGCACGCAGAATATCCACGGTCGCAGTGAGGCAGACGCCGTCGTCAATCCTGAGCGTCGCGTTGTCGATGTAGAAATCGCTGGAATGCAGCACGAAGCCGCGGCCGGTATCGACGGGGCCGCCGCGCAGCACCTTCATGCTCTCGGCGTTCTCCGGCAGCTTGATCTGCTCGCCCTTCTTGATGATGCCGAGCTGCACCAGCAACTCCGGAAAATCGATGCTTCCGGCCGGATGGTTGACGATGATGCCCATCGCCCCTTCCGCCGAATGGGCACAGAGATAGATCACCGAGCGCTCGAAGCGGGAATCGCCCATCACCGGCATCGCGATCAGGAGCCGGCCGTCCAGATAGCCGGCCGAATTGGGAAATGATGAGCCCGCGCCCCGGGTGCTGTCGCCAGTCCTTTTGCCAGTAGGAGCCATCGGTGAAGCACTCCGGTTTCGATTCCTATCCTGATGTCGGCCCTGGCCGCTGTCAAATCAAGGCTTGCAGCGATCGATTCCAGTGCATCCATCACAAGCAATTCAATGGTTTGCCCCGGGGCGACCCTGTAAAGACGTACCATGCTCAGCATAGTTCCCCTGCGTGCGGCGATTGGCGTCGCGACCACCCTGGTTGCGTCGTCGCTGGCGCTTACCGCGCGCGCCGACGACGCTTCACCGTGGCAGCGCGACGGACATTCCGCGGTGCGCCTGCTCGCGGGATCGCGTAGCGGCGCAGTCCTGCTCGGCGGTATCGCCTTCCAGATCCAGCAGGGTTGGAAGACCTACTGGCGCACGCCCGGCGATTCCGGCGTTCCGCCGCGGTTCGACTTCTCGAAGTCGGACAATGTCGAGGCGGTCACGATCATGTGGCCGGCACCGCTGAAGTTCGACGACGGCGCGGGCGGCCATTCGATCGGCTATCACGATCAGATCGTGCTGCCGCTCCGTATCGTTCCCAAGACGGCCGACAAGCCGGTGACGCTGCGGGCCGAGATCAATTACGCGGTGTGCGAAAAAATCTGTATTCCGGTAGAGGCCAGCGTCGAGCTTGGCTTCAACAGCGTCGCGTCGACCGAGGACGCCAATCTGCGTGCGGCGCTCGACACCGTGCCGAAGCCCGCGAATATCGGCGATCCCAATCCGCTGACCATCCGCGACGTCAGGCGCGACGGCGCCAAGAATGTGATGGTCGATGTGGTTGCGCCGGACAACAGCAACATCAATCTGTACGTGGAAGGACCGACGCCCGACTGGTCGCTGCCGATTCCCGCGCCGGTGGAGCACAGCCCGCCAGGGGTGAAACGCTTCTCCTTCGAGCTTGACGGGCTGCCGCCGGACGCCAAGCCCGATGGTGCAGCGCTGAAATTCACGCTGGTCGGGCCGGAGAAATCGTACGAGTTCAATACGAATTTGGAATGATTGTCGTCCCGGACAAGCGCAGCGAAGCGGAGCGCAGATCCGGGACCCATACGCCGCAGCAATAGTTTTGCGAAAATCCGGAGTTACTAGCTTCCCGCCGCAACGTCTCCCTGTGGTTATGGGTCCCGGCCTTCGCCGGGACGACACCGGGGATGGTGCAGCACCATACCTCCACCCAACCGAATCTTAACGAATGGTTGCTAATTCCGAGGGCCGCCGCAGCATGCGGGGCGCCCAGGGATCTTCGACGTGGCCGTGATGGATGCAGAGCCCGCTTCGACCGGATCAGCCGGCCTGATCGCGCGGTTGCGCGGCAAGCTGACGGGCGGATCGAGCGAAGCGTCGCTGACGCGGCGGCTTGCCGGCACCATCTTCATTATCCGCGTGATCAGCGCGGGTCTCGCCTATTTCGCGCAGGTCCTGCTCGCGCGCTGGATGGGGACGTCCGACTACGGAATCTATGTCTATGTCTGGACCTGGGTGCTGCTGCTCGGCAGCATGATGGATTTCGGCATCTCGGCCTCCGCGCAAAAGATCATTCCGGAGTACCGCACCAGCGGCGATCATGCGCTGTTGCGCGGCTTTCTCTCCGGCAGCCGCTGGCTCACCTTCGCCGTTTCCGCGTTGATGTCGCTCGCGCTGGCCGGCATCGTCAAGCTGCTGTCGCCGTGGATCGATCCCGCCGAAGCGCTACCGCTCTATATCGGCTGCATGACACTGCCGGCATTCGTCGTCGCCAACACCCAGGACGGCATTGCCCGCTCGCATGACTGGATGCGGCTCGGCCTGATGCCGCAATTCATCATCCGGCAGGCGCTGATCATCGGCATCACCGCCTGCGCCTTTCTGCTTGGCTATCATCTTGGCGCGGTGGCCGCGATGGTCGCCAGCGCCGGCGCAGTGTGGATTGCGATGACCGGACAGATGGTCGTGCTGAACCACAAGCTGGCCCATCATGTCGAGCCCGGCCCGAAGGCCTACGACGTCGCTGGCTGGCTCGCCGTGTCGCTGCCGATCCTGCTGGTCGAGAGCTTTTACCTGCTGCTGTCCTACACCGATGTGCTGGTGCTTCAGCAGTTCCGCCCCTCCGACGAGGTCGGCGTCTATTTCGCGGTGGTGAAGACGCTGGCGCTGGTCTCCTTCATCCACTACGCGATGTCGGCGACGACCGCGCATCGCTTCGCCGAATACAATGCGCTCGGCGACAAGGCACGGCTGTCGGCCTATGTGGCGCACGCCATCAACTGGACTTTCTGGCCGTCGCTGGCGGCAACGGCCGTGCTGCTCGCGCTCGGCAAGCCGCTGCTCTGGCTGTTCGGACCGCAATTTGTGGTCGGCTACGACATCATGTTCGTCGCCGCGATCGGGCTCGTGGTGCGCGCCGCGATCGGTCCGGTCGAGCGCCTGCTCAACATGCTCGGCCAGCAGAAGATCTGCGCGCTGGCCTACGCACTGGCCTTCGTGATGAACCTCGTGCTCTGCATTGCGCTGGTGCCACGCTTCGGCGGCCATGGCGCCGCGGCCGCGACCTCGATCTCGCTCAGCTTCGAGACGGTGTTGCTGTTCTGGATCGTGCGGCAGCGGCTGGGGCTGCACGTGCTGGCGTTTGGACGCTAGCGTAGCCGCTCGCCGCGGAATGGCATTTCGCGACACGGCCTCGGAAGAGGCAAAACGGCTGTCCATTTATCATCAGCAGCACAAATTTTCTTATTCCACCCAAGCAGTTGCACGGCTGGGAAAGTTTATTCTACGTCGTATTGCCCTATTGACGAGATAAACCTAAGATTCCCCAGACCATGATTGATCCACTCTATGTCGCCTCGGGATTTGCCGTCGGCCTGCTTGTCGGGATGACCGGTGTCGGAGGCGGTTCGTTGATGACGCCGCTACTGATCCTGCTGTTCGGCATCCATCCCGCCACCGCGGTCGGCACCGACCTGCTCTATGCCGCCGCCACCAAGACCGGCGGCAGCATCGTGCATGGCTGGTCGCGTAGCGTGCACTGGCCGGCGGTACTGCGGCTCGCCTGCGGCAGCATCCCGGCGAGCGCGCTCACGCTGCTCGTGCTGTGGAAGCTCGATCTCAGGAGCGATTCCGAGCGCAATCTCGTCAATCTCGTGCTGTGCTTTGCTCTGATGCTGACGGCGA
This sequence comes from Bradyrhizobium sp. Kon10, assembly GCF_055807395.1. Lineage (NCBI taxonomy): Bacteria > Pseudomonadati > Pseudomonadota > Alphaproteobacteria > Hyphomicrobiales > Nitrobacteraceae > Bradyrhizobium > Bradyrhizobium sp. Kon10. The sequence continues at coordinate 19,489 of NZ_JBVVOZ010000032.1, read as the reverse complement.
CGTCGCTGATCTTCCGCAAGTCGATCATGGAGCGCTATCGCCGGCGCCTGGAACAGATCGACGAGCGCAACACCGCCATCGCGACCGTGATCACGGGGATCGTGCTCGGCGTGCTGGTCTCGATTTCATCCGTCGGCGCCGGTGCGGTCGGTGTCACCGTGCTGCTGCTGCTCTATCCGCGCCTGCCGATGGCGACTATCGTGGGCTCCGACATCGCGCATGCGGTGCCGCTGACATTGGTGGCCGGCGCCGGGCACTGGATGCTCGGCTCGGTCGACTGGCATCTGATGGGCGTGCTGCTGCTGGGGTCGCTGCCCGGAATTATCCTCGGCAGCTACAGCGCGACGCGCGTGCCGGAGACGGTGCTGCGGCTGACGCTCGCCTGCGTCCTTTTCGTGGTCGCCGGCAGGATCATGTTCGCGGAATTGAACCTGTCGACCGCCATTGTGACGGCCCTGGCCTGGAGCCGTTGAACAGGAACGGCAGCACGATTCTCGCCGTATCGCCCGGTTTGACCGGGCGATCCAGTACTCCGAGACGGCTGTGATTGAACCGAGACGCCGCGGCGTACTGGATGCCCCGGTCAAGCCGGGGCACGACAGAACGCCGCCCTACTCCGCGGTCCAGCCGCCGTCGATCGAGAGGTTCGTCCCGGTGATCTGCGCGGCATCGTCGCTGCACAGGAACAGCGCCAGTGCTGCGACTTGCTCGGAGGTGACAAACTCCTTGGTCGGCTGCGCATCGAGCAGCACGTCGTTGATGACCTGCTCGCGCGTGAGATTGCGGGCCTTCATGGTGTCGGGGATCTGCTTCTCGACCAACGGCGTCCAGACATAGCCGGGGCTGATGCAGTTGCAGGTGATCTTGTTGGTCGCGACTTCCAGCGCCACGGTCTTGGTCAGGCCGGCGATGCCGTGCTTGGCCGACACATAGGCCGACTTGAAGGGCGAGGCGACCAGCGAGTGCGCCGACGCGGTATTGATGATGCGGCCCCAGCCGCGCTTCTTCATGCCGGGCACCGCGGCGCGGATGCCGTGGAAGGCCGAGGACAGATTGATCGCAATGATCTGGTCCCACTTCTCGATCGGGAATTCCTCGATCGGCGAGACGAACTGGATGCCGGCATTGTTGACGAGGACGTCGACCGAGCCGAAGGTTTTTTCGCCGAGCGCGATCATCCCGGCGATCTCGGCCGGCTTGGTCATGTCGGCCGGCGAATAGATTGCCTTCACGCCAAAATCGGACTCGATCTTGGTGCGCTCCTTCTCGATGTCCTCCGGCGAGCCGAAGCCGTTGATGACGACATTGGCGCCGGCCCCCGCAAAGGCGCGCGCATAAGCGAGGCCGATGCCGCTGGTCGATCCGGTGACAACGGCGTTCTTGCCTGACAGACTACCCATGTTATTCGCTCCTTTTTGCCGGGGGCGCACTGACGTCCCCCGTGAGATCGTAGGTCACCATGGTCTCGTCGGACTGCGGCCGATCGAGCCAATCCTTGTGGCGCATCGACAGATGCACGTCGCGTACACCGCTTTCCCAATGCTCAACCATGGCAACATGCGAGAAATCGTAGTCCTTGGACGAGGATTCGTAGTTCTTGCTGCGATAGATCAGGTGCACCACGGTGACGGTGCTTTCGCGCGACGCCTTCGCCAGGTATTCGACGGACGGATCGTTCTTCAAATAATCCGGCAATTTGCCGATCAGGTCGCGCACGGCCCTGCGGGCGTTGTGGACCTGCTTGTTCTTGTCGGTGTTCATCCGCGTGCGGCTTGAAAAGCGGATGTCCTTTTCGCGCTCGGCGGCCTCGAGCAGAGAGGTCGGCAAATCGCCGCGGGCGCTGAACAGGTCGACCTGGAAAATCAGGAGGTCGCGGTCGATCTCGGCATCGAGCACGAAGTCGAGCGGCGTGTTGGAGGCAATGCCGCCGTCCCAATAGTGCTCGCCGTCGATGACGATGGAGGGAAAGCCCGGCGGCAGCGCGCCGGAGGCCATGATGTGCTCGGGGCCGATTTTCTTGCCGAGCTTCTTGAACTCGTAATTGTCGAAATATTTGAAATTGCCCGAGGTGACGCCGACGGCGCCGACCGACAGGCGCGTCTTCAGGTCGTTGATGCGGTCGAAATCGACCAGCCGCTCCAGCGTCTTCTTCAGTGGCGCGGTGTCGTAGTAGCTCTGCGCCTGCGGGCTGCCCGGCGGCCAGAGTGGCGCGGGAGGCAGGCGAGGCACGAAGAAGCCCGGCACCCCGAAGGTCGCGATCAGCGCGGCGCTGCTGGAGTTGAACAGCTCACGGCTGTGATCGCTCTTGCCGATCGGCTTCCACGGCACCGGCGCCGAGACCATCTCCCAGAATTCCTTGAGCCGCTTGACCCGGGTGTGACCCTCGTTGCCGGCGATGATGGCCGCATTGACGGCACCGATCGAGATGCCGGCGACCCATTCGGGCTCGAAGCCATAACCGCATAGCGACTGATAGGCGCCGGCCTGATAGGAGCCGAGCGCGCCGCCGCCCTGCAAGACCAGGACGCGCTGTGCGTTGGCGGGGACGCTGACGGCTTCGGGATTGTGATCTGTCATGCGGGAACACTAGCAGATGGCGAGCGGCCATGGCGACAGTTCGCCACGGCGTTAAGGCATCCCGGGGATCAAGTCTGGCTTATCGGGGCTCTGTCGAGGCCAGGATCATGGTCCAGAACACCTTGTACTTGGTGCCTGGAGCATAGGCGGCTGCTATGCCCAATTTTGTGACACCGCTCTTGAGCATGTTGGCCCGGTGCGGAGGCGAGTCGCGCCAGCCGGAAAATGCTTCCGCCAGCGTATGATAGCCGGCCGAGACGTTCTCGACGGCTACGGTTGCGGGATAATTGCCGGCATTGAGGCGTTTGGCGAGCGGCGCGCGGACGTCATGGTCCATCTTGTTGGCGGCCGCCATGGCCTCGGACTGGGAGTCCGCAAGTCGCATCAGGTCGGGATCGATGACAACGGTGCCGAGGCCGTTGTTTTGGCGATATTGCGAGATCATGATCGCCGCAGCCTGCGCATCGAGCTTCGAGCCCGGGACGGACATATCCGCATACATGGACGGCTGCTGGACCGGCGCTTCGTTGCCGGCACAGCCGGCGAGTAGCAAAGTGATTGATATCGCGGCCGCGGCGCGCATGTACAGAAGCCCCCAATGAGGGGCCGTTGTTGCATACCAACCGTGGCTGAAAGGTGAATTTTGCGGAAAATCGTTGCTGTCATTCCGGGGCAGCGCAGGGCGCTGAACCCGGATTCTCGCGCCACAAACGCGAGATTCTCCGGTGCGCAATTGCGCACCATAGTTGGATGCTACGCATCGCCCGGAGTGACGGCGGACGCCTCAGCCCGCAAATATCCGGTAGCGGCGGGGATTAAGGCCGATGGCGTCGCCGGCGCGGAGTTCCTTGTCGCGTGGTGCATCGATCTCGATGGTCTCACCGCCGAGCAAGGCGATTTCGGCCCGCTGCACCGGACCGAAATTCCGGACCTGCTGCACGGCGCCCTCGAAGGCGCCGCTGCCGGGCGGGCCGACCAGCATGTCATGTCGCCGCACGAACAGTTTTGACGCGCCAGGCGCAAGCCCGTCTGCGGCAAGGGCGAGCGCACGTTCGCCGAGCCGGACCACGCCGCCTTCGATCTGGACCGGCAGTTCGATCGATTCGCCGATGAACCCGTGCACGAAGGCGGTCGCCGGGCTTTCATAGACGTCACTGGGCGAGCCGATCTGCTCGATCCTGCCCTTGTCCATCACTACGACACGGTTGGCGACTTCCAGCGCCTCCTCCTGGTCGTGGGTGACGAAGATCGAGGTAACGTTGATCTCGTGATGCAGGCTGCGCAGCCATTTGCGCAGTTCTTTCCGCACTTTCGCATCGAGCGCGCCGAACGGCTCGTCGAGCAGCAGGATGCGCGGCTCGATCGCAAGCGCGCGCGCGAGCGCGATGCGCTGGCGCTGGCCGCCGGAGAGCTGGCTCGGATAGCGGTCGGCCAACCAGTCGAGTTGCACGAGATCGAGCAGCTCCTTGACGCGGGCACGGATGGTCGCTTCGTCCTTGCGGATCGCGCGCGGCTGCACGCGCAGGCCGAAGGCAACGTTCTCGAACACGGTCATGTGGCGGAACAGCGCGTAGTGCTGGAACACGAATCCGACGTGACGTTCGCGCGCGCCCTGCGCCAGCGCGTCCTCGCCATTGAAGGCGACTTCGCCTGAATCGGGCCAATCGAGCCCGGCGATGATCCGCAGCAGCGTGGTCTTGCCGGATCCGGAGGGTCCGAGCAGCGCGAGCAGCTCGCCATTGTCCACCTTGAGGTCGACGCCGTCGAGGGCCTTGAAGCTGCCGAACTTCTTGACCAGATTCCTGACTTCAATGGTCACGGGCTTCGTGTCCTTCGTCCAGATGACGTTCGAGAAGGGTCTTGGCGATCAGCGTGATCAGCGCCAGCATCGCCAGCAGCGAGGCGATCGCGAACGCTGCGACGAACTGGTATTCGTTGTAGAGGATCTCGACCAGTAGCGGCATGGTGTTGGTTTCGCCGCGGATGTGGCCGGAGACGACCGAGACCGCACCGAACTCGCCCATCGCGCGCGCGTTGCAGAGCAGGACGCCGTAGAGCACGCCCCATTTGATATTGGGCAGCGTGACACGGAAGAATGTCTGCAAGCCGGAGGCGCCGAGAGAGATCGCAGCCTCTTCTTCCTGCGTGCCCTGCTCCTGCATCAGCGGTATCAGCGCGCGCGCCACGAACGGGAAGGTGATGAAGGTGGTGGCGAGCGCAATACCGGGCACCGCGAACAGGATCTGGATGTCGTGATCCCTGAGCCAGCCGCCGAAATAGCCTTGCGCGCCGAACAGCAACACAAAAACAAGGCCCGAGATCACCGGGCTCACCGAGAACGGCAGGTCGATCAGCGTGATCAGGAAGGTCTTACCTGTGAACTCGAACTTGGCGATGGCCCAGGCGGCGACCAGGCCGAACATGAGATTGAGGCCGACCGAGATCGCGGCAACCAGCAGCGTCAGCCGGATCGCCGAGAGTGCTTCCGGGTCGGAGAGCGCGGCGAGATAGGCAAGAATGCCCTTCGAGAACGCCTGCGCGAACACCACGACCAGCGGCAGCACCACGAACACGCTGAGGAACAGTATCGCCAGCGCGATGATGGCGATCCGCACCGCCTTCGGCTCGGTGCGGAGATTGTTGCGCGCTGCTGCCGCATACACGCGCGCCCTCGCATCGGAAGCCGGGAGCGAGACTGAATCGGCGATCTGCATCGTCATCGCGTCCTCCTCAGCGCGCCGGAATCCGGCTCTGCGCCCAGCGCTGGAGCCGGTTGACAGCGAAGATGACGACGAACGACACCACGAGCATCACGACCGCGATCGCCGTCGCATCCGCATAGCGGTATTCGGACAGCCGGATCACGATCAGGAGCGGCGCGATCTCGGAGACGTTCGGCAAATTGCCGGCGATGAAGATCACCGAGCCGTATTCACCGACGGCGCGGGCAAAAGCGAGCGCGAGGCCCGTCAGCAGCGCCGGCGCGAGCGAGGGCAGGATCACGCGGATGATGGTCTGCCAGCGGCTGGCGCCCAGACTGCCCGCGGCTTCCTCGATTTCGACATCGAGATCCTGAAGCACCGGCTGCACGGTGCGGACCACGAAGGGAATTCCGATGAAGATCATGGCGACGAAGATGCCCACCGGCGTGAACGCCACCTTGATGCCGAGCGCCGCGAGCGGTGCGCCGAGCCAGCCCTTCTCGGCAAACAGCGAGGTCAGCGCGACGCCCGCGACCGCCGTCGGCAGCGCGAACGGCACGTCGACGATGGCATCGAACAGCCGCCGCCCGGGAAAGCGGTAGCGCACCAGGGCCCAGACGATGATGCTGCCCATCACCAGGTTGACACAAGCGGCTGCGAAGGCGAGGCCGAACGAGACCCTGAGCGCATTGAGGGTGCGGCGGCTGGAAAGGATGGCCCAGAACTGTTCCGGACTGAGCTCAAGCGATTTCAGGAACAGGCCGGCGAGCGGAATCAGGATGATGACGGACAACCAGGACAGCGTCAGCCCCATGGTGAGACCGAAGCCCGGCAATGTCCGGCGTCGTGCTGCGATTGCGCTCACCAGGCCCCCTGCTCATGCCCCTCCGACAGCGCCCGATCAGTTCTTGTAGATCTGATCGAAGACGCCGCCGTCGGCAAAATGTTCCTTCTGCGCCTTGGTCCAGCCGCCGAAGACATCGTCGATTGTGAAGAGTTCGACTTTGGCAAAGGCGTTTTCGTACTTCTTGGCGATCTCGGGATCGCGCGGGCGGTAGAAGTTGCGCGCGGCGATCTCCTGGCCTTCCCTGGTGTACCAATATTGGAGATAGGCATCGGCGGCGTTGCGGGTGCCTTTTTTGTCGGCAACCTTGTCCACGATCGCGACCGGCGGCTCAGCGAGGATTGATTGCGGCGGCGCCACAATCTCGAACTTCTCCGGACCAAACTCCTTCAGCGCGAGATAAGCCTCGTTCTCCCACGCCAGCAGCACGTCGCCGACACCGCGCTCGACAAAGGTCACCGTGGCGCCGCGCGCACCGGTGTCGAGCACCGGCACCTGCTGGTAGAGCTTGCCGATGAAATCCCTGGCCTTGTCGACCGAGCCATATTTCTTCTGCGCGAATCCCCACGCGGCCAGATAATTCCAGCGCGCGCCGCCGGAGGTCTTCGGGTTCGGCGTGATCACGGCGACGCCCGGCTTGAGCAGATCGTCCCAGTCCTTGATGCCCTTCGGATTGCCCTTGCGCACCAGGAACACAATGGTCGACGTGTAGGGCGAGGAATTCTGCGGCAGCCGCTTCTGCCAGTCCGCCGCGGTGAGGCCCTTGGACGCGATGGCGTCGATGTCGTAGGCGAGCGCGAGCGTCACGACGTCGGCCTGCAATCCGTCGATCACCGCGCGTGCCTGCGAACCGCTGCCGCCATGCGACTGCTTGATCTCGACGCTCTTGCCGGTCTCCTTCTGATAGGCATTCGCGAACGCCTTGTTGAATTCAACATAGAGCTCGCGGGTCGGATCGTACGACACGTTCAACAGATTGATGTCAGCGGCGAGAGCCGAGCTTGCCAGGACGCCCGTCACGAGCAGGGCTGCCGCGAGCGGAACGATACGGCGGATCATGTCCATCTCCATTCACCTCGACGACATCGGCGTCATCGATGGCACACGGGCATAACTCGGGGCGAAACGCGCTCAAGTCAACGGAACCGGATTTCCTTGTTGGCGACGTTGCAGCCTGACTGTGCTACGAAATCTTCATGGTGTGGATGCCGCATTCTGTCTTGGCGCGACCGCGCCACCGACCGGCGCGCTCGTCCTCGCCTTCGGCCGTTCGGCTGGTGCAAGGCATGCAACCAACGGAGAGAAATCCGGACGCCCCCAAAGGATGCCGCGGCAATTTGGCGCGGACGAAAATCGCCTCGAGCTCCTCGCGCGAGACATTGGCGAAGGGATTGAATTTCAGCCGCGCGCCGTCGTCCTCGACCACCGGAATCTCGGCACGCGCATTGCCCTGGAAGCGCTTGCGGCCGTTGATCCAGGCCGAGAACGGCTTCAGCGCACGCGCCAGCGGTTCCACCTTGCGAATACGGCAGCAGGCGTCGGGATCTGAGAACCAGAGGTCACGGTCGGGATCCTCGCGCGACAGCGTCTCTTCCGCGGGCTTGATTGAACGGACATCCTTCAGCCCCAGCGTCGCGACCAGCGTGTCGCGATAGGCCAGCGTCTCCTCGAACAGCCAGCCGGTATCGAGGAAGATCACCGGGATCGCCGGGTCGACATCCGCCATCACCTTGAGCAGCGTCGCCGATTCCGTGCCGAACGAGGACACCAGCGCAAGCTTGTCGCGGCCGACCGTCTTCAGGGCCGCGGCGATGATCTCCGCGGGCGAGGCATCGCGCAAGGCGCGGTCGAGCTGCTCCGCCGAGGGCAGCTCGGAGATTGACGAGACCTGAGGCGCAATCGCGTTCACGTGCCGACACCTTCCGAATGCCGCAACTGCATGCGCCGGTGCAGCGCCGTGATCCGGCCGTCACCGGTCGGCTGATAGAACACCGAGTAGCGCTTCGCGGTCTGCATGAAGGCTTCCGCGTCGGCCTGCTTCTTGACCTCGAAGGAATCGAAGCCGGCGCGCAGCATGAACACGAACTGGTCGCGCAGCACCTGGCCGGTGGCACGCAGATCACCGCGATAGCCGTAGCGCTCGCGCAGCCGCCGGGCCTGGCTGTAGGCGCGGCCGTCGCGGAACGTCGGGAACACCAACGCGACGACGGCGGTCTTGCCGAGATAAGGCACGAGCTCAGCGATGTCGCGGTTGTTCGGCCAGATCACGCCGACCTTGCCGCCGCGCTTCAGCAGCGCGTCGGCATCGGTCAGGAATCGCTCGGCCGGCACCAGGATGTCGCCGCCCTCCGGCAGCGGGGTGTCGACGGCGAGCTTGACGAAGCTGTCGTCGACGATCTTTCCGCCGTTAACGAGTGGCATAGACGCGCTCCTTGAAGGGTTCGACGCCGAGGCGTTTCACCGTGTCCATGAAAAGCTCTTCCGGCCGCTCGCGCAGCGCCAGATAGGCTTCCACGATGTCCTCGACGACGTCGGCAACCTCGTCGAACTTGACGCCGGGCCCGATCAGATTGCCGAGCGCGGCGTTCTCGTCGGCGCGGCCGCCGATGGTGATCTGATAGACCTCCTCGCCGTTCTTCTCGACACCGAGAATGCCGATGTGGCCGACATGGTGATGGCCGCAGGCATTGATGCAGCCGGAGATGTTGATGTGCAGCCGGCCGATCAAATTGGCGAGTTCATGATTGGCGAAGCGCCGCGTCAGCTCCTGCGCGATCGGAATCGAGCGCGCGTTCGCCAGCGAGCAATAGTCGAGCCCCGGACAGGCGATGATGTCGGTGATCAGGTTGACGTTCGGCGTGGCCAGGCCAAGCTTGTCGAGCGCCTTCCACAGCGCAGGGAGATCGCGCTTGGCGACATGCGGCAGCGCCAGGTTCTGCTCGTGGCCGACGCGAATTTCGCCGAACGAGTATTTGTCGGCGAGATCGGCGAGCGCATCCATCTGCTCGGCGGTGGCATCGCCGGGAGGCGCACCGATCGGCTTCAGCGAGATCGTGACGATGGAATAGCCCTGCACCTTGTGCGGGGCGACCGAGTTCTTGCGCCAGGCCTCGAAATCCGCATCGGCCGCAGCCTGACGCAGCTCGTCGGGATTGTGCGGCAGCTTCTCGTAGGCAGGATAGGTGAAGCGCGAGCGGATGTCCTCGATCACCTCGTCGTCGATCTGCAGCGAGGAGTTGCGGATATGCTGCCACTCCTCCTCGACCTCGCGGGAGAATTTCTCGATGCCGAGCTCGTGCACCAGGATCTTGATGCGCGCCTTGTAGATATTGTCGCGGCGGCCGTACTGGTTGTAGACGCGCAGGATGGCCTCGATATAGCTCAGGATGTCGCGGCCATGGACGAAGTGCTTGATGGTCTTGGCGATGAACGGCGTACGGCCGAGGCCGCCGCCGACCAGCACCTCGAACCCGGTCTCGCCCTTCTCGTTCTTGATCAGGCGCAGGCCGATGTCGTGAATCTTGATCGCGGCGCGATCGTGCTCCGACGCGGTGATCGCGATCTTGAACTTGCGCGGCAGGAACGAGAATTCGGGATGCAGCGTGGTGTGCTGGCGGATCAGCTCCGACCAGATCCGCGGGTCCTCGATCTCGCCGGGCGCGACGCCCGCCCACTGGTCCGAGGTGACGTTGCGCATGTTGTTGCCGGAGGTCTGCATCGCATGAATGCCGACCTCGGCGAGATCGGCCAACGCATCCGGCAGCTCGGCGAGCTTGATCCAGTTGAACTGGATGTTCTGCCGCGTGGTGAAATGGCCGTAGCCGCGGTCGTATTTGCGCGCGACATGGGCAAGCTGCCGCAACTGGTTCGACGCCAGCGTCCCGTAGGGGATCGCGACGCGGAACATGTAGGCGTGCAATTGCAAATAGACGCCGTTCTGGAGCCGCAGGATCTTGAACTCGTCCTCGGTGAGCTCGCCAGAAAGGCGCCGCTTCACCTGGTCGCGGAATTCCAAGACGCGTTCGTTGACCAGCGTGCGGTCGATTTCGTCGTAAGCATACATAACGGAGTGCCTTAAGCCTGGACCGGCGATCCGATGGTGACGCCGGTGCGGCGGATCTGTTCACGCAAATTGCCGGGCTGGACCTTGCCGTCGTCGCCGATCTGCACCGGGGCGATATAGGGGCCGATCGCGCCGACGTCATCGGCCACGGACTCGGCAAGCAACGCCTTCGCCTCGTCGGAGTTGCGCACGATCGCGGCTTCCGAGAGGTCCGCGGACCAACCCTTTGCGGTGGTGCGGTAGACCACGATGCCATCCCAGGTGCGGTTGGCGGTCACGACCGAGGGGCCGGCGATTTTGATCTTCTTCTGTTCGAGCGGGGAGGTCATTCGGCTGCATCCAATAGGTCAGAGATGATTTGCTTTGGGGTTTTCTCGGATGTGTCGCGGCGAAGCGAACCGGCATGCCGGACCACGTCGCCGATGATGAGGATGGCTGGACCGCCCTGGGTCCGCCGCACGAGCTCGGGCAGATCGCGCAGCGTGCCCATCGCGCCTTGCGCGTCGGAACGCGTGACGCGGGCAAACACGCCGACCGGGGTCTCCGGCGAGCGGCCGGCGGCAAACAGGCCGGCGCGCACGGCGGGTGCCGCGGTCATGCCCATATAAACGACGACGGTCATCTTGGTGTCCGTGAGCGTGGACCAATCCACCGCCTCCGCATCACGCGCCCTGTGCGCGGTGAGGAAGGTGATGCGGGTCGCTTCATGACGGTAGGTAAGCGGCACCTCGAAATCCGCGGCGCCGCCGAGCCCTGCGGTGATGCCGGGAATGATCGAATAGGCCACGGCGGCGGCACGCAGCGCCTCGACCTCTTCACCGCCGCGGCCGAACACGAAGGGATCGCCGCCCTTCAACCGCACCACACGCTGGCCCGATTGCGCGGCCTTGATCATGCGCTTGTTGATGGCGTCCTGGCCGATGCCGGGCTTGCCGACGCGGCGGCCGACCGCGACGCGCGTGGTGTCGCGGCGGATGCGGTCGAGAATTTCGGGTGAGACCAATTCGTCATGGAAGACGATATCGGCATCCTGGAGCGCGCGCAGGGCCTTGATGGTGAGCAAATCCGGATCGCCGGGGCCGGCGCCGACCAACGCGACGGAGCCTTCCGGCTTGTCGGCCCGAGCAAACGCAGACGGATCGGAGATCGTCTTGAGCGCGGCTTCCGCCTCGCCCTTGCGGCCGGCGAGCACGGCGGCCCCGATCGGACCGTCGATCACGCGCTCCCAGAAGCGGCGGCGCAACGGAAACTCGGCGATGCGCTCGTTGACGGATTTGCGGAAGCCGCCGATGAACCCGGCGAGCTCGCCGATCCGCGCCGGCAGCAGCGCCTCGATCTTCTCGCGCACGCGCCGCGCCACCACCGGCGACGTACCACCGGTGCCGACCGCGACCACGACGTCGCCGCGATCGACAATCGCCGGGAAGATGAAGCTGGAATGCTCGAGGTCGTCCATGACGTTGACAGGAAGACCCAGCGCCTTGGCGCGCACCGACATTGCGACGCCGACATCGCCGGCGCCGGCGCAGACGATCGCGATCACGCCGGAAAGATCGGCGGTCAGCGGATCGCCATCGGCAAAAGTCACCCGCGCGGTGTCATCGGACCCGAGGCCGAGATCTTGATTGCCGTCGATCGCATGCACGCGAATGCGCGCGCCGGCGGCGGCGAGCACGCGCAGCTTGGCGCGCAAAAGCTCTCCCGCACCGATGAGGACCACCAGACCGGCCTTGAGATCGAGGAATACCGGCAAGAAGCGCATGCGATACTCGTTTCCCCGAGATACGGGGTTGACTGGAATTATTTTCTATATATGTCTCGTTTCGACCGCGCAAAGAGAAAATTTCTTCTTCTCTCCCGCGACGCAACTATAGAATTTTCGCCTCCAAACGCAAAGTGGCAGAGATGCATCTTCTCAAGGACGATTCCGCTGCTGATCGAGTGAGCAGCCCCGCGTTCATCGATCGCGCGCGCTCTGAAGAATTTTCTGCCGAGCTTGCCCCCAGCATGGACCACCTCGACCAGCTCGAGGCGCAAAGCATCTATATCTTTCGCGAGGCCTTTGCCCGCCTGAAGAAGATCGCGCTGCTGTGGTCGCTGGGCAAGGACTCCAACGTCATGATCTGGCTGGCGCGGAAAGCGTTCTTCGGCCGCCTGCCGTTCCCGGCGCTTCATGTCGACACCGGCAAGAAGTTTCCGGAGATGTATCGCTTCCGCGACCATTACGGGAAAGAGTGGGATCTCGACCTGCGAGTCGAGCCCTGCCCGCCCATCGATGCCGTCGATCCAACGCTGCCGCCGGCCGCCCGTTCCGCCGCGCGCAAGACCGAGGGCCTCAAGATGGCGCTCGGCAAATACGGTTTCGACGGCCTGATCGCCGGCATTCGCCGCGACGAGGAGGCCACGCGCGCCAAGGAGCGGGTGTTCTCGCCGCGCGGCCTGGAGGGCAATTGGGACGTGCGCGACCAGCCGCCGGAGTTCTGGGATCACTTCAATGCGTCGCCGCCGCAAGGCGCGCATTTGCGCATTCACCCGATCCTGCATTGGACCGAGTCCGATATCTGGGCCTACACCAAGCGCGAGAACATCCCGATCATCCCGCTCTATCTCGCCAAGGACGGCAAGCGCTATCGCTCGCTGGGTGACCAGGACATCACCAATCCGGTCGCTTCGACCGCGTCGAACATCGACGAGATCCTGGCCGAGCTCGAGCAGACCAAGGTGCCGGAGCGTGCCGGCCGTGCGCTCGATCACGAGACCGAAGACGCCTTCGAGCGCCTACGCGTCGCCGGCTATCTCTGATTTTCAAGGACGCACCGCGGCTATGAACATGATCGTCACCCCCGCTTCGCCCGCCCCGAACGACACCAGCTCGATGCCAAACGGCACGACGTCGATGCCAAACGGCACGACGCGACCGCAGGTCCGCATCGTCATCGTCGGCCATGTCGACCACGGCAAGTCGACACTGGTCGGCCGCCTCCTGCATGAGACCGGCAGCCTGCCCGACGGCAAGCTGGAGATGCTCAAAGCCGTCAGCGCGCGGCGCGGCATGCCGTTCGAATGGTCGTTCCTGCTCGATGCGCTGCAGACCGAGCGCGACCAGGGCATCACCATCGACACCACCCAGATCCGCTTCCGCACCAATTCGCGCGACATCGTCCTGATCGATGCGCCCGGCCATGCGGAATTCCTGCGCAACATGATCACCGGCGCCTCGCAGGCCGACGGCGCGGTGCTGATCATCGACGCGCTCGAAGGCGTGCGTGACCAAACCCGGCGGCACGGCTATCTCCTGCATCTGCTCGGCGTGAAGCAGGTCGCGATCGTCGTCAACAAGATGGACCGCGTTGATTTCTCCGCCGAGCGCTTCAAGGCGATCAGCGAGGAGATTTCGGCGCATCTGCAAGGCCTCGGCGTGAAGCCCACGGCTGTGATCCCGATTTCCGCCCGCGACGGCGACGGCGTCGCCGAGCGCACCGACCGAATCGGCTGGTACAACGGGCCGACCGTGGTCGAGGCGCTGGACCGGCTGGAGCCGGCGCGCCCGCTGGAAGCGCTGTCGCTGCGCCTGCCGGTGCAGGCGATCTACAAATTCGACGATCGCCGCATCGTGGCCGGCCGGATCGAATCCGGCAGCCTCATTGCCGGCGACGAGATCGTGATCATGCCGGCCGGCAAGATCGCCAGGATCAAGACGGTCGAGAGCTGGCCGATCACGCCGGTCGCCGGCCGTCAGGGCGCCGGCCGCTCGGTCGGCATCACACTCGACCGCGAGCTCTTCATCGAGCGCGGCGACATCATCGCGCATGCGAACGCCGCTCCGCGCGAGACGCGACGGTTGCGCGCGCGCATCTTCTGGCTGCACGACAAGCCGCTCGCCAAGGGCGACCAGCTCCTGGTGCGTTGCGGGCCGAAGGAAAGCCGCGCCACCGTCGTTGCGATCGAGAAGGCAGTCGACCCCGGCGAGCTCTCGAGCATCGAGAACAAGGCAATCGGCCGCAACCATGTCGGCGAGATCGACATCTCCCTGTCCAATCCGATCGCGACCGATCCCTACACCGAGAATCCGCGCACCGGCCGTCTCGTGATCGAGGTGTCCGGGCGCATCGCCGGCGGCGGCCTCGTGCTGTCGGTCGATGCCGGCCAGCGCGCCGTGCCCGTCGATATCGTGCCGGTGGAATCGGCGCTTCGTCCTGACGAGCGCTCCGCGCGCTACCAGCACGATGGCGCGGTGGTCTGGCTCACCGGCCTGCCGGCTTCCGGCAAGTCGACGCTGGCCAAGGCCTTGGAGCGGCGGCTGTTCACCAACGGCGGCTCGCCGATCCTGCTCGACGGCGACACGGTGCGTGCCGGGCTCAACAACGATCTCGGATTCTCCGCCGCCGACCGCAGCGAGAACATCCGCAGGCTTGCCGAGGTCGCGACGCATCTGGCGCGCAATGGCCATATCGCCATCGTCGCCGCTGTCTCGCCCGCTCGCGAGGACCGCGCCACCGCACGCCGCATCGCCGACACTGCGTTTCGCGAGATCCACGTCGCGACGCCAGCCGAGGTTTGCGAGGAGCGCGATCCCAAGGGCCACTACAAAAAGGCCCGCGCCGGCACGCTCGCGTCGTTCACCGGTATCGGCAATGACTACGAGGCGCCGCAGGCGGCCGAGCTCGTGATCGACACGTCGAAGCGGACGGTCGCCGAGGCCGCGGACGAGATCGAACAGATGCTGAAGGCGACCGGCGTGCTGTTCGACGAGGTCGTGGATCTGGCCGCGAATATTTGAGGCGGTCCTACTCCCTCGCTGTCGTCGCCCGGCTTGACCGGGCGACCCAGTATTCCAGAGAGGGCGTTGGGATACGGAGAAGCCTCGGCGTACTGGATTCCCGCCTTCGCGGGGAATGACAGCGGTCCGTGAGGCTGCCGCCCACCCTTCATTGACATTTTGACAGACGCCGGGGCCCTTCTCACGGCCCCGATTTTGGGGCTAATAGGACCTCGAAAGCCGCCCTTTGCGGGCGCATTTTGCTGCTGTCGGGTCAAGAGCAGCCAAAAACAGCCATTTCCAACAAGAAAGACCATCATGAAACGCGTCGACGCCCACGGATTGAAGATCGCCCCGGTCCTGTTCGATTTCATCGCCAAGGAAGCGGCCCCGAAAACAGGGATCGCGCCGGATGCGTTCTGGGCCGGGCTGGCCGCTATCGTCAAGGAGCTGGGGCCGAAGAACCGCGCGCTGCTCGCCGTCCGTGACACGCTCCAGGCCAAGATCGACGAGTGGCACCGCGCCAACAAGGGCAAGGCGTTCGACCTCAATGCCTATACCGCCTTCCTGAAGGAAATCGGCTATCTCGTCCCCGAACCTGCGACGCAGAAGGTCGAGACCGCCAATGTCGATGAAGAAATCGGCACGATCTGCGGTCCGCAACTCGTCGTGCCCCTGACCAATGCGCGCTATGCGCTGAACGCCGCCAATGCGCGCTGGGGCTCGCTCTATGATGCCTTCTACGGCACCGACGCCATCCCGCACGATGCGTCCGAGAGCGGCAAGGGTTACAACAAGGCGCGCGGCGACAAGGTGATCGCGAAAGCAAAAGCCTTCCTCGATGCCGCCGTGCCGCTCGCCACCGGCAGCCATACCGACGTGACCGCCTACAGCGTGGTCGCAGGCCAACTCGCGGTCAAGCTGAAGAGCGGCAACGCCACCGCGCTCAAGAACGCTGCGCAGTTCGCCGGTTTCCAGGGCGATGCGGCAGCGCCGTCGGCCGTGCTGCTCGCCAACAACGGCCTGCACGTCGAGGTGAAGATCGACCGCAGCAGCACGATCGGCAAGGACGATCCGGCCGGCGTCGCCGACATGATCATGGAATCCGCGGTCTCCACGATCCTCGACATGGAGGACTCGGTGGCGGCTGTCGATGCCGAAGACAAGGTGCTGGTCTACCGCAACACGCTCGGCCTGATGAACGGGACGCTGTCGGCCGATTTCGAGAAGGGCGGGAAGACGCTGACGCGTTCGCTCAACGCCGACCGCAGCTACAAGACGCCTGATGGCAAGGGCGAGGTCAGGCTGCACGGCCGCAGCCTGCTCCTGATGCGCAATTGCGGTCACCACATGTTCACCGATGCGGTGCTGGACGAGACCGGCGAGGAGATTCCGGAAGGCCTGCTCGATGCCGCGGTCTCGGGCCTTCTCGCCATCCATGACTTGAAGGGCAATTCCAAGGTCAGGAACAGCCGCACCGGTTCGGCCTATATCGTCAAGCCGAAGATGCACGGCCCGGACGAGGTGTCGCTGACCTGCGAGATCTTCGATCGTGTCGAGAAGATGCTGGGCCTCCCCGAGAACACGCTCAAGGTCGGCATCATGGACGAGGAGCGGCGCACCACCGTCAACCTCAAGGCCTGCATCCAGCGCGCCTCCAAGCGCATCATGTTCATCAACACCGGCTTCCTCGACCGCACTGGCGACGAGATCCACACCTCGATGGAAGCGGGCCCGATGATCCGCAAGAACGAGATGAAGGCGCAGGCCTGGATCAAGGCCTATGAGGACTGGAACGTCGACATGGGCCTGACCTGTGGGCTGCCCGGCCACGCCCAGATCGGCAAGGGCATGTGGGCTGCGCCGGACAAGATGGCGGACATGCTGCAACAGAAGCTCGCGCATCCGCAGGCCGGCGCCACCACCGCCTGGGTGCCGTCGCCGACCGCGGCGACGCTGCACGCCCTGCACTATCATCAGGTCAATGTCACCGCGCGCCAGCAGGAGCTGACCAAGGCCGGACCTCGCGGCAAACTTTCCGACATCCTCACCATTCCGGTGTCGAAGTCGAACTGGGCGCCCGACGACGTCAAGCAGGAGATCGACAACAATTGCCAGGGCATTCTGGGCTATGTCGTTCGCTGGATCGACCAGGGCGTCGGCTGCTCCAAGGTGCCTGATATTCACGACGTCGGCCTCATGGAAGACCGCGCCACCTTGCGCATCTCGAGCCAGCACCTCGCCAACTGGCTGCACCAGAGTGTCATCACCGAAGCGCAGGTGATGGAATCGCTCAAGCGCATGGCCGTCGTCGTCGACAAGCAGAACGCGGGCGACCCAATCTACAAGCCGATGGCCCCTGCCTTTGACGGTGTCGCCTTCAAGGCCGCCTGCGACCTCGTCTTCAAGGGCCGCACGCAGCCGAACGGCTACACCGAATACATCCTCACGGCACGCCGCCGCGAGGCCAAGGCGGCCGGGTAGCAAGACGGCCGGCTAAGCTCGACCGCTCCACACCAAAGCCCCGGCTCACGCCGGGGCTTTTTTGTTGGAGCAGTAGCCCGGATGGAGCGCAGCCTAATCCGGGGCCGCTATCGCATGGAGCAAGACCCGGATTGCGCTGCGCTCCATCCGGGCTACGAAAGCCCGGCTAAAACACCGCGAGATATTTTAGCAGCGAGACGATGCCGATGATGATGACGACCACCCGCGCGATCTGCTTGGCGCGGCCGTCCATCGGGAGCATGTTGATGAGATAAAGGACGAGAATGACGACAAGAAAGGTGACGAGTACGCCGACCAGCATCGCGAGGACCCCCCTTAAGGCAAATTGCTGACAATGTCTTAACGCGCAACCCGGGCGCTGGTTCCATAGAGGCAACCCTCTGCAACTTCTCGTAAATACGTACTTCTACCGGGCTCTCGGCTGCCTAAACCTTTACCCTTTTTGTTTCAGATGCAGAAACCGTTTGTGGTGTGCCGCGAGCGGCATGCGATGGCCGACCATGCGGCGCCTCCCTGTTTTCGCAGTTGCCTGGGAGCGCCTTAGATTTTGAATTTTTTGCTATTGGGGGCTTCGATGCTGAATCGTCTGACCGTATCCGCGTTGCTGAAGGCGGTGATCGCGATCACGTCGGTCTGCGTGGTGATCGCGCTCTCGCTCACCGCCCACGAGTCCTGGGGTCGCCTCAAGGCCACCAACCGTATCTCGCAAGTTGCGGATGCCTCCGCCGATCTGTTCAAGGCGATGCACAATCTGCGCACCGACCGCTCGACCACCACGCGGCTCCTCAACGCGACGGAGCCGATGGATCCGGACATCGAGAAGTATCTCCGCGCCTTGCGCGACGCCCAGATGCCGGCGATGGCGCGCGCCCTCGAGTTGTTGCCGACCATCGACTTCCCACAATCCGGCACGCTGGTGCCGGAGCTCGCGCGTCTCTTCAAGCTGCTGACGGACGAACAGAAGCAGTTCTGGGAGGACGTCGCGAAACCCAGGGACCAGCGCCGCGCGGGCCTGCCGAAGGAATATATGGAGACGACCCAGGGCCTGCTCGACACGCTCGACAAGCTCTCGAACATCCTGGCCGCTACCGTCAACCATCAGGACGCGGAGATCGACCAACTGCTGTCCATCAAGCAGAACGCCTGGCTGCTGCGCAACACCGCGGGCGAAGCCTCGCTGATCGTCTCGATCGGCCTCAACGCCGGCAAAATCTCACCGGAGACCCGATACGCCTACACCCAATATGTTGGCGGCACGAGCGCGATGTGGAAGGCGCTAGAGCTGTCGACTTCGGGCATGCAGCTGCCGGCAGAGCTCGCCTCGGCCATGGCAGCCGCGAAGGCAGCCTATTTCGAGCCGCCATATCTGGCTCTGCGCGACCGCCTCGCGGATGCGCTGGTCAAGGGCGAGAAGTCCGAGATGACGGCGAACCAATGGAGCCCGCTCACGGTCGGCCGCATGGCGAGCGCGGTCGCGGTCGCGGAAGGCGCGCTCGACGCCGCCAAAGCGCATACAACGGAGCAGCGCGGCGCCGCGCAGCGCGCGCTGACCGTGCAGCTGGTGCTGCTGGCGCTCGCAATTGGCCTCGCCGTCGGCGCGATCATGCTGGTCAGCCGCCGCGTCATCCGTCCGCTCAACACCATCCGCGATGCGATGCTCAAGGTCGCCGGCGGCGATCTTGCCGTCGAGAGCGGCTATCTTGACCGCAACGACGAGATCGGCGCGCTTGCCGGCGCGCTCGAAACGTTCAAGCAACAAGCCGGAGACAAGCTCAAGATCGAAGAGCACGAGCGCGAGCGCAATGCGGGCGCCGTTGCGCGGCAGCGCGCGATCGAGGCTTATGTCGGCGAATTCGAAGGCGCGGTGCGCAAGACGCTCGGCGAATTGAGCGACGCCTCCGGCGAGATGCGCAAGACCTCGGGCGATCTCTCCGCAGTGTCGCGGCAGACCAATGAACGCGTCGAGGTCGCGGGCAAGGCGTCCCATGACGCCTCCATCAGCGTCGACAGCGTCGCGGCCGCCGCCGAGGAGCTGAGTG
>NZ_JBVVOZ010000031.1:0-77920 GCF_055807395.1 Bradyrhizobium sp. Kon10 | reverse complement strand
ACAGTGTCGCGATTGATGCGGGACATGGGTTTGCAAGGGATTATCCGCGGCAAACCGGTCAAGACCACGATCAGCGAAGTCGATCGGCTCACCGTCGCTCCACATCCGTTCGTTCCAACTCTCGCATAGCAGCTTGTCGGCCCGCTGGATGAGCGCTTCCGCCTTCGCTCGCGTCTCCGCCGATTGGGTAGCCAGGATATTGGCCATTGCCCGCGCCTTGCCGAGCTCCTTCGCCAGAGCCTTGCGGTCGCCGCCCGACAGCGGCGTAGGGTGATACTTCGGGGCCATCCGGACATCCAGGCGCGAAAAGATCGGATCGGCAAATCCAGAGTGGGCTACGGCGTTTCGAATGCCGGCCAGCATCCGTCTTCCTCATGCCTGCCAGTGCGCTGCTGGCAGGTGTTGTCGAGCAGCCGCTGCGCGACGTCCTTCCAGACCGCGTTGCGGCCATACAATCGGACTGCATCGGCGGTCTGGATTTCCACGGTTCGCTCGCAGCGGCGGCACGAGATGCGCAGGACGTGGCGTTGAATTTCCGAAAGACGACGCTGCCGCATCTCGGCCCCGGTCGCCTCGGCGCGCGGGTCTTTGAGGACCGATTCCCAGTATTCGGCCGGGAGCGGCGCATCTGGAGCCGCAGTGGGGAGAGCTGGCCTGCGTGCGGCTTGAGCGGCCAGTTTTTCCATCTGCTTCGGGGTCGGCATGCGCCAGCTCGCGGGTCGGTCGGTCATTCCGAATTAGAACATAAAGTGAACAAAAGTCGAGTCCGCTCAAGCCCGCGCCGAGAAAAAATCATCCTTTTGGTAATGGGCGCGGTGTCGGAACCAAGCCGAGCCGTTCGTCTTGAATCCGGCATCAGTATCGGAGTTCCCCCGCCATGGCCCCCCGCGCTAACTGGAAAGGCTTCCTGCGTCTTTCCCTCGTCACCTGTCCGGTCGCGCTCTATCCGGCCACGTCGGATTCCGAAAAGGTCTCCTTCAACCAGCTCAACCGGAAGACCGGCCACCGGATCAAGTACGCCAAAGTGGACGCCGACACCGGCGAGGAGGTCGCCAACGAGGACATCGTCAAGGGCTACAAGGTCGACACTGACACCTTCATCGAGGTGACGAAGGAGGAACTCGACAACGTCGCGCTGGAATCGACGCGAACCATCGAGATCGACGAGTTCGTCGACCGCAGCGAGATCGACCCGAGGTATCTGATCCGTCCCTACTATCTGGTGCCGGACGGAAAGGTCGGTCACGACGCCTTCGCCGTCGTCCGTGAAACGATCCGTGAGATGAACAAGGTCGCCATCGGACGGGTGGTGCTGACCAACCGTGAGCACATCATCGCCCTCGAGCCCATGAAGAAGGGCCTGACGGGGACGCTGCTGCGCTATCCTTACGAAGTGCGTTCTGCGGACGAGTATTTCGACGACATCCAGGACGTCAAAGTCACCAAGGACATGCTTGATCTCGCCAAGCACATCGTCAATCAGAAAGCGGGCCACTTCGAGCCGGACAAGTTCGAAGACCAGTACGAAACCGCCCTCATCGATCTCATCAACCAGAAGCGCGTCGGCAAACCCATCACGGCGAAAGAGCGACCCCGTGGCGAGAATGTCGTTGATTTGATGGACGCACTGCGCAAGAGCCTTGGCGCCGAAAAAGCGGCAGCGACAGAGGCGCCGAAGAAGCCAGCCAAGAAGGCGCGCAAGGCGGCGGCCGGGCAGAAGGAAATGCTGATGCCGATCGCCGGCAAGAAGCCGCCCAAGGAGGCCGCGGCAAGGAAGCCGGTGGCCAAACCGCAGCGGAAGTCGGCTTAAGCTATCTTTGCGCTGGTTAACGGAAAACTCGCTCCGACAGGCCGGATGCATCGAGATATTTCCTGGGCGGGCCGCTCTGTGCACCCGCTTTGGACGTTCTCTGCTCGCGAGGTAGACAGCACGGCTGATCGCATGGCAGCGGTCAGCGGGTCGATGCGGGGAAGCGTCTCATGGCGAGAAAACTGAAGACCTACCAGACCTCGCTCGGCTTCTTCGATCTGGCGATTGCCGCTCCCTCCATGAAAGCGGCTCTGGAAGCGTGGGGCGCAGACAGCAATCTCTTCCACCAGGGCGCGGCGAAGGAAAGCGACGATCCGGACGTTATCGCAGCGGCCATGGCAAAGCCCGGCGTCGTTCTGAGGCGCCCGGTCGGAACCGACCGACCTTTCAGCGAGCATGCCGAGCTGCCCACCGATCTTGGCGACGGCGGACCAACGAAAGTCGCCCGCAAGTTGAAAGGCCCAAAGGCAAAGAACCTTTCCTCTCGCCCCGTCGACAAGGCTGCCGAACGAAAGGCCGCTCTCGCCTTCGAAAAGGAGCAGAGGCGGCGCCAGCTTGAACAGGCAAAGGAAGAGGCTGCCAGGCAGAAGGACCGTGAACGCCGTCAGCAGGCTGTCGACAAGGCGCAGGCTGCGCTGGACAAGGCTGAGCAAGAGCATGCGAAGCGGGCCGCCGCCATCCAGGCCGAGCTTGAGGCTCTCGAGAAGAGATCGCAGGTCGAAAAAGCCCGCTGGCATAAGGAGAAGGAGCAATTGGAAGCTACGCTGCGGCGCGCCCGGGGTTAGTTTCGGTCGTGCTCGGCGCCCGTCCTTCTAATCAGGAGGGCATTCTGGGCAGGTATCACCAATCGAGTTCAGCACGTCGTGAACTTCGGCCGCCGCTGCATCGGGGGAGACGCCTGCTGGCGGGTCTCCACGGGCGATATCGAAGGCCCGCTCCCTTGCATGCGGATCGGCGCGGTCCTGCATCCAGCCGTGTTCCTCGCACTCGCGGATGGCGCCCGCTTCCTGGAGAACGTGGATCGCCCACCCGCGCAGCGTCCGTATCGGCGGCCTCCGTTCACGCGTCATCAGCATAGGAATAGCTCCTGATACGGCGAATCGTTTTGTCCGTCATTCGTTCCGGCCGATAACACATGGCAGGGATTCGCAGCGGCGGAAGCCCAGAGTTTGGAGTGCTAGCGCAGTGTGGGCGACTCACGCTACCCATCATTCTCACCACCTCACTGCACAATGGGAATGATATGGTTGCTGCCACCCGTGAACTGCCTGCTTCTGGTTATGCGCTTGAAGTGGACGGCCGACTGAAAGCCGAATTTGCAACCAGAGACGGCGCCAGGGCAGGTGGAGAAGAGCTCAAGAAACGTTTTCCCATGCTTCAGATCAGGATCTATGACGTGCAGACGAATGCGCGCGAGGAAATCTAGATCCTCCGACTCAAGTCTTCGCGCCCCTTCTTGCGCGCGTGCGGCAAGTGCCGCACCGGGCTCTCGTGAACCGAGCCGCAACGCGTCTCGGCCATCCGGCTTCGATCCCTCGCGCGATCATGAGTCGCTCGCCGGAGGCACTCGCGTTAGGGGCCGCCGTCATTTCATGCCGGCGCCGCTATCACTGCCCCGAACGCGGGTGCCTTGTTAACCGGTCTCGCGACTGCACTCGGTCGCGGGTCCCGCCGTCATTTCATGCCGGCGTCGCTATCACTGCCCCGCGCCGGGTGCCTTTGCCTTCCCTTCGCTCCGCGCTCTTCGGGCTTCCATCACTTTTGCGAAAGGAGGCTTCGCTGCCGCGAAAACCATTCTTTCAGAGAATCGTGGCGTCACCGTCGCAGGAAGTGGCGGTATTGATGCTTCGCGCAAGAGCAGATCATGCCCTCGCTGGGCAGCAACGAAAAACCGGACCTTTATGCAGTAGCTAGCTGCACAAAGGGCCGGCCTTATGTTGCCTTGCCGCGCTAGAGAAACGGATGCAAAGGACATTTCAGATCCTTTGGACAGGTTCGCTTTGCGTCCGGGTTGCGGCGACCCGCAGGCGGCAGTCTCTCAGTCTCGGATACGACTACTTCTTTTTCTTTGAAGTCTTCTTTGCCGCCTTCTTGGTGGCTGCCTTGGCGGTCTTCTTTGCCTTCTTCGCTTTCTTGGCCATGTCGTCCTCTGTAAAAAACCGGCTCAGTGAACATGCGCACGCCGTGAATCGACATGCGCAACATTGAGACGATAACACAAATGCAAAATTGATACCAACGAGTGGTGAGATCGCTCTTGAGTCGCTCGCCGGGCTTTCATCCCTAACGCCAAGACGCGGCGCGACCGCGAATCCGCTTGTCAAAGAGCGCGTCGCGTCACCGTCACTGAGAGTGAGAGTGCGGGCCGGATCTGCCGCGACGGGTTGAAGATCGGAGGAGAGGCTTCCGGTGCCCGTCGCGGAGAACCGCGATGCCTGGACATACCGCCCGAGTTCGCGCCGGCAAAGACCGCGCGAGCCTTTACACTGAAATCACCGACAAGATCATCGCCGAGCTGGAGGCCGGCCGTATCCCGTGGGTGCAGCCATGGGGGACGGCGGCGATCAAGGCGCCGCTCGCCATGCCGCGCAACGCGTCGACGCAGCGCGGTTATTCCGGGATCAATGTGCTGATCCTGTGGGGTGCCGTTATCGAGCACGGCTTTTCCGGACAGAGCTGGCTCACCTTTCGCCAGGCGCTTGGGCTTGGCGGTTACGTCAGGAAGGGTGAACGGGGAACGACCGTCGTCTATGCCGATCGCTTCACCCCGGACGACGAACGTCGGCGCGCCGCGGAGGCCGGTGAAGAGCCGGGCGCCATCCCGTTTCTCAAGCGTTTTACCGTCTTCAACACGGACCAGTGCGATGGCTTGCCCGAGGGGGTCGCTGCCTCGGTCGTCCCGGCGCCACCAGATCAGATTGAGCCCCGAGCCGAGGCGTTGATCGCCGCCACCGGCGCGGATTTTCGCATCGGCGGTGCGCGCGCCTACTACAACACGGTGGGCGATTTCGTGCAGGTCCCACCGCCGGCTGTCTATTTCGAGCCGGTCAATTGGCACCGGACCGCATTTCATGAGCTTGGTCATTGGACCGGCCAGGCGTCCCGCCTCAACCGCGACCACTCCGGTTCGTTCGGCTCAAAATCGTACGCGCGAGAAGAACTGGTCGCCGAAATAGCGGGTGCCTTCGTTTGTGCCTCACTCGGTATCGTGCCGACCGTGCGCCACGCCGACTACATTGGTTCCTGGCTCGAGGTGCTGCGCGAGGATAATCGCGCCGTCGTGCGCGCCGCGAGCGCGGCATCGAAGGCCGCTGATTTCCTGCTCGCCTTTCTGCCCCCCGCGATCGATTCCATCGTTGAGGGCAATGAGGAGGCCGCGTGATGCATCCGCACGTCGTCTCAGTGTCCGCCTACAGTTGGTGCTGCGTGTCAGAGAGTGAGAGGAGCGCCGGTTTGCCTGTGACGGGTAGGAGGTCGAGAGAGAGTCTTTTGGCCGCCCGTCGGAGAATCCGACATGGCAAGCGCTGTTCAGAAAATCAAACTCAGTCCCTCCCGCGATATCCCCTTCAACAAACTGGTGCTCAGCCAGTCCAACGTCCGCCGCGTGAAGGCCGGCGTCTCGATCGAGCAACTGGCGGAGAGCATCGCTCAGCGCACGCTGTTACAAAGCCTGAGCGTCCGTGCGGTCGCCGATGCCGACGGCCAGGAGACTGGTATGTTCGAGGTGCCGGCTGGTGGACGCCGCTACCGCGCGCTCGAACTGCTGGTCAAGCAGAAGCGTATGGCGAGGACGCAACCTGTCCCCTGCGTTATCAGGGATGGTGGCATCGCCGAGGACGATTCCCTCGCAGAGAATGACGAGCGGGTCGGCCTGCACCCGCTGGATCAGTTCCGCGCTTTCAAGGTGTTGCATGACGGTGGCATGAATGAAGAGGATATCGCCGCGCGGCACTTCGTCCCGCCAGCGATCGTCAAGCAGCGCCTGCGTCTGGCATCGGTGTCGCCGAAGTTGCACGACGTCTATGCCGAAGATGGCATGACGCTCGAGCAGTTGATGGCCTTTTCCGTCACGGCCGACCAGGCGCGTCAGGAGCAGGTCTGGGATAATGCCAGCAGATCCGGCAACGACGAGCCATATCAGATCCGGCGGATGCTGACGGAGAATACCGTGCGCGCTTCCGACCGTCGCGCCCAGTTCGTCGGACTTGACGCTTACGAGCAGGCCGGCGGCACCGTTTTGCGGGACCTTTTCGAGCACGATGACGGCGGCTGGCTTCAAGATGTCCCTTTGCTCGACCGCCTTGTGACAGAAAGGCTCAAGGCCGAAGCCGAGACCATTGCCGCCGAGGGTTGGAAGTGGATTTCCGTGGCCGTCGATTTCCCCTACGGCCATGCGACAGGCCTGCGCGAACTGGAGGGCAAACCTGTCGACCTGTCCCCTGACGAGCAGGTCACCATCGACGTGCTGATCGCCGAGCAGGCCAAGCTTGAATCTGACTACCAGGATGCCGACGAATTGCCCGACGACGTCGATCAGCGTCTCGGCGAGATCGAAGCTGCACTGACGGCGCTCGAAGACAGGCCGGTGCTCTACGATCCGACCGAGATCGCCCGAGCTGGCGTCTTCGTTAGCATAGATTCCGAGGGACGCCTTTCCGTGGACCGGGGTTACGTCCGGGCAGAGGACGATAAACCAGCAACCGATGCTGATGGCGGGCAGGTCGCCGATCCGTTGTCGACCGAAGGGCAAGAGGCAAGCACTTCCGTCCAGCGCACGGTGATCGCAGTCGCCGGTCACCCGGTCGATACCGAGGAAGATGATGACGATAAGGCCAAACCTCTGCCGGACCGGCTCATCACCGAGCTGACGGCGCATCGCACGCTGGCATTGAGGGATGCACTGGCGGAAAATCCCGCCATCGCGTTCCAGGCGGTATTGCACAACTTCGTACTGACCGCCTTTTACCGGTTCTCGTCTTCTGGAAGCTCTCTTGAGATCGGACTTCGTACGCCGACCTTTCCCACTCAAGCCCCCGGCCTGAGGGAGAGCGCGTCCGCGAAGGCCGTTGAGGCGCGGCACGAGTTCTGGAAAGCACGGTTGCCGAAGGGCGAGAGCGATCTTTGGGATGCGCTCACAGCTCTCGACGGTGCCGCTCAGGCGTCCCTGTTCGCTCACTGCGCATCATTTGCGGTCAACGCTCTCTACGAGCCAGCCAACCGCTACAATCAGGGCCATGTCTCCGCCCACGGCGTCTGCACGCGTCTCGACCAGGCAAATGTGCTGGCGCGCGCGGTCGGGCTCGACATGGTGCAGGCCGGCTGGCGGCCGACCGCCGACAACTATCTCGGCCGGGTCACCAAGCCTCGCATTCTGGAGGCGGTGCGGGAAGCACGGGGTGAATCTTCCGCACATCTGATCGACCACTTGAAGAAAGCTGACATGGCCAAGGAGGCTGAGCGGCTTCTCGATGGTTCGGGTTGGTTGCCGGAACCGCTGCGTCTCGTCGCTCCCAGCGTGTCGTCGGTGGAGCAGGAGGGTGAAGCCAGCCCACTGCCCGAATTCCTCGCCGACGATGAGGATCGGGAGAAAGCGGGCGACGACGACCCGCAACAGCTCGACGCGGCTGAGTAACACAGAGCGGGACGGCTCCGGCCGTCCTGCAGTTGCTTGGGGACCGGTGTGCAGCGCCGGTCCCCATTTTTGTAGGCGAGCGTTGAGAGGGAGAGCTGGGCCGGGAAGGGTTTGAGCCGTCGGGTCAAAGGAGAGCGCCCGATGGTTCGACCCGTTCCTGCTCTCCCGAGAAATCCTGTCATGACCGAATCTCTCGCCGGCGGCGGCGCCGCCGCGCCGCTCTCGATGCGTGCCGCTGCAAGTCTCACCTCTGCGGCCGTCAGCGCCGCCCGACAGCTGTTGACTGATCTCGAACGCGGCCGTCGCATCGATGCCGCCGTTCTGCGTAGCGCCATGGAGGCTGCCTTCGGCGCCTCGGATGCGGCCGGCGCCTGGAACTGGAAGACCGCCTATGACGTCTGCGAGGCAGCAACCGTTCTATTCCTTCGCAAGTTCGGTCCGGCCATGCGCGCCAAGGCTGGCTCGACTGCCGCGATGTTGCCAATGCTCGCGAAAATCACGAGCTGTCTGCCGACCCATACGCGGCGTTCCGAGGACAGTCAGGCGTTCCAGCAATTCTCAACGCCGATCCCGCTTGGGCTGACCGCATGCACCGCCGCCGGTATTACGCCTGCTGACCGGGTTCTGGAGCCATCCGCGGGGACCGGCTTGCTCGCCATCCTTGCCGAGCTCGCCGGCGGCTCTCTGGTGTTGAACGAGTTGGCTGAAGGCCGCGCGGCGCTGCTAGATGATTTGTTTGCCAACGTTGAGGTCACGCGGTTCGACGCCGCGCAGATCGATGATCATCTCGGCACGAGGGTCGTGCCGAGCGTGGTTCTGATGAACCCGCCGTTCTCCGCTGTGACGAATGTCGATCGGCGGATGGCGGACGCGGCTTTCCGGCACATCGCTTCGGCGCTCGCGCGTCTTTGCGATGGTGGACGCCTCGTCGCCATCGCTGGCGCAGGTCTTGCGCCGGATAACCCGGCGTGGCTAGAGGCCTTTGTTCGCCTCCAGCAGCGCGGACGGGTCGTGTTTTCTGCCGCGATCGATGGCGCCGTCTACGCCAAGCACGGCACTCAGACGGACACGAGGCTGCTCGTCATCGATAAGTTGCCCGCCGCCGATCCGAAGGCTTTTCCCGCCTCGCAAGGCATGGCCGGCGATGTCGGCACCCTGCTCAATTGGGTAACCCTGCATGTGCCGCCGAGGCTGCCCGTCGCCGCGCCGGTGGTGGCCGACGCCACTAGGCGCCCTGCAATGTCGCGATCGGCCGGCGCCGCTGCACCACGGGCATCGTTCACTTCAGGAGGCGCGGCGCCAGAAGGCATAAAACTCACCTACGAGACGGTCGAATGGTCGCCGCCGGAAGGCGCTCGACTCACCGATGCGCTTTATGAGGAATATGGACTGCAGTCGATCCGTATTCCCGGATCGTGCGCACATCCGACCAAGCTCGTGCAGTCTGCCGCGATGGCGTCCGTTGCGCCACCGAAGCCGTCCTACCGTCCGCATCTGCCTTCAACCCTGGTGGCAGATGGAGTTCTGTCGGACGCCCAGCTCGAGAGCGTCATTTATGCCGGCGAGGCGCATTCCGAATTTCTCGCGGGCTCCTGGACGGTCGACGCGACGTTTGATGTTGTAGCTGCCGCGCGCGATGACGCAGAGAATGTCGTCCGCTTTCGTCGCGGCTGGTTCTTGGGCGATGGCACTGGCGCTGGCAAGGGGCGGCAGGTCGCAGGGATCCTGCTCGACAATTGGCTCAAGGGCCGCCGCCGTGCGGTCTGGGTCAGCAAATCCGACAAGCTCATCGAAGATGCCCAGCGCGACTGGTCCGCGCTAGGCATGGAGCGGCTGCTCGTTACGCCCCTGTCCCGGTTTCGCCAGGGCACCCCGGTCCGGCTTTCGGAAGGCATCCTTTTTACCACCTACGCCACGCTACGCACCGACGAGCGTGGCGAAAAGCTTTCGCGTGTCAGGCAGATCGTTGAATGGTTGGGCTCCGACTTCGACGGAGTGATCGTCTTCGACGAGAGCCATGCCATGCAGAACGCGGTCGGCGGCAAGGGCGAACGCGGTGACCAGGCGGCCTCCCAGCAGGGGCGCGCGGGCCTGAGGCTCCAGCACGCCTTGCCGAACGCTCGCGTGGTTTACGTGTCGGCGACGGGCGCCACCACCGTCCACAACCTCGCTTATGCGCAACGCCTCGGTCTTTGGGGCGGCGCCGATTTCCCGTTCGCCACACGTGCCGAGTTCGTCGAGGCAATCGAGGATGGTGGGGTCGCGGCGATGGAGGTGCTGGCGCGCGACCTCAAGGCGCTCGGTCTCTACGCTACCCGCTCATTGTCCTATGAGGGCGTCGCGTACGAGCTCGTCGAACACCAGCTTACGCCGGAGCAGGTTCGCATCTACGACGCCTATGCAGACGCGTTCAGCATCATCCATAACAACCTCGACGCGGCGATGCGGGCCGCCAACATCACCGGCGAAACCGGAACGCTGAACGGGCAGGCAAAGTCCGCGGCCCGGTCCGCCTTCGAGAGCGCCAAACAGCGCTTCTTCGGTCATCTGCTGACCTCGATGAAGACGCCGACGCTCATCCAATCGATCGACCGCGATCTCGACGCCGGCCATGCCGCTGTCGTCCAGATTGTCTCAACGGGCGAAGCCCTGATGGAGCGACGGCTCGCCGAGATCCCGACCGAAGACTGGGGCGACGTCCAGGTCGATATCACCCCGCGCGAGTATGTGCTCGACTATCTCGCCCATTCCTTCCCGGTCCAGCTCTACGAGCCGTTTACCGACTCGGAAGGCAACCTCTGCTCTCGGCCTGTCTATCGCGATGGTCAGCCGGTTGAGAGCCGGGAAGCCGTAGCACGACGCGACCGCCTCATTGAGAAACTCGCCTCGCTGCCTCCGGTACCCGGCGCGCTGGATCAAATCGTGCAGCGCTTCAGCACCGACATGGTCGCCGAAGTGACCGGCCGCTCGCGCCGTATCATTCGCAAGGGCGACCGGCTGATCGTCGAAAGCCGCGCCGGGTCGGCAAATCTCGCCGAGACCTCGGCCTTTATGGATGACGTCAAACGCATCCTCGTGTTCTCCGATGCGGGCGGCACGGGAAGGAGCTACCATGCCGAATTATCGGCTCGAAATCGGCGCCTGCGCGTCCACTATCTGCTCGAACCCGGCTGGAAGGCGGATGCTGCGATCCAGGGCCTCGGCCGGACCAACCGGACCAACCAGGCGCAGCCGCCGCTGTTTCGTCCCATTGCGACCGACGTGAAGGCCGAAAAGCGCTTCCTCAGCACCATTGCCCGTCGGCTCGACACATTAGGGGCCATTACGCGCGGCCAGCGCCAGACCGGAGGGCAGGGCCTGTTTCGGCCCGAGGACAATCTCGAAAGCCAGTACGGGCGTGACGCGTTGCGTCAACTCTACACGTTGCTCGTCCGAGGCAAGGTCGACGGTTGCTCGCTTGAAGGGTTCGAGGATTCCACCGGCCTGAAGCTGACAGATGCCAATGGGCTCAGGGATGACCTGCCGCCGATCACGACATTCCTGAACAGGTTGTTGGCGCTCACCATCGACCTACAGAATGTCCTCTTCACCGCCTTCGAGCAGCTCTTGACCGCTCGGATCGAGGGCGCGGTCGCATCCGGCACCTACGACGTCGGGCTGGAAACGCTCCGCGCCGAAAGCTTTATAGTCGCCGACCGGAGGACAATCTATGTCCATCCGCGCACAGGCGCCGAGACACGGCTGCTCAGCATCACGCAGCGCCAGCGCAACCGTCCTGTTGGTTTGGATGACGCCCTTGCTCGTCTTTCCAATCATGCAGCCCTGCTGATCAACGAGCGCTCGGGACGGGCCGCCGTGCAGGTTCCGGCCCCGAGCGTCATGCTCGACGACGGCGAGATCGAGCGTCGCGTCCGCCTGATCCGGCCTATGGAGCAGCACCAGGTTCCCGCAAATATGATGGTGGAGAGCCATTGGCTTGAAGCGGATCGCGAACGTTTTGCCGCGGCTTGGCTGGCGGAGCTTGCCGAGGTCCCTGAGTTCACGGAGAGCACGGTCCACGTCGTGGCCGGCTTGCTGTTACCCATCTGGAAACGACTGCCGAACGAATCGACCCGTGTCTATCGGCTCCAGACCGATGCGGGCGAACGCATCATCGGCCGCAAGGTTTCTGCCGCGTGGGTCGCAAACGTCGTCTCGGCGGACGCGCCTACGCTGGCGCCGGACGCTGCCTTTGCAGCAGTGATGGAGGGACGCACCGTCCTCGACCTCGCGGAGGGGCTTCAGATTCGCCGCGTCCGAGTGATGGGCGCATGCCGTATCGAACTGTCGGGATTCAACGACACGATGCGCGATCGCCTTCGCGCTTACGGCCTCTTTGGAGAGATCATCTCCTGGAAGCTGCGGATGTTCGTACCCACGGACGAAAGCGGCGTCGGGATCCTGACAAAGGTGCTCGACACATATCCGGTCGCGCGCGTCAGTGAGCGGGAGGCCGCGTGATGGTCCCCGACGCCTCCGAACTGGCACGCCGCCTCGCGCGCGAGGCTGAGGCCGTGTGCCGATACTATCTCTCCAATGGCAAGCGGGCCGGGCGGTACTGGGTGGTCGGCGACGCCCATAATACGCCGGGCCGCTCGATGTTTGTGCGGCTCCAGGAATCGCCGAAGGGTCCCGCCGGCAAGTGGACTGACGCTGCGACCGGCGAGCATGGCGACCTCCTCGACATCATCCGCAAATGCCGGGGTTTGCGCGACTTCAGCGAGGTCACCGAGGAAGCGAGGCGGTTTCTAAAGCTGCCTCGCCCCGAGCCGCAGCTGGCGTTGAAACCCGTTCGTTCGGTCGCGCCGGTCGGATCGCAGGAAGCCGCCCGTCGGCTCTTTGCGATTTCAAGTGAGATCGAAGGCACGGTGGTCGAGGCGTATTTGCAACGCCGCGGAATAGCCCGCGTCCACCATGGCGGCAGCCTGCGCTTCCATCCTCGTTGCTACTATAGACCGGATGAGCATTCTCCGACCGAAACCTGGCCGGCGATGGTTGCCCGCGTCACGGACCTTGAGGGGCGGATCACCGGCGTGCATCGAACCTGGCTCGATCCAGACGGCTTCGATCGGATCCGGCTCGGAAAGGCTCCGATCGACACGCCACGACGGGCTATGGGCGACTTGCTCGGCAATGCCGTTCGGTTCGGCGCGGCGGACGACGTGCTCGCTGCCGGCGAGGGTCTCGAGACCATGTTGTCGCTGCGTTACGTGCTGCCAACGTTGCCGATGACAGCCGCGCTTTCGGCCAATCACCTTGCAGCCATGATGCTGCCGTCTGGCCTGCGTCGGCTCTATATCGCCCGTGACGCTGATGCCGCCGGAGATGCCGTACAGGCTGCGCTTAGCCAGCGTGCAGCAGCCGTCGGCATTGAAGCGATCGCGTTGTCGCCCCGGCTGGGCGATTTCAACGAAGACCTGCACATCTTCGGTCCCGAGACCCTCAGAACAGCGTTGCGGCTTCAACTCGTCCCAGAGGACGTCGTCCGCTTCCTGCATTCGTCAACGGTAGCCGCAGAATAGGCCGGTGCTTCGATCGCCGTTAATTGGTCGGTCATAACGAGGCCATTGCCGGGAGGGGACGCGACCTCGGCCTTCTAGAGGGCGATCGGACGGCAAGCGGACCGGGCCGGCAATGGCTACGCCCGGCTATTTTCCGCCGCGCGCCGGCGATGAGAAGACACATCATCTATCTGGCTGGCGCGCTTTGCATCGCGAAGCAAAATAGCCGGCCTCCGCCATCCTCCGCTGCCGCTTCGGCCCTCCGGGTTCTGGCCCGTTCCGCGTGCCGTCTGAGTGATCGCCACGAAGGCCGCGATGGGCGCGGCCGATCCGGCAAAGGAACTCCTCAAATGACCGACCACGACGACATCGAACCGCCGCATGCCTCTTCTCCGACTGATCACGTCCTCACCGAACTACAGCTCTTCGGCTACCGTCCCTTCGACGACCGGCCCGATCCACGGCCGCTTCCCGAGGGCAGGATCATCACCGGAGCCGTCGCCGACATCTTCGATGCCCTGGTCGCGACGTTGAGCGACACGCGGCTCGAGCCAGATCTTGACGATCTGCTCTGGTCGACCGTCAATCTGTTCCACCGTGCCGTCGATCGCATCGAACGCCACCTCGACGATAACGAACAGGCGCAGCAGAAAAGCCAGCGCGAGCAGAATGGCTCCGAAGTCCGATCGGTCGAGCTCGAGCGCCTGACGGCCGAAGGCATCACTTTGATCGAGCGCCGCAACTGCCTCGAGGTCTTCCGCGACCAGGCCATCGAGCGCTTTGAGACTCACACCGGCTCGTCCTGGCGTCCCCGATCGGGATCGCTGGTAAACCACCGCACGCTAACCGCGGCCATGATCGACTCCCGTGACTTCATCGCAGCCAAGCGTCGCGCCGAGACTGAGGTCATGTTGCCACCGGGACCAAAGATCGCACTCACCGGTGGGCTCGACTTCAACGACCATCACCTCATCTGGGACCGCCTCGACAAGGTTCACGCCAAGCATCCAGACATGGTGCTGCTCCACGGCGGCTCCCCGAAAGGGGCCGAACTGATCGCCTCCAAATGGGCGATCAACCGCAAAGTGCCTCAGATCGCCTTCAAGCCCGACTGGACGAAGCACGCCAAGGCGGCACCGTTCAAGCGCAATGATGTCATGCTCGAACTCCTTCCGATTGGAGTCATGCACTTCCCGGGTACGGGAATTCAAGACAACCTCGCCGACAAGGCGAAGCGGCTCGGCATCCGCGTCTGGAGGTTCGGCGGCGCGTGAGCGCTGCCTTCTCGCCTCAAGGCGTGAACGCGTAGTTGCATGCGCCGCAACTCTGCCTCGTTTCGATCTTATGTCCAGGTCGCGCCGTGGTGGTGGTGGAAGGCGCGACTCTCAAATCTATGCACATGGAGCCACCACCATGCTCGCCATTGGGCTTGTTCTCAACACACTCGGCATCGGCTTGTTCTGCTGGGCGATCTTTGCGCTCGCTGTGTATGCCTTGCCGTTTTTCGTCGCACTGAGTATCGGGATGACGGCGTTGCAGAGCGGCGCCGGCGTCGTCGTCGCGCTGCTTATCGCAACGGCGGGCGGTGCGCTGACGCTCGTCCTCGGCCAGATCGCGGTTGCCGTTGCTCGGTCCTTGGCCTTGCGCATCGCAATCGCGACAGCATTCGCTATTCCCGCCGCCGTCGCCGGCTATCATGTGGCGTTCGCTCTGTCCCAGATCGGTATGCCCTTGCTGGCTTGGCGAGAGATCCTCGCTTGCCTGGGCGCGGTCTGTATTGGGGGCACAACGTGGACACGCTTGACTGCTTTTGCAGAGCCACGCCCGCTCGAACTGGCTGGGCTGGTGGAGAATCCATCACACCCAGTTCTTCCAGCCGCTACGCGCGAGGGATGACCGTTCACCGCCTTCGTCGTCGAGCAGGCTCGCATAGATCGAAGCATTGAACGAGGGATGGTCGTGACCTGGCGGGGAGGGGGCAGTCCCCCTCGGGCCTTGACCAAGCGCCCCATTTCGGCCGGGCCCACTAAGCCTGCGGCGGAGCAGCGATGTCTCGATCGCTTCTTCGGAGACGATACCACCCTTTGCAGCAGATTGTTTCTCTTTCTGCGCCGAATCGTTTCCATCTCTTGTTCAGCACAACCGAGATACGCCACGTCTTCTCCCGAGATTGCGGTTCAGCACGCGACGCACGTGGCCTCATTGATGGCTTGATCTGGCCGAAGACCGGCTTCGCCTCGATCGTCTGAGCCGCAACGCCGTTGATGCGACTTTCTTCCCCTGGGCTTCGCCTATTCCTCGCGAGGCAAGAAAGTCGCCACAACGGCGTCCTCCGCTGCGCTCCGGCCCGCGAGCGGGTGCGTCGCCGATCGTCTTCGGCCTGCAGATCGCCATCGAGGCCGCGGTGGTCGCGGGCTCGAAACACAACAGGAGAAGTGACATGGCTAATATCGGTTCTTTCAAGAAGGTCGGCAACGATTTTCAGGGCGAGATCGTCACCCTGAGCCTGCAAGCTAAGGGCGTCCGTATCGTCGCCGAGACGAACCGGTCCAACGACAATGCGCCCAGCCACCGCATCTACGTGGGCCGGGCCGAGATCGGGGCTGCCTGGTCGAAGCGCTCCGAGGAGGGCCGGGACTACCTCTCGCTCAAGCTCGACGACCCCTCCTTCAACGCTCCGATCTACGCGAACCTGTTCGATGACGAGGGCGGTGAAGGCTACAATCTCCTGTGGTCGCGGCCGCGCAAGACCGGTGAGTAAGAGCGCCCCACCAAGCCCCGTCCGGTCCGCCGGGCGGGGCGCTTCGCGGCAGGCCTAAGGCTGCTTACGATTTGCTAAGCCGCGCAGCCTTTTTGAGCAGGTCCCCCGGTTCGACCCCCAATGCTTCAGCAATTTGCCCGAGCACGGTGACGCTTGCTGATACGTCGCCGCGCTCGATGGCGCCGACGTAACGGGCGCTTAATCCCGCGCGCTCGGCCAGCTCCTCCTGCGTCATTTGTAGATCGTGGCGTTTCCGACGCAGGTTCACAGCCATGATCTCTTTGAGATCCATGGCGATATGGGAACTGAGCCGGAACGATCGTTCTAGGAACGATCGTTCCTATTCGTGTCCGAACATGCTATCGACTGTGGCGACGGGACGTGCGCGACCGAGCTCGGCCGCCAATCTACCGAACGACTATCCACGATTCCAACGGGCAACGGAGTCTGGATTGCGACCAAACCATGGCGTAGCTTATAGGCGTTCTAAAAGCGGGTATGATGCAGAAGCCATCCCTAGATCCAAACGTAGCTGACAGTGCGCCGAACGAGCCGACGTTGACGGCCTATGACGAACAGCATGTCGTCACGTACATTCGCCTTCTGCAGGCCGAAGGTGAAGGGGCGGACTGGCGCGAAGTGGCTCGATTGGTCTTGCATATGGACCCCGAGCGAGAGCCGGACCGTGCGCGGAGCGCATATCAGAGCCACCTTGCGCGTGCCAAGTGGGTAACTGAGCAGGGCCGCCTATTACGTGGCACTGGCTCCAAATAGAAGAAAATCGCCGGCTGACGACTTGCAGGCAGAACGATTTTCTTTTGCTAACGAGTGGTCATTCTGGTGCACCACGTGGTGCCAAACTAGGGGCTTCCTACAACCGCCTCGTTCATACCTATTGCGCCGCAATCCTTGTTAGCTGCGTGCAATGGGGCGGAAGCAATGCCTGAATTCGACTGGCGGTCGCCGGAATCCTACAAGAGCCTACAAGACGCCGAAATCACCGACATTGCCTGGGAGTGTCTTCGCCGAAACGCGGACTATCGACTCGAATACGCAGCGATGATCGCAAGCAGCCCAGATGGTGTAGTGACCGAGGAATTCAGGAGGAAATGGGGTATCTGCTTTCGCCCATGACCCGCAGAGGTCGTTCGACGAGCAGACGATCTTTTGGGCACCTGAGGTTCTAGCGACGGTCGTTCCGGTGACGGTTGCGTCGGCTGCCGATCGCAGTTCGGCGTCTCAGCCATTGTTCGATCTTACAGCAAGTCAGGTGCGCCGCACCGCCGATGGCTGGCACGCT
This sequence comes from Bradyrhizobium sp. Kon10, assembly GCF_055807395.1. Taxonomy (NCBI): domain Bacteria; kingdom Pseudomonadati; phylum Pseudomonadota; class Alphaproteobacteria; order Hyphomicrobiales; family Nitrobacteraceae; genus Bradyrhizobium; species Bradyrhizobium sp. Kon10. The sequence continues at coordinate 60,877 of NZ_JBVVOZ010000031.1, read as the reverse complement.
GTGCTGCGCATCGGTGCGGTGGATCACCGTGTCTGGTCCAAAGAGCCTCCCGTGGTCGGCGCGTCATACGCAGCCAAATTGCCGTTTGACGGCGATTTCGGCGCGCGCGCGTATGCGGCCCGCCGGCTGTGGCGCGCGATGAATGGACGCGCGCCAGGTCCGGCATTTCATACGCTATCCAAACAGCGGCGCGAACGTCTGAGCGCCGCGATCCGCGCGCTCGATGCGCATAGCGCCGGCGGCAGCTATCGCATCATCGCCGAAGCGCTATTCGGCAAGAACCGCATTCCCGATCGCGCCTGGAAGACGCACGACCTGCGCAATCGAACGGTCCGCTTGGTGCAAGGCGGCCTCGCGTTGATGCGCGGTGGTTACCGCAAACTTCTGGGGCCCGGGCGCAGGGACGAATAGCCCTTCCGCTTAGCGGGTATCGAAAATCGCCCCTCAAACTTCGGCATCCCCCTCCGACATCGCGCTTCTCCATGATGACCGCACACACGCCGGCGCCGTCATGCGTGGTGCGCTGTCCTCTGGAGTTCTCAAATGTCCGATCCGATGGCCGGTCTCCCCCCGCGATTCCTGCGTACACCTGAGGCCGCGCGCTATCTTGGCCTTTCAGGCCGCACACTCGAGAAGCACCGCACGTACGGCACTGGACCGACGTATCGGAAGATCGGCGGGCGTGTTGTCTACGCCGTCGAAGACCTGAAAGCGTGGGCCGATCTTGGCTCCAAAACGTCAACGTCAGATCCCGGGAAGGGGACCGTGCTGCCGGCCAAGAAGCATCCGGTCCTGCGCCCGTATGCAGGCCAGGAACGTCGCTGATTGCCGCGTGAGAACAACGACCATGCGGCGCAAACACCATTCCGAGCGCGACCAGCTTGAGCTCTTTAGGGCGCTGCCCGGTGATCTCGCGCCCCGCGATGCTCAGGATCTGATGGCTTATCCGTTCTTCTCACTCGCAAAAACGAAGCGCATTGTGCCCATCGACTTCCGTGCCGGCGCAATCTCAGTTCGTGTCGAAGCCGTGCCGGAACACGGCATGGCGACCATCTGGGATGCCGACGTTCTGATCTGGGCTGCGTCTCAGATTGTCGAAGCGCGTGACGCCGGCTTGAAAGCCTCGCGCCTGATGGCTGCAACGCCTTACGAGATTCTGACGTTTGTCGGCCGCGGCACCAGCGCGCGCGATTATGACCGGCTGAAGGCTGGTCTTGACAGGCTGCAATCAACGACGGTGCTGACCTCGATCCGCCAGCCGGCCGAACGGCGGCGGCATCGCTTCTCCTGGATCAACGAGTGGAAAGAAACCGCCGATGCAAACGGACGTCCATTCGGGCTCGAATTGATCCTGCCTGATTGGTTCTATGCCGGCGTAATCGATGACGCGCTCGTGCTGACGATCGACCGAGCCTATTTCGATCTGACGGGCGGACTTGAGCGGTGGCTTTATCGTCTCGTGCGCAAGCACGGCGGTCGGCAAGTTGGCGGTTGGAGCTTTGACCTTGTGCACCTCCATGCCAAGTCGGGCATCCTATCGCCTCTCAAGCATTTTGCGTACGACGTACGCCAGATTGTTCATCGCCAGACATTGCCCGGCTACCAGCTCGTGCTCACGCGCGATCCTGATGGCACCGAGCGGCTGAACTTCGCACCGAAGCCTGTTGATCCCTTAACGGCACGCTTGCGCCGGCGCGGTCTCATTCCAAATTCGGAGGACAACCTGTGAATCAGCTCGTGCTATCGGGGACCGGAACCATCGTGCTATCGGGGACCCGATCCTCGTGCTATCGGGGACCGGAATCTACCTTAAGGGTTTGTTTCTCCGCGCTTTCTAGTCGCTCTAACTTTACTAACCAGAAATCCTTCGGATTTCTTCTAACGGAGCAGGCCGCAACGTGCATGACGCGTGACCGGCAACGCTGGGCCACCGCTCATGCTGACCTTCACAGACCACACACGTACTTCACCGCTCCCAAAGGGCGTAGCTCCCAGCTCGAGCTTCAGGGAGCGGCGGCATGAGCGATCTCACCGAAGTGGAAGTGCTGTGGCTCGAGAAGCGCATCGAAAACCGGATACGGTTCGGTCGAATCGTCAAAGAACGGAAGCTTGATCGCCATCGGCGGGTCCTGTCATTCGCGCCCGGCAGCATCTTTGCCTTCGTCCGATGGACCTCCAACGACTTTGGGACAATCATTTCGCGGATCGACATCTTGCGCGCAGTCGCTCCGGGACAGCGCTGCTCGACCGTTCCTTATGTGACACCCGGCGGAGAGATTTTGCTGCGTCTGTCCGGCTGGCCGAAGGTCGAGCGCGTGCTGCAAATGACCGATGCCGTTGAGGCACTCGGCATCGATCCAGCAGATGTCGCGCCTGATCATTGGCATCACGTTCATAACCGCCTGTCCGTCAACGAAAACCCGCGCCCGTATACGAAAGCGCGCCATCAGGCCTGGCTTCATCGCCAAAAGGTGATGCGATGAAGGGCCGCCTCATGATGCTGACCGTGACGATTGGGGTCGCTGCTGCGCTCGTCGCGACGATCGTCCTGGAGCCCCTTCCGCTTTACATCTGGAACGCATCCGCGAGCGTGCCGATCGGTCTCTACCGCCTCCGACCGGCGGACCAATTCCAAGTCACTGAATTGGTCGCCGTGCAGCCGCCGGAGCCGCTCGCGACGTTCCTCGACCTTAACGGCTATTTGCCCATTGGCGTCCCCATGCTGAAGCGCGTGCTCGCCCTTCCGGGGCAGAGTGTTTGCAGAACCGGCCTCACGATTTCGGTCGACGACGTCGCGGTGGGCGAGGCGAAGGATCACGACAGACGAGGCAGGCCACTGCCGAAATGGCAAGGCTGCCGCGTCGTCGGCGACGGCGAGCTGTTTCTGATGAACTGGCAGTCGGACGACTCTCTTGATGGCCGGTATTTTGGATTTCTTCCGGCATCTAGCGTGATCGGCCGTGCGATGCCGGTGTGGACGTGGGAGGAGTGATCGTGCGTATTCGACGTGTTCTCCTCGCCATTCCCTTGTTCGATCGATGGCGGGATCATTCCTCCGCTTCGATCGGTGTCTGCAGGGCTGGCGCGAGCCAGACCGCGTGCTTGGGTCGGGTGGTCACGCGCGTTTGTGCTGTCGTGCCCCTGCTTCTTCTGACCGCGTTCGACAGTGCTGCTTTGGCCCAGAGCGGATCAGCCGCCCAGCCGGCGATCAGTCAGACCGCTCATTCATTTGCCGGCTTCATCAATGAAGCCTCGCAACGCTTTGGAATTGCGCCGAACTGGATCCGATCAGTCCAAAGCATCGAGAGTGCTTGTGACGTGCACGCCAGATCGCCAAAAGGCGCGATGGGCCTGATGCAAATCATGCCGGCGACTTGGGCGGAACTTCGCGAGCGCTACAATCTCGGGAACGACCCTTACGACCCGCACGACAACATCCTGGCCGGCACGGCCTATCTGCGCGAACTGCTCGATAGGTATGGCTCGCCTGGGGTGTTTGCCGCGTACAATGCGGGACCATCTCGCTATGAAGAACATCTCGCAGGCGGTTCTCTGCCAGACGAGACGCGAGCATACGTCGCAAAGCTTGCAAATCTGCTTGCCATCGAACTGCCGCCGGGGTGGACGTCCAGCGGACAGTCATCAGCAGCTGCGACGCCATTCGTCACACGATCCGATCTCACGAGAACGCGCGATCGGTTGTCGGTGCTCATGCCATTGAGCGGCGCCACGACTGCAATCTCGGCGCCCGATATTTCGCCCATGGTCCCCCGGCCTATTGGCGTGTTCGTCCCTCGATCGGATTCGGGAGCATCGCAATGACCAAGCGTGCGGGTTCGAAAGCTGATGGCGTGTGGGCGATGCCTTCGGCGCGCGCTCTACTCGTCGCTTCGCTCCTCACCGAGCCACCCTTCGGGTGTCTCGGCCCTTCGGGTTACGATCGCTATCGCAAGCGCTCGGAAGCAGTGGGGGCTTCGCGAGTTGGCTGCCAGGTCGCGGCGGCTCATTCGGGAACCGGCGACCGGGAGACCACGACGGCAGGACGGCGAGATAAAAGCGGCTCGCCGGTCGAACCGCAAGCCATTGGCATGGCTTGGGTTCTACCGTGCCGGTCGGTCGGGTCGCGTGCCGCGCCTTGCATTTTGACGAATGCAATCAATGGTGTTTTCGGCACCGCGTGCGCTTTTGATCATTTGGAGGCCTTGCCGTGAGCGCAGGCGACAGCGATCTGCGTGTTCGGCCCGGGCGCATCCGCAACGCCCGCGCGCCGAAGCCCAAGAGCTTCATCAACCAGGTGCTGCGCGCCGCGAAAAAAGCCGGGCACACCTCGAGTCTCTCTGCGGTTGGTAGGCGCTCTGCGGTCTACGGGCGCTCGACCTTTGGCCGCGGCAGACTCGGTTTCAGCCGCGCCAGATTGTTCAGCCCGACACGGCGCGTTGTGGTGAAGGCGCGCGTGGTTCGGCACAAAGGCCGAGCCTTCCGTTCGGCCCCCCTGACCGCCCACCTTTCATATCTGAAGCGCGACGGCGTGACTCGAAGCGGCGAGAGAGCCGAGATGTTCGATGAGGGCTGCGACCGTGCCGATAGCGCGGCCTTTGCGGAACGATGCAAGGACGACCGGCATCATTTCCGGTTCATCGTCTCACCCGAGGATGCCGGCGACATGACCGACCTGAAGGCCTTCACCCGCGACCTTGCCAAGCAGATGGAGACCGATCTCGGCACGCGGATCGATTGGATGGCTGTAGATCACTGGAATACCGACAACCCTCACGTCCACCTTCTCGTTCGGGGCGTAGACGAGGAAGGGGCCGATCTCGTGATCTCCCGCGACTACATCAGCCACGGCCTGCGCTCACGCGCCGAGGAACTGGTCGCCGTCGAGTTGGGTCCAAAGCCGGAGCACGAGATCCGCAATTCGCTGCAGAGGGAAGTCACGGCGGAACGATGGACGCGGCTCGATCGGGAGATCCGGTTGGCGGCGGATGAGACCGGCACTATCGATCTTCGCCCAGAGAACCCCGGCAAGTCCGATCCCGAGATCCGGCGCCTGATGGTCGGCCGCCTTCAACATCTGGAGAAGATGGGCCTTGCCGCATCCGCCGCACCGGGGGAATGGATGGTCGGGCTCGAGGCCGAGCGTAGCCTGCGTGACCTCGGCATGCGCAGCGACATCATCAAGACCATGCACCGCGCCTTTACCGAGCGTGGAGAAGCGCGCGGCGTTGCCGACTTCGTCATCGAAGGTGGACAGCCTTCGTCCCAGATCATGGGACGGCTGGTCGATCGTGGATTGCACGATGAGCTGACGGGTGAGGCTTACGCCCTGATCGATGGAACTGACGGACGCGCGCACCACGTCCGATTCCGCGGGATCGAGGCCTTTGAACATGCACCGCCGATCGGCGGGATCGTCGAAGTCCGACGCTTCGGTCACGCCGGCGATCCGCGGCCGACCGTCGTGCTCGCAACCCGTTCCGATCTCGAACTTGGAAGCCAGGTCACCGCGAAAGGCGCGACCTGGCTCGACCACCGCCTGGTCGAGCGCGATCCGATGCCGCTCGCGATGGGGGGATTCGGCCGCAAGGCCCGCGACGCCATGGAAGCTCGGACCGAGCATCTGATCCAGGAAGGTCTGGCGCGGCGGCAGGGCCAACGCATCAGCTTGCAGCGCGATCTCCTAAACACATTGCGCCAACGTGAACTGGACGAGGTGGCCGCAAAAGTCTCGGCCAACACCGGCTTGCCTTACGTGAAGGCGGCCTCCGGGGAGCATGTGACAGGTACGTATCGCCAGCGCCTGACGCTCTCCTCGGGGCGCTTCGCCATGATCGACAACGGGCTGGGTTTCCAACTCGTACCTTGGTCGCGCGAGGTCGAGAACAGGCTCGGCCAACACGTCACCGGCGTCGTGAAGGACGGCGGTGGCATCGAATGGGGCTTTGGTCGCAAGCGGGACCTTGGGCTTTAGCAATCTCTCTAATTCAGTTGCGGAAGGGGCGTTCGGGATGTCCGGAACCAAAATCCTCTGGGGACAGGTGATCGTTGTCGGCCTGATCGTTTTGCTCGCCATCTGGGGAGCAACCGAGTGGACGGCTTGGCGGCTCGCCTGGCAGCCCGAACTCGGGCGACCCTGGTTCGAACTGGCGGGCTTCAAGATCTATTACCCGCCGGTCTTCTTTTGGTGGTGGTTCGTCTACGATGCCTATGCGCCTCAGGTCTTTGTCGAGGGCGCTTTCATCACGGCGTCCGGGACCCTGGTTTCGATCGCGGTGGCAATCGGCATGTCGGTCTGGCGGGCGCGCGAGGCGAAGAATGTTGAGACCTATGGCTCGGCGCGCTGGGCCGATGCGGAAGAGGTTCGAGCGGCCGGACTTCTCGGTCCGGATGGTGTGGTGCTCGGCAAGCTCGACCGCGACTACCTTCGGCACGACGGACCGGAGCATGTGCTGTGCTTTGCGCCCACCCGATCCGGCAAGGGTGTCGGCCTTGTCGTTCCCTCGCTGCTTGCCTGGCCGGGCTCGGCCATCGTCCACGACATCAAGGGTGAGAACTGGCAACTGACCGCGGGCTTTCGCTCGCGGCATGGTCGTGTCCTGTTGTTCGACCCCACCAATGCGAATTCCTCAGCTTATAATCCGCTGCTCGAAGTCCGGCGCGGGGAGTGGGAGGTTCGCGACGTCCAGAACGTCGCCGACGTCCTGGTCGACCCCGAAGGCTCGCTCGACAAGCGGAACCACTGGGAGAAGACCAGTCATTCGCTCCTGGTCGGCGCCATCCTCCACGTCCTCTATGCCGAGGCAGACAAGACCTTGGCTGGTGTCGCTGCCTTCCTGTCCGATCCGAAGCGGCCGATCGAGGCGACGCTGAAGGCGATGATGACCACACCGCACCTCGGCGAGCATGGCGCCCATCCCGTGGTCGCCTCGACCGCGCGCGAGCTTCTGAATAAATCCGAGAACGAGCGTTCTGGTGTCCTGTCCACCGCGATGTCGTTCCTCGGGCTGTACCGTGATCCCGTGGTGGCCCAGGTGACCCGCCGCTGCGACTGGCGGATCGCCGATCTGATCGCAGATAGCCGCCCCACGACGCTTTACCTGGTGGTGCCTCCCTCGGATATCTCACGAACCAAACCATTGATCCGCCTGGTGCTGAATCAGATCGGCCGACGCCTGACCGAGGACTTGCACGCCCGCGACCGCCGGCATCGCGTCCTGATGATGCTCGACGAGTTCCCAGCGCTGGGAAGGCTCGATTTCTTCGAGTCCGCGCTGGCCTTCATGGCGGGCTACGGCATCAAAAGCTTCCTGATTGCGCAATCGCTCAACCAGATCGAGAAGGCCTATGGGCCTAACAATGCGATCCTTGATAACTGCCACGTCCGAGTCAGCTTTGCGACCAATGACGAGCGGACCGCGAAGCGCGTGTCCGATGCGCTCGGTACGGCGACCGAGATGAGGGCCATGAAGAACTATGCCGGTCACAGATTGAATCCCTGGCTGGGGCACCTGATGGTCTCCCGTCAGGAGACTGCAAGGCCGCTGCTGACCCCAGGTGAGGTCATGCAGCTTCCGCCAATGGACGAGATCGTCATGGTGGCAGGGACAGCGCCGATCCGGGCGAAGAAGGTGCGTTACTACGAGGATCGGCGGTTCACCGAGCGGGTTCTGCCGACGCCCGATCCGGCGAGCGCCGGCCGATCATCGCGAACGGACGGATGGTCAACGCTCGGATCGACGAAGCCGACGGGAGGTCCAACAGACAAAAAGGGGGAGGCCGAGGAAGACACGGCGAACAGCGGACTCCGTCGTGAGCCCGAACTTCCCGATCACGTTGCGATTGCCAAGGAGACGACCGAGCCGACGCCGGCGGAGGAATTTGCTGCCGTTCTTGACGATGACGAGGACGCGGTCCGCCAGTCCCGGCTCATACGCCAACAGATGCGCGGCGTTGTTCGTCAAATCGCCATGGATCCGAATGACGGCATGGAGCTCTGAGGCAATATGCGCGACCGGATGAACGTGTATTTTCCGCCAGAGCTTCTGAAACAGGTCTCGGACCTCGCCGATCGCAAGAAGCTTTCCCGGTCTGCGATCGTGGAAGCAGCAGTCGCTTCGTTTCTGTCACCAGATGGAGCAGACAGACAAGAGGCGGCATTTACCCGCCGGCTGGACCGGCTGTCGCGCCAGATGCAGAGGCTGGAGCGTGATGTTGGTTTGACGGCTGAAACCTTGGCTCTCTTCATCCGCTTCTGGCTGACAATCACGCCGCCATTGCCCAACGACGCACAGGCGGCGGCCCAACTGAAGGGTCGGGAGCGTTTCGAAGGATTTGTCGAAGCGCTGGGACGACGGCTGCAGAAGGGGCAGAGCTTTCTGCGGGACATTCCAGAGGATATCGTTCGTCAGGAGACCGACAGCCAAACCTGATAGAACCGCGTAGGTCAGGGATTTTGCCGATCTTTCTTTTTCCACGCCAGCCCACGATGGCACCAATTTAGCCAACCCGACAAGAAGCTGGACGCGCTATCGGCTCGAAAGAGCTGAGGAGCAAAAAGGGCCAGCATGCAAAATTCGGAGGCATGGCGTCTCATCGCGCGCGTTTTTCTCCCATTTGCTGCTGGATACTACCTTTCGTATCTCTTCCGAACGATCAACGCTCTGATCTCCAGTCATCTCATCGCGGCGATCGGGCTCGGCACTGCCGATCTCGGGTTGCTGACGTCGGTCTACTTTCTGGTGTTCGCGGCGGCGCAGATCCCAATCGGTATTTTGTTGGATCGCTTTGGCCCTCGCCGGGTTCAAAGTTGCCTGCTTTTGATCGCCGCCGCAGGCAGCTGCCTCTTCTCGATCTCGACGGGACTGCCATCGCTATTAATTTCGCGAGCCCTGATCGGCCTTGGGCTGGCGGCGGCATTGATGGCTGGATTGAAGTCCATCGTTCTCTGGTTTCCGAGCGAGCGAGTGGCCTTGCTGAACGGCTACATGATCATGCTGGGCTCGCTCGGAGCGGTGACGGCCACGATCCCGGCCGAATACCTCCTCGGCTGGATCAACTGGCGACAGCTTTTTGAAATCCTCGCAGTCGCGACTGGTGCCACGGCCGTGCTCATCTACACCGTGGTTCCTGAACGAGCCATTGTCCCGGCAACAGGATCAATGCCCGGCACATTGAGCTCAGTTTTCGGCGATCGGCGTTTCCGGCGAATTGCCCCGTTGTCAGCCACCAGCGTGGGATCGGCCTGGTCTCTGCAAGGATTGTGGGCGGCGCCATGGCTGACCGACGTCGAGGGATTTGATCGAACGAGACTTGTCGGACAGCTATTCACAATGTCGCTCGTCCTTTGCGGCGGTGCCTGGTTGTTCGGCACACTGGTCCATTGCATAAGGCGAAGAGGGGGCGGAGTAGAGATCATCCTGGCCTTGATCGCAGGGCTGTTCATCGCGGCCGAGCTATCCGTGATCCTTCGCTTGCCCGTGCCGTCAATGTTACCTTGGTCGATGGTCGCAATCGTTGGAACGGCGACTGTGGTCAGTTTCGCGGTGATAGCTGATTACTTTCCGCCGGAACTCACCGGTCGTGCCAACGGAGCGTTGAATGTGCTGCACTTCGGTTGGGCATTTGTTTCCCAATTCGGGACCGGCTTCATCTTGCAGCAATGGCCACTCGTGGATGGCCATAGGACCGTCCTGGCCTATCAGGTCGCATTCGCAGTCAATGTGGCGGTGCAGATCACCGCGTTCGCCTGGTTCACTCTACCATGGTTTGGATCCTTCGCGCGGCGGATGGGTTCAATTCCGCTCTTCTTGCCTGCTAGCGTTTCCGACAAGGTCGAAACGTTCATTTCGTACGAACAATTGCTCGTAGTCATGCCGGCGGATGCCGATGCGGAGTGGTGAGCCACGTCGGCAGCAAGCTTGCCGACGAATACCATCAACATTCAGCAGCGCTGCAGTTGCTTCGCTCGCATGCGAAGTATGAGTTCTTGATCTTTCTTTTTCTACGCCAACCTACGCTTACTGTAAGCGCTTGTTGCGCCAAATCCATTGGTGCTTTTTCTAATTAACCCATCTGAGGACGCTCCAGACGTTCTCATTCGGTGGGGACGGCAGTGGCAATCCATTCCATTCAATCGGAAGCGAGTTCGCGCGGTGCGCGAATGCTGCGGAGCGCACTTGGCGCGGCGATCGCAGGTTACCTAGAAGACGACGCGATCGTCGAGGTCATGCTCAATCCCGATGGGCGGCTTTGGATTGACCGACTGTCGAGTGGTCTAGTGGACACTGGCGAAACCTTGTCTGCGGCGGACGGCGAGCGCATCGTTCGTCTGGTGGCTCACCATGTAGGTGCGGAGGTGCACGCAAGCTCCCCACGTCTATCGGCCGAACTCCCTGGGACCGGCGAGCGCTTCGAGGGCCTGTTGCCTCCGGTCGTTGCTGCCCCCGCTTTCGCCATCCGCAAGCCAGCGGTCGCCGTTTTCACGCTCGACGATTACGTTGCCGCCGGCACCATGACCTCCGAGCAAGCCGAGGCCTTGAGGAGTGCGGTCGCCGCGCGCCAGAATATCCTGGTTGCCGGCGGCACGTCGACAGGCAAGACGACACTGACCAATGCTCTTTTGGCGGAGGTAGCGAAGACCGCCGATCGTGTCGTCCTGATCGAAGATACGCGCGAACTTCAATGCAAGGCGCCCAATCTTGTCGCGCTGCGGACCAAGGACGGCGTAGCCAGCTTGTCTGACCTCGTTCGGTCCTCACTCCGACTGCGTCCTGACCGCATCCCGATCGGCGAGGTCCGCGGGGCCGAAGCGCTCGATCTCCTCAAGGCGTGGGGTACCGGCCATCCCGGCGGGATCGGGACGATTCACGCGGGCAGCGCGCTCGGTGCGCTAAGGCGGCTCGAGCAGCTCATCCAGGAAGCCGTCATCACGGTTCCGCGCGCCCTGATCGCCGAGACCATCAACCTCATCGCCGTCCTTGCAGGGCGCGGAGCCGACCGTCGCCTTGCCGAACTCGCCGTCGTCACGGGGCTCGGGTCGGCCGGCGACTACAGCCTTTCGCCAGCAGGAGACTGACATGCGTCCACGATTCCGTATTCTTCGAGAAGCTGCTTGGCTGGCGATTGCCAGCCCGGTCGTTCTGACGACAGCACCCGCATGGGCGGCCGGCTCGAACATGCCCTGGGAGCAGCCGCTCAATCAGATCCTGCAGTCGGTCGAGGGGCCGGTCGCCAAGATCATTGCCGTTATCATCATCGTCGTGACCGGGCTCACGCTCGCGTTCGGCGATTCGTCGGGCGGTTTTCGCAGGCTGATCCAGATCGTGTTCGGCCTGTCGATCGCATTTGCCGCCTCGAGCTTCTTTCTGTCGTTCTTCTCCTTTGGCGGCGGCGTGGTGATCTGATGGACGAGGCGGTCGCAGGTTTTGTCGTGCCCGTTCACCGGGCGCTCACCGAGCCGATCCTGATGGGCGGTGCGCCGCGGTCGGTCGCGATCGTCAACGGAACGTTGGCGGCCGCCCTCGGACTGGGACTGCGGTTGTGGATCGCAGGTCTCGTCCTCTGGTTCATCGGTCACATGGCCGCCGTCTGGGCCGCCAGGCGCGATCCCGCCTTCGTCGATGTGGTGCGCCGACATCTGCGCATTCCCGGTCATCTCAACATCTGAGCGCTCGTGATGATGAACCTTGCCGAATATCGCCACTCGAATGCCCGTCTTGCCGACTTCCTGCCCTGGGCAGCACTGGTCGACGAGGGCATCATCCTGAACAAGGACGGTTCGTTCCAGCGGACAGCGAAGTTCCGCGGACCCGACCTCGACAGTGCGGTGCCGGCGGAGCTTGTTGCCGTCGCCGGTCGTTTGAACAACGCACTTCGCCGCCTGGGATCCGGCTGGGCCGTGTTCGTTGAGGCGCAGCGCCATTTTGCCGGTAGCTATCCTCAGAGCACCTTTCCGGACGTCGCGTCTGCGCTGGTTGATGCCGAGCGCAAGGCCCAATTCGAGGAGGTCGGCGCCCACTACGAGTCCAGCTATTTCCTGACCTTCCTCTATCTGCCTCCGGAGGAGGGCGCAGCCAAGGCAGAGCGACTGCTCTATGAAGGGCGCGATCGCACCGTTGGCGCAGACGCTCGCGAGGTGCTCCGCGGGTTTGTCGACCAAACCAGCCGCGTACTTGGGCTTCTTGAAGGCTTCATGCCCGAATGCGCCTGGCTCGATGATCAGGCCACGCTGACCTATCTGCACTCGACGATTTCGACCAGGCGGCATCGCGTTCGCGTGCCCGAAATCCCCATGTACATCGATGCACTGTTGGCGGACCAGCCGCTAACCGGCGGACTCGAGCCGATGTTGGGTTCAGCCAATCTGCGGGTTCTGACGATCGTCGGCTTTCCGGGAGCGACGACGCCAGGAATTCTGGATGACCTCAATCGCCTGCCATTCTCATATCGCTGGTCGACGCGCGCGATCATGCTCGACAAGACGGATGCAACGAAGCTCTTGACCAAAATCCGGCGGCAGTGGTTTGCCAAGCGAAAGTCGATTGGCGCCATCCTCAAGGAGGTCATGACCAACGAGGCCTCGACGCTGCTCGATACCGACGCCCACAACAAGGCGTTTGATGCCGACGCCGCCCTGCAGGAACTCGGTTCGGACCAGATCGGACAGGCCTTTGTCACGGCGACTATCACCGTCTGGGACGGCGATCCCAGTGCTGCCGATGAAAAGCTCCGCCTGGTCGAGAAGGTCATTCAGGGCCGCGATTTCACCTGCATGATCGAGACAGTGAACGCCGTCGAAGCCTGGCTCGGCAGTCTGCCCGGGCACGTTTACGCCAATGTGCGGCAGCCGCCGGTCTCGACCCTCAACCTCGCCCATATGATTCCGATGTCGGCCGTCTGGGCGGGCGAGGCCAGGGATCTGCATTTTGGCGCTCCGCCGCTCCTGTTCGGCAAAACCGAGGGTTCAACACCGTTCCGGTTTTCGCTTCACGTCGGTGACGTCGGCCATACCCTGGTGGTAGGGCCGACAGGCGCTGGCAAGTCGGTCCTGCTCGGCCTCATGGCAATGCAATTCCGCCGTTACCCGAACTCCCAAGTGTTTGCGTTCGACTTCGGTGGATCGATCCGCGCCGCCGCGCTGGCCATGGCCGGCGATTGGCATGATCTCGGGGGTGCCTTGTCTGACGGAGGCGATCAGCCCGTCGCGTTGCAGCCGCTGGCCTGGATCGACGACGCTTCCGAGCGCGGATGGGCTACCGAATGGGTCGGTGCAATCCTGGCACGCGAAAAGATCGAGATCACGCCAGAGGTCAAGGACCATCTGTGGTCGGCGCTAACATCTCTCGCGTCAGCGCCGAGGGAGGAACGTACGCTGACAGGCCTGTCAGTCCTTTTGCAATCGAACGCCCTGAAACGCGCCTTGCAACCTTACTGCCTTGGTGGTTCGTCCGGACGCTTGCTTGATGCTGAATTCGAGCGCCTTGGCGAGTCCTCTGTCCAGGCGTTCGAGACGGAAGGGTTGATCGGAACGAGCGCGGCGCCAGCCGTGCTGGCCTACCTCTTTCATCGCATTGGGGATCGTCTCGACGGCCGGCCGACACTCCTCATTGTCGATGAAGGCTGGCTTGCTCTCGACGACGATGATTTCGCCGGTCAGCTTCGCGAGTGGCTGAAGACGCTTCGCAAGAAGAATGCGTCTGTCATCTTCGCCACCCAGTCGCTTTCGGACATCGACGGCTCGGCGATTGCCCCCGCGATCATCGAAAGCTGCCCAACGCGCTTGTTGCTGCCGAACGAACGGGCCATCGAACCGCAGATCACTGCCATCTACCGCCGCTTCGGCCTCAATGACCGTCAGATCGAGCTTCTGAGCCGGGCAACGCCCAAGCGTGACTACTACTGCCAGTCGCGTCGAGGCAACCGGATGTTCGAACTTGGACTTGGCGAAGTTGCGCTCGCATTCACAGCGGCCTCATCCAAGACAGATCAGGCGGCCATCGCACAGCTCGTCGCCGAGCATGGAGCGGACGGCTTCGTTCCGGCCTGGCTCCAGCACCGCGGCGTCACCTGGGCCACGGACTTGATTCCCAGTCTCGTCAATCTGGAGAAGTCGCAATGAAGCGCCTTGGTCTATTCGCCGCGGCTGGCACCATCGCCCTCACGCTTTGTCTGATGGCGCCCGCACCAGCGCAGTGGATCGTCTTCGATCCCAACAACTACGTCCAGAACGTGCTGACCGCCGCGCGCGAGCTGCAGCAGATCAGCAATCAGATCACCTCGTTGCAGAACGAAGCGCAGATGCTGATCAACCAGGCCAGGAATCTGGCAAGCCTGCCGTATTCCTCGCTGCAGCAGCTGCAATCCTCGATCCAGCGGACCCAGCAGTTGCTGGCCCAGGCCCAGAGGATCGCTTACGACGTGGAGCAGATCGACCGCGCGTTCTCGACCAGCTATGCGCCGGCGAGCGGCAGCCAGTCTAGCCAGTTGCTGATCACCAATGCTCAATCGCGGTGGCAGAATTCTGTCGCGGCGTTGCAGGACGCGCTCCGGGTCCAGGCCGGTGTCGTGGGCAACCTCGATACCAATCGCGTCCAGACATCCGCGCTCGTAACGTCGAGCCAGGGTGCGAGCGGCGCCCTGCAGGCGACCCAGGCCGGCAACCAGATCCTCGCACTTCAGGCGCAACAACTCGCCGACCTTACCGCCACTGTCGCGGCACAGGGGCGGGCCCAGAGCCTCGAAGCGGCCCAGCGCGCGGCAGCCCAAGACCAGGGGCGAGAACAGCTCCGGCGATTTCTGACGCCGGGGCAGGGCTATCAACCCCAGGACGTGCGGATGTTCCACTGATGACTGATACAGGCCCGTTCAAAGCGCTATCGCTACTCGTGTCGGTCGGGGTGCTGGTCGTCGCAGGCTTCGCGATCCAGCTTCGTGGCGGCGAAAGTACATCTGCGCCGCCAACGGCAGAGCAGACCAAAGACGTCGACCGTTCCGAGCTTGCGCGCTGCCGCACTGTCTCCTCCGAGGATGCAGTTGACTATCAGCATTGCCAGAAAATCTGGGCCGAAAACCGCCATCGTTTTTTCGGCAAGCGGGACGGTGCTGCCGCTGCAGAAGCCGGCGTGACAGCCGTGCCAAAAGATCAGAGCCGGATGCCACAAGGATATCCGGCCGCCGGCGTGCCCGGAGAAGATAAGCCATGAGCGGCACCGGCATCATCGACCAGTTCCTTGAGACATTCACCCGCTATATCGACAACGGTTTTGGTCTCTTGGGTGGCGAGGTCGGATATCTCGCGATAACGCTTGCCGCCATCGACATCACGCTTGCCGCCTTATTCTGGAGTTGGGGCACGGACGAGGACATCATCGCGCGTCTCGTCAAGAAAACGCTATTCGTTGGCGTCTTTGCCTATCTGATCGGTAATTGGAACAACCTCGCACGGATCGTCTTCGAGAGCTTTGCCGGCCTCGGGCTGAAAGCCTCCGGCTCGAGCCTCTCCGCGTCAGACTTTCTGCGCCCGGGAAAAATCGCTCAGGTCGGACTCGACGCCGGTCGGCCGATGCTTGATTCGATCTCGAACCTGATGGGCTACATCAGCTTCTTCGAGAATTTCGTCCAGATTGTCGTTCTCCTGTTCGCATGGGTCGTGGTGTTGCTGGCCTTCTTCATTCTCGCGATCCAGCTCTTCGTCACATTGATCGAGTTCAAGCTCACGACGCTGGCCGGCTTCGTGCTCATACCCTTTGGCTTGTTTGGCAAGACGGCATTCGCGGCGGAGCGGGTCCTGGGCAATGTCATATCGTCTGGGGTCAAGGTTTTGGTCCTGGCCGTCATCGTCGGCATTGGCTCAACCCTGTTCTCACAGTTCACGGCCGGTTTTCGCGGCGCGCAGCCTACAATCGAAGATGCGATGACCCTGGTGCTTGCGGCGCTCTCTTTACTGGGTCTCGGTATTTTCGGCCCGGGAATCGCAAACGGTCTGGTGTCAGGCGGTCCGCAGCTCGGCGCCGGCGCCGCGATTGGGACGGGCCTTGCTGCCGGCGGCGTTGTTGCGGCGGGTGCCGGCCTTGCCGCCGGTGGCGCTGGTCTCGCTGGTGGAGCGCTCGCCGGTGCGGGGCGTGGTGGGGCTGCCATGGTGAGTGGCGCTTCCACCGCGTATCGAAGCGGCGGCCTTGCAGGCGTCGCGGAGGCGGGTGGCTCGGCTGTGATGAGCCCGTTGCGTCGAGCCGTGGCCGCATTCGCCGGCAGCGGTCAGGCGAGTGAGCCGGCCGCGAGTACGTCCACCGAGGGGCAGCCCGATTGGGCGCGCCGCATCAAGCGAGCCCAGACCATTCGGCACGGCGCGTCGGCGGCCGCCCACGCGGTGCGCTCCGGCGATCATGGCGGCAGCGGCTCGGCAGTCGATCTCTCGGAAGGAGAGCGCTGACAGGCAGCGAACCCGCCGGTTCGCCGGGCGCCAGCAGCGCGTCAATCGGATACCGCGATACTCGAAACTGATCACTCGATCTCAGGGGCGACCATTCATGTTCAGACGACCTTCCGTTCACTACGGGCGTATGCCCGAACCGGTCACGCCCTACCAAAAAGCAGCGCAAGTCTGGGACGAACGCATTGGATCGGCGCGCGTGCAGGCCAAGAACTGGCGCTTGATGGCGTTTGGTTGCCTCATGCTCTCGGGCGGCCTGGCCGGTGGACTTGTCTGGCACTCAGCACAAGGATCGATCACACCATGGATCGTCGAGGTCGATCGCCTGGGCCAGGCCCAGCGGGTTGCGCCAGCCAACATCGACTATCAGCCCACAGACGCTCAGATCGCCTACCATTTGGCGCGCTTTATCGAGGACGTCAGAGGCTTGCCGGCCGACGGCATCGTTCTGCGCCAGAACTGGCTTAGGGCGTATGACTTTACGACCGATCGTGGCGCGGCCGCGCTCAACGATTTTGCGCGCAACAACGATCCGTTTGCCAAGCTGGGCAAGGCGCAGATCTCGGTCGATGTGTCGAGCGTCATCCGTGCGTCTTCAGAGAGCTTCCGGGTCGCCTGGACCCAACGCATCTACGAGAATGGCTCGCTGAGTGCGACCGAGCGCTGGACCGCGATTCTCACGGTGGCAATCGAGACGCCGCGCGATGCCGAACGCCTGCGCAAGAATCCCCTTGGCGTCTACGTCCGCGCCATCAACTGGTCAAAGGAGCTGGGGCAGTGATCAAGACGATGCGTGACACTTGTTCAAAAGGTCAGATCCAATGCCGCAGGTTCAGCTCGAGCACGTGCAAGCTCGCGGCTTTGAGGCGAGCCATTTTACCAGCTCTGCTGCTTGGCACATCGGCCCTCGCTGGATGCGCCACCTACATTCCGCCGGAAATCAGCTATGACACCGAAGTCCCGCCGTTGCCAGCTGTTCCAGCGGCACTCGACGACCGACCTCAGCCGCTTCACGTTCCGCCGCTCTGGAGACCGGTTCTCGGCGGTAAAGCAGGGGCGAAGGAAGACGCTGAGCCCGTAAGCAGGGTTGAGACCGCAAACAGCGCCGCGCGAGTCGAGCCGCGCAAAAGGGGATACTTTAACGCGGCGCAGATTTACGCCTTCAGCCCTGGGGCGCTGTATCAGGTCTACGCTGCTCCCGGACAGATCACGGACATCGCACTGGAAGAGGGAGAGCAATTGACGGGATCCGGACCGATCGCGGCCGGAGATACCGTGCGCTGGGTCGTGGGCGATACTGAGAGCGGGACTGGCGACACGCGTCGCGTTCACATCCTGGTGAAGCCGACCCGGGCCGCGATCGAGACCAATCTTGTCGTCAATACCGACCGGCGCACTTACTTGATCGAGCTCCGCTCCCGGGAATGGCCCTACATGCCGTCCATTGCCTGGTACTACCCGGAAACGGTTCGCGAACGATCGCACTTAGTCGCCCTCAGACCGGTCATTCCAGATCCAGCGCAGCGTGTGTTTCGGTATGCGATCGAGGGCGACAGCCCGCCTTGGCGGCCGCTCGCGGCCTACGATGACGGCCGGAAAGTTTATATCGAATTCCCTCAAGGGGTCGTCCAGGGCGAGATGCCACCGCTCTTCGTCATCGGACCCGACGGCAAGACCGAACTGGTCAATTATCGCGCCTACGGCAATGTGCTGATCGTGGACCGGCTGTTTGCAGCCGCAGAACTGCGGCTCGGCGGTGAGCACCAGCAGAAGGTCAGGATTGTGAGGACTGACGGGAGGCCGTCGTCATGAATACTCAGAACGAGACTAATCGGGATGGGGTCATTCCCCCGCAAACACCGGAAGAGCAATCCGGGAGCTTCCGCCTCCGAGCCGAACCTCCGCGGGTCACGCGACTGTCCCGCAAAGTTCTCGCCGGCGGCAGCGCTGTCGCCTTGCTTGTCATCGGCGGAGCCGTGTTGTGGTCGCTCCAGAGCAATCGCTCCCGCAACCAAGCGGCCGACGAGCTCTATAGCACCGATCATCACAATCTCGCTGACGGTATCGAGGCGCTGCCGAAGGACTACACCGGCGCTTCACGCCAAACCGTGCCGCAGCTTGGTCCGCCGCTCCCAGGCGACCTCGGTCGACCGATCCTGGCCGCTCAAGGGCAGTCGCCGACGACCGGCGGAGACCCGGAACAGCAGCGCCGGGATCAAGAGAGCGAGGCGGCCCGTATCAGCCATCTGTTCGCTTCGACCAACGGGAAAGAAGTGCGTCCGCCCGCCGCTGCGGCTGCTGGAGGCGAGCGCTTCGTGCCGCCGAACGCAACGAGCAGCGGCGAGGATGGATATGCGCAAAACGCGCAGGACCGAAAACTTGCTTTTGTGAATGCTTCTGTGGATCGCCGCACGGTGAGCCCTGACCGAGTCACTAGGCCTGCTTCACCGTATATCGTGCAGGCTGGGACGGTGATTCCGGGAGCGCTGATCACCGGGATCAGGTCAGACCTTCCGGGCCAAGTTACAGCACAGGTGACAGAGAATTTATACGACACTCCGACTGGCCGCTTTTTGCTCGTGCCGCAAGGAGCGAGGCTGATCGGCAGTTATGACAGCCAGGTTTCGTTCGGCCAGGCGCGAGTGCTGCTGGTCTGGACCCGGCTTATCATGCCGAACGGCCGCTCGATCGTTCTGGAGCGGCAGCCCGGTGCTGACAGCGCAGGCTACGCGGGGCTCGAAGACCAGGTCGACAATCACTGGAGTGAGCTATTCAAGGCGGCTGCGCTGTCGACGTTCTTGGCTGTAGGGACAGAAGTAGGTGCAGGATCCGACACCAACAGCAACGACAGCGCGATTATCCAGGCACTGCGGCATGGCGCCTCCGACTCTCTAAACCAAATTGGACAGCAGGTGGTTCGGCGCAGCCTCAATATTCAGCCGACTTTGACCGTACGGCCTGGTTTCCCGGTTCGCGTTCTCGTCAACCGCGACCTCATCCTTGCGCCATACGGAGGGTAATGCCATGCCTAAGCTCAAAATAGGAGCGTTGCCCGACGACAAGCCGGTGAAGGTCACCACCGAGCTTTCAGCATCAGTTCATCGGGATCTCGTCGCCTATGCAGAGGCTTTGGCACGCGAAACCGGGCAGCCCATCGATCCGGCGAGGCTAATCGCTCCTATGTTGGCGCGTTTCATGGCCACAGACCGTGGATTTGCAAAGGCGAGACGAGTCCGTCACACCCCGAGAGCCGGCGAAGGTGAGGGATAGCGCTCTCTTAGCAAGCTGAGAAAACGCTTCAGAGCCGGATTCTCATTGTCGCCGCGCCAATGCGCGTAGAAGTCCACCCGCCTTGGCGCCGTTCCATCGTGGAGGTCCCGGTACACTAGGCCAGCGAAACTTGCGCCGGTATCCGATTCCATCACCAGACTGAGCCCCATGCCCATGCTCGTCAGATTTGTGATGATGCCGCGGCTCACATCGTGGCGCTCCACCGCGGGCCGCTCGTCAGGTAACACGAGCTTCGAAATCAGGAGATCCTCGAACTCTCGTCCGGGATCAATCTTACTTAGAAGTATCTTTTCGTTACGCAAATCGGCCCAATAGATGATTTCGCGTGCCGCAAGCCAGTGATCCTGAGGCAACAAAATCAAGATGCGTTCGCTCCACAGCAGCAGTGATTTGACGTCCTTTGAATCCACATGTCCAGGGCTAACGACTACGTCGACGGTCCCGTTACGGAGCGCGGTCATCAGATGAAACCGAGAGCGTTCCATGGTTGCCAGTTCGATCTGCGGGAGCAGCTTCTTAAATTCACCTATCGTCGCTCGCAGGTTTCCCGCGGACACCGACGTGTAGAAGCCAATAACAAGATGGCCGGTATCGCCGCGACTGCCGGATCTCCCGGTGTCGACCAGTATCTCGACCTGTTCCAGGATCAGCGTCGCAATTCGCAAAACGGCTCGACCAGCGACAGTGGGCTTGATTCCCGCGCTGGAGCGCTCGAACAGTGAAGTCCCAACCAGATATTCAAGCTGACCGATAGATCGGCTCAGGGCGGTGTGCTTGATCGAAAGAACTTCAGCGGCTCGTCGAAAGCTCCCGTACTCGCAGGCAACCACAGCGTATCGAAGCTGTTGCAGGTCAACGGCGCTCGCTGCGTTACGTCGATTGTTTCTAATCTCATTTTCCGTCATGTTCATAGCCAGTAGGCAAGCCGCAGGCACGGCGTCCGCCCTTAAGGCGGGGCATATTGCTTTTTGCAGGGATCGTTCTAGGCGGCCGCGGAGATTACTGGCGTCCAAAGGACCGGTGCGGAGAGACCGGCGGCCTTTCGGAGGCTTGCCAAAGTAATACGGGAAATCTCGAGGTAACCCGCCACGGCTAAGGTGTTGCCAATTGTGGAAGGACTGCCGATACGCCGCAGAGGCCAGCCAGCTCGTCGGAGGATTCTCTCCATTCGGACATCCGTGACGGTAACGATATCCGTGAGCTGCCGTGAAAGCCCGAACTCCACCATTCCCGCAAACAGCTCGTAAGCAGCACGAGTGATACCGTGATCCCCTTTTGGGGCATCGGCAGCAACATCGATTGCGAATCTACTACTTTCCCACACGAGAGGAGTTGACGGGGCCGGCGCGCCTTCAAGGAGCGCTGGAAAGGTATCGCGAATCATGGTCGGGCCATGAGTTGGAAGCAGGCGAACGGAACCTTGCACCTGGCCATTTTCATCTACCTGAATTAGATAGTCCGGACGCAGCGCATCGAATTCGTCGATCTCCATATCGCCGCTGGTCTGGACTTCCCATGCCATGCGCAGCTTGAAGACACGATGACGCAACCGATGCATCTCAACGAGGCTGTCAGAAAGCGCTCCATACGAAGATGGTGTGATCAACTGAATCATAATCCCTCCAAAAGTGTTCAACACCCCTTTTGAGCGCGATTATCGACTCAAGTCATCACCTGTAGTTGTAGGGGGAGGACACCCTAATTTTGCTTTTTTCTATTTGCAGCCGCCAAACGCGTCACCGCCTGCGCGATCGTGCGGACGCCCAGCTTTTCCTTCGCATTCTCTAGGTAATACGCAACTGTGTTGCGCGAGATACCGAGAATGCTGCCGATTTCCCAGGAGCTCTTTCCTTGAGCCGCCCACTCCAAACATTCCATTTCACGGCGCGACAGTCGAATTCCGTCGAGACCATTTTCGCTCCCGAGCTTGCGATGAAACGTGAGCATGAAAATACAATGTCATAAGCTGAAGAACGCGCGCGTACGAATCAATGCACTTCCCGAACTGTGGCCGGCTCTCGTCCGCGGCGAAAGTCAATGCAGAGATTTGACCATGCCCGTCGTGTATGGGAACCGTGAAGCCGACCCGGAGTCCGAATTGCGCGGCTTCGTCGAACAGCTGCCGCTGCGCCATCGAACTGATTTGTGATCGAAAATCTATTCCCCATCGCAAGGGCTCCGGGTTCTAAAGCGCTTCTCGAATGACGGGGTCGATGATTTGATATTTCCGTTTAGATAATGGGCCGTCCACCGCGATGGATATGTCGAGATGAGGCGGGGCTTCCTGCTTTCTTCGCTCTTGAGAGCGAGATAAGCGAAACATGATAGGTCCAAAGCGGATGCTGCTTTCGCCAGCGCATTGGAGAAGCCTTCGGCATCTTCGGCGCCGAATAGTGCATCGATAAACTCTTGGAAAACGCGATGCATGTGCCTTTCCTCAGGGTAGCGGTTTCAGATGCGGTTCAACTAAGCGCAGCCTTAGGCCCTCCTTAAGAACCTTTTGGCCAGCCCCTCCATACCGATGACCTTCACAAGCTTGATGACCTTGTCGACGCGCGTGCTGCTGGCTGCGTTGATTGGTCTTGAACCGGGATTGATGTCGCTGGCGCAGGCTACGACCATTCCTGCCGCGGAACGGGGAGTCGAACCAAGCCCTCCAGCCTTGTCTGTCGCACCGACACCTGCTGCCGCGTCCACTTCGCGCGATGCGCCTTCTGCCCCAGCGCGGAAGGCAGCCCGCCGCTGCGCGTGGCGGCGGACTGGGTGACTGCTGCCGTCCCAGCTTCCCTAGTGTCGCTAGGCTCGCGTCCGCTGCTGCGCATCCAAGACGACTGCCAGATTTGGCGGCATTTTTCATTACGGAACTGACGTGCGCGTCGGCTGCCACCTTTCCGCTAGTCGGCAACGTGCCCGCGGCCCATGAGAGGATACTGCTCGACCTCGTAGATCTGGCCGGAGACGATACCGCTCTCCTCCGATAGCCAAAAGGCGGTGTGGGCGGCGATCTCGGCCGGCTGCATGATCTGGCCGAAGGGCGCCAACCGGAGCGGCACCTCCTTCTCCCAGCCTGGCTTTTTGCCCTCGCGCTGCTGCGTCGCGTCCTCATTGGCGGTGAAGGTCCAGCCGACATTGAGCTGGTTGACCCGGATACGCTCGCGGCCCAGCGTGTTGGCGAGGTTGCGCGTCATCGTCATCAGCGCGCCCTTCGACATCGAATAGACGGTGAGGTTGGAATTGCCGCACCAGGCGTTGATCGAGCCGACGGTCAGGATCGAGCCGCCGGATTTCTGCAGGCGGAAGGCGAGGATCGCCGCCTCGGCGCAGAGCAGCGACGCGCGGGTGTTGATCGCGAAGACATGGTCGAAGAAGATGGCAGTGGTCTCGCCGAGCACGCCGCGCGGATAGATGCCGGCGTTGTTGACGAGGCCGTCGATGCGGCCGAAGGCCTTGCGCGTCGCGTCGACGAGCGCCTGGGCCGTCGCCGGCTCGGCGAGATCGCCAGTCGCGCCCTGGGCTGCGGGGCCGAGCTTGCGGCAGGCGGTCTCGACCTCGCCCTGCTCGCGGCCATGGACGAGCACCTTGGCGCCCTCGGCGATCAGCCGCTCGGCCATGCAATAGCCGATGCCGCTAGATGAGCCGGTGACGAGAATGGCCTTGCCTTGCAGTCCGTGCATGTCGTGACTCCGTTGGAATCCGCCACCTAGAGTGATGAGGTTAGTACGAGCGTTCAGAACCGACTGACGTGACGGCTACACGCGATCCAGGAGAACCACTACTTAACTAGCTACGAACGATTGAAGCGGTCTTTGTTGGCCTCACGAAGCACGGCCTTCTGCACCTTGCCCATGGTGTTGCGCGGCAGTTGCTCGAGCAGAATGAGCTCGCGCGGTTGTTTGAAGCGGGCAAGATTTTCTGCAGCCGCTCTATTAATGGCGGCAAGGTCCGGCTTGGCTGCGGGTCTGGCAACGATGAAGCCTAGCACAGCCTCGCCAAAATCGGGATGCGGCACGCCGACCACAGCGCTTTCCAGCACGCCGGGCTGGTCGTCGAGAAGCAGTTCGATTTCACGAGGGTAGATATTCAGTCCGCCCGAGATGATCAGATCCTTGGCGCGGCCAACGACGTGCACATATCCATCTTCGTCCACTCGACCGATATCGCCTGTGATGAAAAAGCCGTTCTCTCGCAATTCCGCCTTGGTCTTCTCCGGCATCCCCCAGTATCCTTGAAAGACGTTTGGTCCGCGCACCTCAATCATCCCAGTCTCGCCAGCTGGCAAGACAACGCCCGTTTCGGGATCGGCAATTAGAAGTTCGACATCCGGCAGGGGGAATCCCACCGTTCCGGCGCGACGTTCGCCCTCGTAAGGGTTGGAAACCGACATGTTGGTTTCGGTCATACCGTAACGCTCGAGAATCCGGTGGCCGGTGCGTTCCTCGAATTGGACGTGTGTTTCGGCCAGCAACGGCGCCGAACCGGAGACGAAGAGGCGCATATGCGCCACCAGATCGCGGTTGAAGCGCTCGTCGGCCAGAAGGCGCGTATAGAAGGTGGGAACCCCCATCAGCACGGTTGCCCGCGGCAGCAGGCGCAGCACGGCTGCAACGTCGAATTTCGGTAGGAAGATCATCGGGGCTTGTGCCATCAGTGTCACGTTGCAAGCGACGAACAGGCCATGCGTGTGAAAGATCGGCAGGGCGTGCAGCAGAACATCGCGGCTGTCAAAACGCCACAGCTGGGCAAGTGTGCGGGCATTGGACAACAGGTTGGAATGGCTGAGCATGGCCCCCTTGGAGCGGCCCGTCGTGCCTGAGGTATAAAGCAGTGCCGCCAGATCCTCGTCTGTCCGCTCGGCGACGGCAAAGCTTGAAGGCTGGCCTTCCGCGCGTTCGGAAAGGCTGCCCGTTCCGTCGGCATCTAATGTCAGAACCAGCGTCTTTGCTTCGGCGCGCGCCTTCAATTCAGTCTCGATCGCCGAGCTGCACACCACGCCACGCGCGCCACTGTCCTTGATACAATAGTCGAGCTCTGTCAGCGTATAGGCGGTGTTGAGCGGCAGAAGCACGATGCCGGACATGGCGCAGGCCGCATAGAGCGCCAGCGCCTGGGGCGTCTTTTCCACCTGCACGGCAAGTCTGTCGCCCGCGGCAAGCCCCGACGCCACCAGCACGTTGGCCTGACGCGTCGCAAGCGCATGGAAATCACGATAGCTGAGGGCGCGTCCGTCGGCATCGAAGAGAAAGGTGCGATCACTATCGCGACTGGGAGCAAAGAGCGTATCGTAAAGGGGATTAGGCATCTTGAAGAACCTCGACGGATTGGAAAGATTCGGCCTGTATGCGTACCTCTGGCGCTGCGGTGACCTGCCTCTGGTTGGCAAAGCTCTCGTGGTTCTGCTCCAGGCTGTTACGATCATAGAGATAGTTGGTCATCACGCCTGCGCTTTCCTTCTGTCCGCGCGCCGCAAGATCCGCATCGAGGTGCACAGCATGCACCAACGCGCCATTGCCGAGATGGAATCGCGCTACAGGATCGTAATGATGGCCATCCGGCCGTCTTGCGGCTGTCAGATAATGGGCGGCGGCGGCCCGAAGCCGCGGCTTCGGCAGGCGTTCCGCATCCAGTCCCTGCTCGCGAAGCCAGCGCGTGAACAGCGGCATCGGCGACAGGGTGGCGAAGGTCGAAAGACCGGAAAGCTCGGCGGCCAGATCGTTCACCACCTGCTTGATGAGCGAATTGCCGAAGGAAATGCCGGCCAGCCCCGCTTGGCAATTGGAAATGGAGTAGAAGATCGCGGTATCGGCCTGATGCGGTGTAAGCGGCGTGCGCTCGTCGGACAGCAGCGCCTGTATGGAGCTGACGATGCCTCTGGTCAGCGCCACTTCCACGAAAATCAGCGGTTCATCTGGCATGGCGGGATGAAAGAAGGCAAAGCAGCGTCGGTCTTCCGGCCCGACACGGCGGCGCAGATCATCCCACGAGGCGATGGCATGCACGGCCTCGTACTGGATGATCTTTTCCAGAATATGGGCCGGGCTTTCCCAGCTGATGCGCCGCAGCACCAGGAAACCCCGGTTGAACCAGCTGGCGAACAGGTGGCAGAAATCGCAATCGATGCGCATCAGCGGATCGTCCGGCGAAACCAGCCGCAAAAGGTCGGCGCGCATGTCCACAAGCTGCCGCGTGGCGCCCGGAACCCGGTTCAGCCGGCGGACGAGTTCCTGCCGGCGTGGCTCCACGGCTTTGAGGAAAGCATCGTAGGTGCCTTGGCCGGGTTTGCCTTTCAGCGCCTGTAGGCTCTCCTCTACGCAGGACGGGTCGATGTCTAGGCTGTCGGCAAGGCGCGTAAAATAGGCAAGTTTCTCGCTGTCGCTCATAGCCGCATAGCGGTCGAGGATGCGGCGCGCCGTTAGAAGGCCGGTGATTTCCCCCTTCGAGGAGAGCAGCTCTTCCATCAGCTCCGGCATCGCAGGGCCGTCGCCCAGGGATGCCGTCGGCCCCTTCATCGTGCGACGAAAAACCAGATCCAGGACATCGGACAATACACTCATCGACATTTGCCTTTAAGCAACGGAGGGACGATGCAGGTCAGCGGGCATGGTTTTCGTGCCGATCGCCTTTCCACCGCGACCTGACGGATTTTTTCTCGTGCCACGCTCCCGAGAGAACGCACGTTTTCCGGCTCAGGGAAGAAGCCCCGGCACCTTGCGCAGCACGTCGGCCCAGAGCGCATAGCCGCCGGCATTCAGGTGAATGAAGTCGGGCTGGTAGTAGCGCCCCATAGGCCTGCCATTTTCGCCGTTCAGTCCTTTCGACACATCGATGAAGCTTGCCTCTTCGGTATCTTCGCACCAAGCTTCGGTCATGGCATTGTAGCGATCCACCTCGTCGGCATAGATCCAGCGGGTCGGACTCTGCTTGGTGCCCAGCACGAAGACCTTTGCGGCGGGACGCGCGCGACGGATCTCGCCCACGAGCGCCTTCAGATTGGCGAAGGCCGATTGTCCGGTCAGCCCGTCGTTGGCGATATCGTTCTCGCCAAAATAGAGTACGACGCGATCCGGGTTGAGCGGCAGCAGAAGCGTGTGCAGATAGTGTCGTCCCGACAGATTCGTGCCCCCGCCAAATCCCAGATTGACGATGTCGAGACAGCGCAGATCCTGCTGCATCGTGCCCCACAAGCGGAAGGACGAAGAGCCGTAAAATGCGATGGGCCGCGCCGGCAATGGGCCGCGCTGCAGGCGCATCAGGATGGCAACGACGTCGTCCTCGAAACGGTTGGTGGCAAGCGGGGCCGGAAAATCAAACATGCAGGGCTTCCTGAACTTTCATCTCGTCAGCGCGGTGGCAGGCACTGAAGCGGCCTTGTCCCGTCGCGCGCAAGTGCGGCACGGTGGTGGCGCAGACGTCGACCGCCATCGGACACCGGGTGCGGAATGCGCAGCCCGACGGCAGGTGGATGGGGCTTGGCGGATCGCCCTCCAGCGGTGCGCGCTGGCGGCGTTCCGAGGGGCGCGGGCGCGGCACCGATTCCAGAAGGCCGACCGTATAGGGGTGCTGCGGGGCGTTGAGCACGGCAGCGGTTTCGCCGGCCTCCACGATGCGCCCGAGATACATCACCGCGATACGGTTGCTGATATGCGAAACCACTCCGATGTCGTGCGAAATGAACAGCAGTGACAGCTCCATCTCGTCGCGCAGATCGCACAATAGGTTGATGACCTGCGCCCGGATGGAAACATCGAGCGCCGACACCGGTTCATCCGCCACCACCAGGCGCGGGCGCGTGGCAAGCGCGCGGCCAATGCCGAGCCTCTGACGTTGACCGCCGGACAATTCGTGCGGATAGCGCTTGGCCTGATCCGGTCGAAGTCCCACCTTCGCCAGCAGTTGAAGCACTTGCTCGCGCCGCTCGGCTGGCGTGCCGATCCGGAAGTTATCGAGCGGTTCCCGCACGATCGCCTCTGCCGTCCAGCGCGGATCGAGCGATGCGGATGGATCCTGGAAGATCATCTGAACAGACCGGCGCGCTGCATGCAACTCGCGCCGAGCCATGCGGGCGAGATCCTGCCCGAGAAGACGTACCGAGCCTTTACTGGGCCGGTCGAGCCCCATGATCATGCGGCCGAGCGTGGACTTGCCGCAGCCGCTTTCGCCGACAAGCGCCAGGGTTTCGCCCGGTGCGATAGAAAGCGACACGTCATTGACCGCATGCACCGTCTGTCCCTTGCCGGTCTGGAAGTGGCGCACGAGATTTTCAGCGACCAAGACCTGGGAATGATCAGTCATACCAGGGCCTTCTCGATTGGGGTTCCGGCCGCGCCGTAAACAACGGGCTGGTCGCAGCGGGTCGCGTGGCCGTGTGCGACGTCACGCCAGTCGGGCATGCGCTGCTGGCAGCCTGCCGTTGCAAAGCGGCAGCGTTCGACAAAGCTGCATCCCCTAGGGAGCATCGAAAAGCTTGGGACATTGCCTGGAATTGCCTCTAGCCTGCCGCGGCTCGGCTCGCCGGGCACGAATTCGGCCGTGGCACGCAAGAGGCCTGCGGTGTAGCCATGCGATGGATTTTCAAAAACGGCATGGACGGACCCCCGCTCAACCAGTGAGCCGGCATACATCACAGCCACATCGTCCGCGATTTCCGCCACCACGCCCAGATCATGGGTGATGAAGATGATAGCGGTGCCGAATTCTCGCTGCAGTTCCGACAGCAGCCACAGAATCTGCGCCTGCACCGTCACGTCGAGCGCGGTCGTCGGCTCATCGGCAATCAGCAGTCGGGGGCGGCAGATGAGCGCCATGGCGATCATGATGCGCTGGCGCATGCCGCCCGATAACTGGTGGGGATAGGCGCTCATGCGACGCTCGGCGTCGGGGATGCGCACCCGCTGGAGAACCGCCATGACCCGCGCGTTGGCCGCACGCGTGCTCATTTTTTCGTGCAGCAGCAGCGCCTCGCGCAGCTGGAAGCCGATGGTCAGTGCCGGATTGAGCGACGACATCGGATCCTGGAAGATCATCGCCATCAGCGAGCCGCGCAAGCGTGCCAGTTCCGGCTCCTCGCATTCCAGAAGGTCGATGCCATCGAGGCGCAGGCGCGCAGCCTCCACCTTGGCACTGCCCGGCTTGTGTAGGCCCATGATCGAGGCTGCGGTGACACTCTTGCCGGAGCCGGACTCCCCCACCAGACAGAGTGTCTTGCCCGCCTCAAGATCGAAGGAGACGTCGCGCACGGCGCGGATCGCTCCGTGCAACCCGAAGCCGACGGACAGATTGCGTACACTCAAGAACGTTTCGCCCGTCATGAAGCCCTCCTTGCGGCAAGGCGCGGATCGAAGTGGTCGCGAAGCTTGTCGCCGAGAATGTTGATGGACAGCACCATGATGGAGAGCAGCAGGCCCGGAAAGGTGATGACCCATGGTGCCAGGCGGAAGTATTCCTTGCCGCTGGCGATGACGTTGCCCCAGCTAGGAACGTCCGGCGGTGTGCCGACCCCGAGGAAGCTCAAGGCCGCTTCGGACAGGATGGCGGCCGCGCAGACATAGGTCGCCTGCACGCTCAGCATGCCGATGGCATTGGGTACGATATGGCGCAGCAGGATTTTCGGCGTGGAAGAGCCGACGGAGATGGCTGCGGTGATGAAGGGCAGCTCGCGAACGCTCAGCACCACGCTGCGCATCAGGCGCGCCGTGCGAGGAATTTCCGGCACGGAAATGGCAATGATGACGGTGACGAGACCGCCGCCGAGCACCGAGACGAGAGCAATCGCAAGCAGGATGCCAGGAATGGCCATCAGCCCGTCCGCGAGCCGCATCACGATGCGATCCACCCAGTCGAAATAACCCGCCACGACACCGAGCGTGCCGCCGATGGCCAGCACGACGATGGCCGTACACAGGCCGACGCTGACGGAATTGCGTGCCCCGGATACTGTGCGCACAAAGACGTCGCGTCCGAGATTGTCGGTGCCGAACCAGGCATTGGCGCCGGGCGGCTTCAGGCGCATCATCGGATTGAGGTCATTCCCGAGGCCCAGGATGATCGGCCCCAAGACCGCCATCAGGATGACGATGGCAAGCGCAAGGAGGCTGAGCGAGACCGCAACGCCCGGCCGCGCAAGTCTCGGTGGCGACAGGGCTGGGGATGTAACCGTCGTCATTGGCGTACCCGCGGATCAAAGAGAGAATAGGAAAGGTCGACCAGAAGGTTGACCGCGATCAGCACGAAGGAGAAGACGATGAGTACCCCCTGCACAACGGGATAATCACGCGTCAGGATCGCATCGACGGTCAGCCTGCCCATGCCGGGAATGTTGAAGACGGATTCGGTGATCACCACGCCGCCCAGCAGGGCTGCGAAGCTCGTGCCGATGACAGTCACGACCGGCACGCCGATGTTCTTCAGCGCATGGACGATGAGAATGCGTGGATTGCCAGCACCTTTGGCGCGGGCCGTGCGAATGTAATCCTCTGCCAGAACCTCCAGCATCGTAGCGCGGGTGATGCGCGCCACGAGTGCCGAGAACAGGAACGACAATGTAATCGACGGCAGGACAATGCTGCGAAGACAGACCCAGAAGCCGGCCGACAACGGCTTGTAGCCCTGGACTGGCAGCCAGCCGGCGCGCAGCGCAAACAGATCCACCAGCACGTAGCCGATCACGAAGACCGGTACTGAGAAGCCGACGACCGATGCAACGATGAGGAAGGTATCGACGGCCGAGCCTGCCCGCCAGGCGCCCCATACGCCCATCGGCACCGCGATCAGCACTGAAAGGATCAGCGTTGCCAAGGCCAGCATGGCCGTCGGCTCCACCCGCTTGAGGATAAGCCCCAGCACCGGAAAACCGGAATAGACCGACTGACCGAGGTCCAGATGCGCAATGTTCGACAGGTACAAATAGAACTGTTCGAGCAACGGCCTGTCGAGGAAAAGTCGTTCGCGGATGGCTTCAATCTGGTCGTGCGTAGCGTTTTCACCGGCAATCAGGGCGGCCGGATCACCGGGCCCGATGTGCAGAAGAAGAAAGACCGTGATCAGTACGATGAATGCAATGGGAATGACCGACAGCAGTCGGCGGACAACGAAATTGGACATGCATGCCTCCCGAAAACGCCTGGCGCAATCCGGTCAGATGGCGCCGTCGTTTCATGTCACTGCTTCTTTTCGATGTTCCAATAGAGATGCAGCGGGCTCTTGATCATGCCGTCGACCGACTTGTTCCAGGCCGAGACGCCGTAGTACTGGCCCATCGGGATGAAGGTGACGATCTCGTTGGCCCGCTCCTGGATCTTGACGGCCGCCTCTCTGCGCGCCGGTTGACTGTCGGCAAGCAGGAAGGACTTCCAGCGGGCCTGAAGTTCCGGATCGCAAGGCCAACCGACAAAGGCCTTTTCGCACGCGCCGGTGACGTAGGGATTTGTCAGCGGGTCCATCATGGCGTCGCCGCCAAAAGCAGTGAGGAACATGTTCCAGCCGCCTTCCGCGGGCGCGCCCTTGTTGTTGCGGCGGGAAAACATCGTGGCCAGATCGATCTGGCGATCGTCGACGGTAAACCCTGCTTTGCGTAGCGCCTGGACGAGCACTGTACCCAAGTCGCGCTGGAACTGCTGGTCCGTCGGATGAAGAAAGGTTATCGGCGTGCCGTCATAGCCCGCTTCCTTGAGCAGCGTCTTGGCCTTCTGCGCGTCCGGTTTCATGTAGCGTTCGCTGTTGATGTCCGTTTCATAAGGGGCATCGCACATGAAGATGGCGCCGCACAGCTTGTACAGATCCTTGCGTTCCCCCAGAAAGGTCGTCATGAAATCCCGCTGGTTTAGAGCCAGCTGGACTGCCTGGCGAACCTTGACATTGTTGAGCGGCGGCTGGGTATGGTTGAGAACGATCTGCACGCTCTTGCCCAGCAGCGGCTTGGGAGAGACCGTAAGATCCGGATCCGCTTCCAGGAGCGGGATCTGGTCGTAAGGAACTTCGGTGATGAAATCGATTTCCTTGGCCAGGAGAGCGTTTACCGCGCTCGTATCATCCGGAATGGTGACGCGCTCGATGCGGTCCACCTTCGCGACCTTGCCACCGGCAAGATTGCTGGGCGGCTCGTTGCGCGGAACGTAACCTGCGAATTTCTCCACGACGAATTTAACGCCGGGCTGCCATTCGACCAGCTTGAACGGACCCGAGCCTATGAGGGCAGGCAGCTTTTCGCCAATCGGTGTCCTGGCAATGCGCTCCGGCATGATGAACAGCGGATAGGCCGTCATGCGGCCAAGACCGTTCAGAAGCTGCCCGAACGGTTCCTTCAGGACGATGCGGAAGGAGGCCGCTCCCGTGGGCTCGATCTTGTCGAGGCGCTTAGCTATCTCCTGGCCAAGGCTGTCCTTACCCATCCAGCGGTTGATGGAGGCGATGACGTCGGCGGAGGTAACAGGGGCACCGTCGTGAAACTTCAGACCACTGCGCAGGGCAAAGTCATAGGTCGTGCCGTCGGAGCTGATAGTGAAGGTTTCCACCATCTGCGGCTTCACCGCGAAATTGGCGTCCATCGCAAATAGAGTGTCCCACAAGAGGTAGGACATATCGCGCATTGGGTAATTGGTGCTGAGCAGCGGGTCCATCTGCTGAATGTCTCCGACATCGCGGATCCGCAGCACGTTTTCAGCGTTGACGGTCACATTCAGCGTCAGTGACAGCACGGTCGCGGCTGCCAATGTTTTCATCGCCTTTAACATTCCGGCTCCCCCCATGAACTTTTTTTAGGCAATGAACTGCCCACCGCAATTGCATACGGCATTTAGTCAGTGCTATACATATATAGCAGCTTGAGCATGCATATGTCAAGCTCGTGTATACACGAAGTCGAATTAGGTATTCACGACATGATCGTCAGCTCCAAAAACGCTCCCTCGCTTCGCGACCGGATCGAGGAGGCCATTGTTTCGGGTAGATTCCGCTCGGGCGACCGCCTCGAAGAACAAAGTCTTGCTGAAGAACACGGCGTGTCACGCACACCAGTGCGCGAGGCCTTGAGGCAGTTGCAGGAAGCTGGACTGATCGACATCCAGCCGCGGCGTGGCGCAACCGTGACAGTGGTAACGGCTTCCCGTCTCATTCACATGTTCGAAGTAATGGGCGGACTCGAAGCAATGGCGGGCCGGCTTGCTGCCAGACGCCTCGACGAGACCTCAAAGCATGAGCTCCTTGCCTGTCATGAAGCCTGCAGGGTAGCCGTACGTGAAGGATCGGATGCCTATTACTATGAGAACGAGCGCTTCCACATGGCCATATACCGGGCGAGCGCCAACCCGTTTCTTGAGGAGCAGGCACGCGCGCTTCACCGCCGCCTGAAGCCCTATAGGCGCATCCAGTTACGCTCCTTCAACCGCATCGAGCAGTCGTTTGCCGAGCACGATCGGATCGTGAGGGCAATTGTTGAGGGAAATAGCCAGGAAGCGGAGCAGGCGCTCTGGGAGCACGTAACAATCCAAGCTGGTCGGTTTCACGATTTTCTGGCTGGACTAGAACGGAACGGGTAGTGCGGTTTTGGAGGGCAAATCTCCGCCGATCCCGGACGATCTGGATCTCAACGGACGGTGTGAACGGGCATCCAATGTTGGCTCTGACGCATAGCGGCGGCTGGCGAGTGCAAGTTGACCGGGAAGTTGACACCGAGGCGGCGATGATCCCGAGCGGCGTCAGGGTCTGGATCGCCGCCGGTCACACGGACACGCGCCGCGGCAAGCATAGCCTAGCT
The DNA here is from genome assembly GCF_055807395.1 of Bradyrhizobium sp. Kon10. NCBI lineage: Bacteria > Pseudomonadati > Pseudomonadota > Alphaproteobacteria > Hyphomicrobiales > Nitrobacteraceae > Bradyrhizobium > Bradyrhizobium sp. Kon10. The sequence continues at coordinate 27,413 of NZ_JBVVOZ010000031.1, read as the reverse complement.
CTTACGGTCCAGGAGATCTTGAAGACGTCCGCGCCGCCATTGGTCACCATGTAGCCGAAGGATATCATCGGGAAATCCTGAAGGTATTGCTGCGAGCGAGTACGCACACGGGCAAGGCCGCGGATTGTTGCACGCGCGCGGATCGTGTCCCGTGGCGTGGCGTAGCTGGCGGTGGATGACCGCGTTTGCCGGCGGGAGCCGGGCAGGTCAGCTGGCGAGAGCCGGAAGGCTGACGGTTGGATCATCGCTCAACGGCGAAATGGTTTTCAACGTCATGTAGCGGGCACGCTGGACAGCCCATTCGTAGTTCTGCTCAAGCAGTACCGCGCCGACACGGCGAACGATGACGTCCTCGTTAGGAAGATGCCGACCACCTCGATGCGATCGATGATCCAACGCACCCCCTTCAGCTACCGGGGGGCTTCGCCTTAGATTTACTGCTTTCTTTGGCAGCGGCCAGTCGCATGGCCGCTTGGACTATCGTGCGGACTCCTAGTTTCTGCTTTGCGTTTTCGAGATATGAAGCGACTGTGTTTCGGGAGATACCTAGAATTCGTCCGATCTCCCAAGCAGACTTGCCCCGCGCGGCCCATTCAAGGCACTCATATTCGCGGGGTGACAATGACACGCCGGAAATTAGACGATCCGCGCATAGCTTTCGTCGAGCGTGAGCGTGAAAGTAAATTGCCATCAGTTGGAGCACACGCGCGTGCTCTTCTATGCAACGTTCAAAAGAAGGTCGGCGCTCATCGACCGCAAAAGTGACGGCTGCTATTGGACCTGAAGCATCATGGATGGGCACCGTGAAACCATGCCGGATACCGAAACGGGCGGCTTCCGCCAGCAAATCCACTTGTTCCCTTGAAGAGCTCGGGCGCTCAATTCCCATCCCCCAACTGAAGGGTTCGGGGTGGCTGAGGGCTCTAAGTATTACCGGATCAAATTGCTGGTAGCGTCTACGCAAGTAAAGCTGAGTCCATTCCACGGGATAGTTCGATATCAACTGTGGTGAACCGGCTTGCGGCCGCGGAAGGGAAATATAGGCAAAGCAGGAGAGGTGCAGGCCCGCCGCTGCCTCCGACAGTGCTTGACCAAGGGAACTTGGGTCATCGGCGCTAGAAAGTCGGTCCACAAATCGTTGGAATAGACGATGCATGAGTAGCTTCGCTGCTTACCGTTTTCTATGTTGCATTTCTGTTCTGTGCGGATCTGCACCGAGGCGAACCAGCTAGCAGCTCTCTGGATGTTGTCTCGCTACCGAAAGTCGGTCGAGTTAACTCAATCGGCCTTCCTGGAGTGCCAGATGAATAGAACAGCGCACGATGACGACTTGAGTCCGCCGTGTACGAGCCGCTCGCCGGAGCCGAACTCCCGATAGACGGGAGGAGGGCAGAGAGCCCAGAAGACCTGTAACCGCAGGAGGAGCATCACTTCTAGCTGAGCCAGGGCGATCTCAATTGGCCACGCCATTCGCGTTCGAAAAAAATGCGCCCGGAGCTTGTTTGAGCCCCGGGCAGTGGAGGCCCCGGGCAGTGGAGGGAAGGGAGTCTCCCAAAAGGGCCATGCCGCCTGCCAAGTGACCTTAGCCCGCCGGCAGCGCGCGGATTGCAATCGAGAGTGGCTCTCGTACGCCAGCCGGGTTCAGACCGAAATCGCCTTCGCCGACTCCATCTGGTTGCGCAATAGGAATTTCTGGATCTTGCCAGTCGATGTCTTTGGGACCGTCCCGAACACCACAGTTTTTGGTGACTTGAAGCCGGATACATGCGAGCGACAAAAGGCAATGATCTCTGCCTCGGTCGCACTCGCGCCTTCCTTCAACTCGACGAAGGCGCAAGGCACCTCTCCCCATTTGTGATCTGGCTTCGCCACCACTGCCGCAAGCAATACGGCCGGGTGCTTATAGAGCACATCCTCGAGCTCAACGGATGAGATGTTCTCGCCACCTGAGATGATGATGTCCTTCGAGCGGTCCTTGATGATGATGTAGCCGTCCTTGTCCAGGACTCCGAGATCGCCCGTGTGAAACCAGCCGCCGGCAAAGGCGTCCTCTGTGGCCTTCTCGTTCTTCAAGTAACCCTTCATGACGACATTGCCACGGAACATCACCTCGCCCATGGTTTGGCCGTCTTGAGGCACCTGGCTCATGGTTTTAGGGTCGAGCACCGTGACCGCTTCCTGCAATGGATATGGCACGCCTTGCCGGCGCCTGAGCACCGCACATTCTTCGATCGATAGTTTGTCCCAGCCTGGCTGTTCAGCGCAGATGGAGGAAGGCCCATAGACCTCGGTGAGCCCATAGATGTGTACCAGCTCGATACCGAGCTCTTGCGCGCCCTTCAGCACAGGAATCGGCGGCGCCGAGCCTCCCATCAGTCCTATGATCGTCCGCTTCGGACGGTGGCGAGGAGTATCCGACGCGTTAATTAGCGTGTTGTAGACGATTGGAGCGCCACACATGTGGGTCACGCCGTGCCGTTCCATCAGTTCGAAGATCTTGGTGGGATCGACCTTGCGCAAGCAGACGTTTGTGCCAGCCGCTGCGGCGATCGACCATGGAAAGCACCATCCGTTGCAGTGAAACATCGGGAGGGTCCAGAGGTAGACCGGATGCTGACCAAGCTCGGCTGCCAGAATATTGCTGACGGCGTTCAAGTAAGCGCCGCGGTGATGTGTGACGACGCCTTTCGGGTTCCCAGTCGTGCCAGAAGTGTAGCTCAGCGCAATCGCGTTCCATTCATCCTCGGGATAGCGAGGGGTAAAAGCCCGATCGCCTTGAGATACAGCTGCTTCATACTCGATTTCGCCAACCTTCCGGCCACCTTCAAAAGCTGAATCCTCAACGTCAACGACGAACGGCTTGGGACCTTTCATCTGCTTGATTGCCGCCGCAACCAAATCGGAGAATTCCGGGTCAACCAAAATAACCTTGGCGCAACCGTGATCGAGTTGGAAGGCTATTGAATGCGCATCAAGTCGAATGTTCAGAGTATTCAGGACCGCGCCCACCATCGGTACTGCGAAGTGGAGTTCGTTCATTGCTGGGACGTTCGGGAGCATGGCTGCCACGGTGTCCCCTTCGCCGACACCCCGGAGCGCGAGGTAGGACGCAAATCGTCGGCATCGGTCAAGAGTCTGCGCCCACGTGAAGACGCGGTCCTCGTAAACGGCGCTGATGAGACCCGGATAGACGGCTGCCGTCCGCGACAAGAAGCTTAGCGGTGTTAACGGCAGGAAGTTGGCCGGGCACTTATCCAGGCCAACATTGTATGGATTTTGCTTCGCACTCACGAAATCCTCTCCCTGAATTACTTAGACGGGTGGTGATGTCTGACCACAAGCTGAACCTGGGACAGTCATAGCAGCGCGCTGCCGCTCCCTGAATCGGTCAACTGACGTATTGTCGAAGGACGATACCCAGCGGAAGCTCGGCCAGCCGCTGAGGGCGATCCGTCCGGCCGTGTTGCCATGAAATGCGTGTCAACTGGGATTCGGACGAGTTCGGCCGATCGCGGCTGGGCCAGGTCGGCCAAGTCCCGGGCTGCGGTCACACCACCGTGGCGACGTCAAGGAGATAGCGAATGGATATGGTCACCACCTCATCGTCCTGCACGTGTCCGACGGACGCTCGACAGCGTGATGATGTGAAGCACCCTCTCGATCCGTTGACCCCCGTCGAAATTCGCGCCGTGGTCGAGGTCGTCCGCAACGATCCGAAGTATGGTGCCGATTTTCTCTTCGAGACCATCGAGCTTCTGGAACCTGAAAAATCAGTCGTTCGCCAGTACAGATCCGGAGAGTCGATCAACAGAGTTGCAAGGGCAAATCTGTTCCAGATTAAGCAGGACGGTATTTGGCGGCTAACTGTCTCTCTGAGCCAACGGAAGGTCCTCACTTCCATCTATCTTCCTTCGGCCAAACCGATGATCCAGCTCGAGCAGTTCACGGCCATCGAAAATGCCGTGCGCGCCGCTCCAGAATTCATCGAGGCTTGCAAGAAGCGCGGCATCGACGACATGTCGCTTGTTTGCATCGATCCGTGGTCAGGGGGCAATTTCGATATCCCGGGGGAGGACGGTCGTTATCTCGCCCACGTCTTCGCATGGGTACGTCTACGAGAGAACGATAACCTCTACGCGCATCCGATCGGCGGGCTCAACGCGGTCGTCGACATCAAGACCTACGAAATCATCCGCGTCGACGATCACGAGATCATTCCGATTCCTCCAGCGGAGGTGAACTACGAAGCGGAGTTCATCAAGAGGCCGCGAACTCCGTACAAGGCTCTCAACGTAGTGCAGCCCGAAGGCGTCTCATTCAGGCTTGACGGACATCGGGTGAGGTGGGACCGCTGGTCGGTGCTGGTCGGCTTCAACTCTCGCGAAGGTTTGACTCTGCACGACATTAGTTACGACGGGCGGCCAATCGCACACCGTGCTTCGTTGGTGGAAATGGTCGTGCCGTATGGTACGACCGACAGGGGACATTTCAGGAAGAACGTCTTTGATATCGGCGAGTATGGGATTGGCAAGCTGGCCAATTCCCTCAAGCTTGGCTGTGATTGTCTCGGCGCCATCGAATATCTGGACGCCCACCTGGCAGGGATGGATGGCGGGGTCACTACAATCGAAAATGCCATCTGTATCCACGAAGAAGACGCTGGATTGCTCTGGAAGCATTGGGATTTCCGATCGAACAACGTGGAGTCGCGCCGCGCGCGCAGGCTGGTCATTTCGTGTATCGCGACGGTCGCCAATTACGAGTATGGCCTATTCTGGTACTTCCACACGGATGGCTCGATCCAGTTTGAGCTGAAGGCCACTGGCATTATCAATACGGCGGCTTGCCATCCGGGCCTCCCCGGCAAGTATGGCAAGGAAGTCGCGCCCGGTGTGGTCGGTCATATCCATCAGCACATCTTCTGCGCGCGGCTGGATATGAACGTCGACGGCGATCACAACAGCGTCGTTGAACTCAATACGCACCCCGATCCGTGGGGCCCGGACAATGCCTACGGCAACGGATTCTACGAAGAGGAAACAGTTCTGAAGACTGAACTGGGCGGTTGCCGCCAGGCCAACCTGGCAACGCATCGGGCCTGGAAAGTAATCAACCCCAACCGCAAGAACTGGGTCGGAACGCCGACGGCATACAAGCTCGAGGCCAGTCATCCAGTCACACCCTTCATCCATCCGGAGTCGCCGTCGGGGAGGCGATCGAATTTCATCAAGAACCAGCTCTGGGTTACGGCCTACAATCCAGAAGAGCGTTATCCGGCCGGCGAGCACATGAATCATTCGGATGGCACTGGCGGCATTTCCGATTTCGTCAAGAAGAACCGTAACATCGAGAATGCCGACATTGTCCTCTGGCACGTTTTCGGACTTCATCATCAAGTCCGGCCCGAAGATTTTCCCGTCCAGCCCTGCATCTTCACGGGCTTCAAGCTGATGCCGAATGGCTTTTTCGATGGTAACCCGGGCATCGATCTCGCGCCCGACAAAAACGACGCGAGCTGCCATGCAAAGGCTGCCGAACAGTAGCGGATTCGTGCAGCCTATAATGACTGCTGCGCCGCAGGACGTCGAGCGCTCTGGATCCGTTGGCTCGGCCCGAGCGCATGACCGCGGTCGCTCGACCTTCAACAGTTCCGCAGCGGTCGCCCTCGCAATCTTCATTGGGGCCGCCGCGCGCGTCCTTCCCCCTTTGTTGGCGGGGCCGATTCAACGGGAGCTCAACTGGTCCGATTCCGAGATCACATGGCCGATTGTGATCAGCATCGCCGTATCTGCACTCGCAGCTCCGCTGGCCGCAATCAGCTTGGAGTGTGTGGGTATCCGAACGCTGCTTTTCGCAAACTTTGTTCTGCTAACGGCGTCACTGGCGCTATCGTCGCTCGCGACGTCACCGTGGCATCTTCTGTTCTTGTGGGGGTTCGGAATCGGCTTGAGTGGGAGCTTGAGCGCCTCCGTCCTCGGTGCAGTGGTCGGCTTGCGCAGTCACGCAGCTCATTGCGGAACGAGCTTTGGTTTGTTCACATCAGTTCAGTGTCTCGGCTCGGCCGCAGGCCTTCTGTTGGCATCAAGGGCTACAGATTTGCTTGGTTGGCGGGTCGTCCTCGACGGAGGCGCGACTGCAACGCTGGCTGCCGCCATCGCCATCGCTCTGGCTGTCGATGGTTCAAACCCCAGAACCGCACCAACAAAGGAGGTGGTGGCGCGCATCGAATCTCCTGGTGCCTCTGTCAGGAAGTCGAAATTCTGGATATTTGCAGCGATCTTCTTCATCTGCGGTGCATCGACGAACGGACTGATCGATGGTCGGTTGAGCATGCTCTGTATCAGCAGTGGACTTGGACTGGCCTCAGGCGCTGACGTTCTTGCGATCATTGCGCTTAGCGGTGTCATTGGAAGCGCCGCCAGTGGACTTCTGGCCGACCGGTATCCAGCACGGATGTTGCTGGCAAGCTATTTTGCGCTGCGGGCGCTCGCGTTGTTCTGGCTCCCCTTTACCAACTTCAGCTTCGTTGGTCTTGCCCAGTTCGGCGCGTTTTATGGGCTCGACGCGGCACTGACGTTTCCTGCGCTGGCGAAGCTGATGTCCGCGAATTGTGATCGGCACAATATCGGAATGGCGATGAGCTGTATGACTGCGGCTCATGTAGCGGGAGCAGCAACCGTGTCTGCACTGGTCGGATTTATCGGACTGGCAAACTATGCAATCTCGCTTGCCGTTGTTGGCCTCATGTGCCTGCTGGCCGTGGGCCTTGTGCGGATTTCCGCCGGATAGTTGAGCTCGAGCTTTCGTCAAGGCCGCTCCGCATTCGTTCCATGGGCTGGCCGGCGTCGTGCCGGCCTACCAGGCATTCGCGGATTTTCGGCCGATGGCCCTGCGCGAAGGTGTCTCGCCGAGCAACAGCCCCTGGGACATCGCCATTCCCGCAAGTTGAGCTCTCGACGAGCAGCCCATCTTCGAAAGTATATGCTCGATGTGGGTCGATACGGTGCGGGGTGATATGAACAGCTGCTCGGCGATCTGCGGATTTGAAGCGCCGCCCGCAACCAAGTGCAGCACCTGGATCTCGCGCAGTGAGAGATCATGGGGCCAGGGGCCCATTTCTTCGGTGACAAGAAATAGATCGCCGCGGCAAGGTACGACCTCGACGCGATGACAGCCGCCAGCCTCGTCCGGCCAAATGAACCGCCGTGGTGCGCTGCGGGCAGGCCGTTCCAGCAGCAGACGGCGCAACAGGCCAGCCTCGCCAAGATGTGGGCCCGGCGAGCGGTTAGGAAGTTGAAGTGCGGCCCCCGTCGAGGTTACGACCAGAGCAAAGGCGGTCGGCGCCAATGCTTCAGCGAGAAGCCGAGGTGTGCGCAGCATGTCGCAAACTTCCGCCAACATCGGACGAAACCGCTCGGTTATTTCTCTGCGCTCGTCAGTTGCCTCCGTCGGCCGGGCCCAACTCATATGGTACGCTCCGACGTAACGACCGTCCGGAAGTCGCAGGCACATGGTCGAGCCCTCGTGGTAACCGGAAGGCATCAGAAACTCCGCCCCTATCGCCGTCTCCGGAATTTCCAGTCTCCAATCGCGCTTGTAGTCGCGCCACCGCAACGAGCTTCCGTCATGTCGGTGTGCAAGCGAGAACGCTGGCCCCCTCATTACGTAATCGTCGTTGACATGGAAGAGTACACGATCGTCGTAGCCATCTGTGGATACGGTCTGGTGACGATGGGAATCGGACATCGGGTCCCATGCGGTCAAGCAAAAGGCAGAACAGTGCACCAGGTCGCGAAGCAACCGAGTGACCTCTGATGCCCTGTCAATCAGATGTGAGCGGGGATCAATCGACGCCGCGCTCCAGGGGACGATCACCGATGATAAAGGTACTTGTTTCACTGCTTGCCCCGTGAGGTGCCATTCCGGGAAAAGAGCCAGCCAGAAAATTCAAGCGCTATTATAGTTCCAATTCAAGCTGCTGTCGCGCCGTTCTTATGCGCCTTGCAGCCCCTTTTTTGGCCAACCGGCAGCAAGTGGTGCCCCCCCCCGGCGCTGGCTCTCGAGGCCCGGGCCGATCATTCGAGGGAGCGGCTCCCGACGACATCCTCGAAATTATCGAGGCGTCCAGAGAGGCCGTGACGTCTTGGCGTCTAATCGGTCAACTGACGTATTGCTGAAAAACCGCACGTGACCGAAGTTTGACACGCACGATCGGACCAATTGGCCGAAGTGCGTGCAGACATGCTCCCGAAGTCTCTTGCAACGCGAGGGCTTGTCAAGCGCGATCAAATGGAGCTCCGCCGCGGCGGAGTCCGAGGCCGTCCGAACGCAAGCGCAGGAGGAGTTCAAATGACTTCGAAATTGACCAGGCGAACAGTCACTGCGGGTCTCGGTGCAACAATCGCGATGCCGTGGATCGCGCGGGTGCACGCCTTCAGCGGCAAGCCTATCGTTCTCGGAATTCCAGCCGCACAGACATCTGCGGCCGGGGTCGCGGACCACCTCGATTTTGTTCAGGGTACCACCCTGGCCGCGGAAGAGATCAATGCAGCAGGTGGAATTCTTGGCCGCGAGTTGAAGCTATTCACGGTTGACATCGATGTTCTCTCACCCGAGAGCAGCAAGCAGGCCATCGCTGCTTGCGTAGATGCCAAAGTGGATGCGATTTCGTTCGCGTTCACCCTGGTCCCTATCCCGGCAATCGATGCGTCCGCAAAGTACAAGTGCCCGCTTCTCTACGGGAATGCACAGCGTGCTGGTACGGAAGCGGTCAAAAACAACCCCGAGAAATACAGCCACGTGTTCCAGACGGCCCCGTCCGAGGTGAACTACGGTTGGACTTACCCGCTCTGGCTGGAACACGAAGAGAAGCGTGGCGTCTGGAAGCCAAAGAACCGGAAGGTGCACATTATCCAGGAGCAGGTCGCTTACTGCCAGACCATTTCGAGGGCTGCACAGGAGGCGATCAAGAAACAGGGCAAGTTCGACGTCGCTCGCGTCACTGATATTCAATACCCGGTGCAGGATTGGGCTCCGGTCATTCGCGAGATGAAGGAGGTCGGCGCCGCAGCGATCATGGTCGATCACTGGGTGGCGGCCGAGTACGCAGCTTTCTGCAAACAGTTTGTTGCAGATCCCGTTTCGGACTCGCTCGTCTATCTTCAGTACGGCCCATCCCAGCCCGAGTTCTTGACGTTGGCGGGCAATGCGGCGAACGGGTTCGCTTGGTCGACGACGATGGGTCTTTATGCGGACGAGAGAGGGCGCGAGTTCGCCCAGAAGTACAAGAAGCGTTTCCCCGGGATCATGGGGCTGGCCTATCCGGGAATATCGTACGATCAAACCTACTATCTGAAGAAGGCCTGGGAATCGGTCGGCGATCCCCGGAAGTTCAAGGAAGTCTCGGATTGGATTCGGGCGAATCCGCAGCGCGGTGTCTGCGGCTATGTGAATATGGGCAATCCGTACCAGGAAGCCGTTCACTTCCCGAACAATCACGGAGACGAGATCCAGACCTCCGAGCTGGTCAAGGGAGTGGCCCAGCTCTACTTCCAAGTTCAGAACGTCGATCACAAGCTCATCTTCCCCAACGGGGTCTCCGAGGGAGGCCTGCAGCGTGCGCCGTGGTGGATCTGATGCTGAGACACTCAACGCCAGACGAGCAGCGGAGCGGAATTCCGCCCCAAGCCCTGTTCTCGGGCCGCGGGATCCATCTGGATCTCGGTGGGCGAGAAATTCTCCGCAACATCAGCCTCGGTGTTGCGGCAGGTGAGGTTCTCGGCATCATCGGCCCGAACGGCGCCGGAAAGACCAGCCTTTTCGAGGTACTGTCCGGACGGCTGGCGCCGAAGACCGGAGCGGTCACATTCCGGGGAAACGACGTAACGTCCCTGCCGCTGAATGCACGCGCCAGGCTCGGCATTGGTCGGACCTACCAGACCCCGGTCATTCCGGACGAGCTGACGGTCGGCGAAACGTTCAAAGCCGCTCGTCAGGCTTATCGGCCGTACCTGACGAAGTTCGATGCGGAATACGGTGCCGAACTCGTCAGTCTGAAGGTGGACGAGGATACGCCGGCGGCACAGCTCGAAACGCTCAATCGCCGCAAGCTGCTCCTGGCTTGCTTGTTGATGCGCCGTCCCTCGCTGCTTCTGATGGACGAGCCGGCGGCCGGCTTGATCAATTCCGAAGTGGACGAGATCGACTTTCTGCTGCGGCTCCTGTCGAAGGAGATGAACATCGCGATCATCATCGTCGAGCACCGTATCGAGTTGCTGGCGACCATAGCCGATCGCGTCATGGTTATGGACGCAGGTGAAGTCATCTCTGCAGGGCTCATGGAGGATGTCCTTTCTGACCCGAAGGTCCATGCCGCCTATTTCGAAAACGTAGACGAAGCAGCGTGACATGAACTTCATGCAATCCAACCTCCCACAACCGGCTCCGGTAGCTTTCAAACGTGAAGTGTTGAACGTTTCGGGGCTCTCGGCCGGATATGGTCCGATGCGGGTCATTCACGACCTGGACTTCATCGTCAGCTCCGGAGAACGTATCGGTATCGTCGGTCTCAACGGTCACGGCAAGTCGACCTTGTTTTACGCCATCGCTGGGCTCACCGGCTGGCAGCGCGGATCGATCAAGCTGAACGGGGTCGAGGTTGGTCGTACACGCAGCCAAGGGCCCGGGCGGTACACCCATGAGATCGTTCGCGCCGGCTTGGCACTTATTCCGCAGGGCGACGAGATCTTTCATGGATTGACTGTGGAGGAGCACCTCGATTCCGGTGCCTTTACCCCGCGCGCCTGGCGCGACCGAGCTGCGCGCAAGGATCGCATCCTCCAGATCTTTCCACCGCTACGGAAGCTGATGAACATCCCGGTCGGTCGTCTCTCCGGCGGCGAGCGGCGCATGGTGTCGATCGGCCGGGGACTGATGGCGGAGGCGTCCCTGTTCCTGGTGGATGAGCCGTCGCTCGGGCTAGCACCGAAGATCGGCAAGAGCGTCATCGATGCGCTAATGGACATTGATCTTGGTGCCTCCGCCATGATCATCGCGGAACAGAACGTCGCACTTCTCGAAGGGCGAGTGGATCGCATCATCGGAATGCATGTCGGCAAGCTCAAGGGCGAAGCGTCGGCCTCCCTGATGCTGCATGACCAAAGAAAGGGCTGAGATATGGATCTCTGGTTCGTGATCAGCAACACGATTGTTCTCGCCGCGATCTACGGCACGCTCGCGATCGGGGTTTCAATCACCTGGTCGAGTTTGGGGCTGCTCAACCTTTCATATGGGCTCATTTTCGCGTTCGCGGGGTACGGAGCTTGGCTCGTCGCTCAACACGTTTCAGTGTGGGGCCCGGTGGTGCTCGCTGCCGGAATTCTTTCCGGTGCGCTGGGCGGCGTCATCGTGTGTGCGCTTGCCTTCATTCCCATTCACGACAAGCCGAACTTCACTTTACGCGGATTGATCGCAACGCTTGCGATCAATCTGATCGGCACCCAGGCGCTCCTATGGTGGTTTGGCCCCCGATCGAAGAGCCTTCCGGACATCTTTGGTACTTGGAAGCTGTCGTTCTCTGGCATCGTGTTGACCGCGGACAAGGTCGGCAATGTTCTGACGTCTGTCTTGATGCTGGTCGCGGTGCTGCGATGGATGCGTTCGAGTCGCCGCGGCCTGGAAATTCGCGCGATGATGATGAATCCGCATGCCGCCTCGATCGTGGCGATCGGCGTCCGTCGGACCTCCTTCTATGTCATGGCGGTGACGGGCGGCTTGGCCGGCCTGGCTGCGGTCCTGCTCTCGCAAACCTACTATATCTCGCCGTTCGGCGGGCTGACGCCGATGATCAAGGCCGTAAGTATCGCGCTGTGCGGCGGGCTTGGCAGTGTCCAGGGTGCTGTTATTGCCGCCCTCGTGCTCGGACTTAACGAAGCGCTCACGACCGTCTCGATCGGTGGACGCTATGTCCTCGTCACCCAGTTTCTTCTCATCATCGCCATTCTGCTGGTCCGGCCGCGAGGCATCGCGGGCATACTCGACAGGGCGAGGGAGGCATGACCATGAGCACGGGCCAGGCAACCAAGGCCAACTGGCGCAATCCGCGGTTCGTATGGGATCGTGCAAGAGAAGTCGAAGAACTGCCGACTGTTGCGTTCCGTAGTCACCAGGAAGTCTGGGAGACGACGCGGGCGTCCAAAACCAATCTGCTTTCAGTTGGCCGGCTACGTTACTACTACAAGTGGCCGGGTCATGGCCGGTCCGCGTGGAGCCGACTGCGCTATTGGCCGACACGGCGGCGGATGCTTCGTATCCGTGGTGAGTACAATGCGAAGAGTCTTCGCCGCGAGAAGACCATCGTCGACAAGCGCCCGATCTGGTGGATGCTCGGTTTGATCGCGCTCGCGATGGTTCCGCTGATCGTCCCCGAGCAACTGCAGAATACCTTGCTTACCGCGGGTGCGACGTTCGGCATCTATGCCGCGATCAATCTCTGCTGGATGCTCGTTATCGGGACGGCGGGGATATTCTCTCTGGCTACCTATGCTGTGGTTGGGACTGCCGCCTTCTTCACCGCGTTCCTGTCGGTCAAGCTCGGCTTGCCATGGTGGTTGCTGCCCCCAACCGGGGCTCTGGTTGGCCTGGTCTTCGGCGGGATTATCGCGCTGCCCGCCACGCGGCTCGATGGCTTTTACTACGCACTGCTGACGCTTGGCCTGAACGAATTGTGCCGGGTGTACTTCGTCACCTCCAAAGAGTTCGGGGCAGCGACCGGCGGGCTGTACGGTGCTCAGACCTACATACCGGAGGATTGGTCTCAAACCGGACAGCTGCAAATCGCCTACTACGGATGCTTCGCGCTGATGCTTCTGGCGTTGCTGCTGTATCGCTTCGTGAACGGTCGGCGCTTGGGCCGCATATTACGAATGGCGCCCGAGAAGCGTGAGGCGTTTGCCGAGGCAACGGGGGTCAATTTTCGTCAGGCCCGCGTACGATCCTTCATGATCTCCTCCGTCGCATTGGGTTTTATTGGCGGATTCTATTCCGCCAACTTTGGCGGCGTCGCGTTCTCAATATTCAATTTCGACACGGTCTTGCTCGGGCTTGCCATGCTTGTCATCGGCGGCATTGGGAGAGCGGAGGGCGCAGTGGTCGGCACTCTGATCGTGGTGTTCTTCGACAAGGTTCTAATTACCCTCGGACCGTTGCGGCTCATCATGATCGGACTGATCATGCTGTTCGTCGTGCTCTATCTCCAGAACGGCTTGTTCGGCATCAAGCAGCAGTTCAGGACCTGGAGGAGCAAGAAGAAGAGCGAGCGTCGCTCGACACGAGCGGAAAAGGGAGGCGAGATGCTGCCGGAAGAGGCGACAGAGGCGCACGACCCGGATGAAGTCTATCGCAGGCGCTACGACAAGATGCAACGCGAGTTTCTCAAGACCCTCGTTACGCCCGACATCATTGAGGAGCATCGACTTGCGCCGCAGGGTCAACACAGCGAAGCCTTGGAGCGGCTGTTGATCTACTTCAGAAGCCAACCCCAGCCGGACAAATACGCGATCACGGCGGTTCAAACTGTCAAAGGCTACCGGATCGTAGCGCTCTCGGGCCATCGCGGCGTCGCCCCTCGCGTGGTCGAGGATAAGGTCTACAGGTCGCCGGCCGAGGCCTATCACGGAGTGTTTCTGCGCCGCACGCAAGATCTGCTCGAATCGTAAGGCCGGCACAGGAGTTTGGAGTCGCGCGATGGCACAGGTTAAAGTCTTTGGCTATTCAGACAAGATTTCGGTTAAACCGGGAGATGTCGTTCAGTTCTACGCGAGCGCCGACGGGACAGATGTGGCGCAAGCCCAACTCGTCCGCCTCATCCACGGTGACGAGCATCCGGCCGGTCCTGGATTTATGGAAGAGGAAATCAATTGCTCGGTGAACGGCAATTGGAGTTTGGAAAAGCAATATACCCAGGTTGGCTCATTCCTCCAGGTGAGTGATTCCGACCGCCGACTGGCTCGGGAGGGCAGCTTAACGCTCGTTGCTTTTGTTCATCCGCTTTGGCCTCAGGTCGGCCTCCGCCAGTGCCTGCTGGGGCGGTGGGACAACGACAAGAATTGCGGCTTTGGTCTCGGCATCAAGCAAAACGGTTTGCTGGAGTTCTGGGTCGGCGACGGCAAGGAGGTCGACTATTTGGAAGCAGAGGTGCCTCTCCAGGCCAACATGTGGTACTTCGTGGCCGCGAGCCTCGACGCCAAGACGGGCCGCGCCACTCTCTATCAGGAGGGTGTCGCCAATCGATACAACAGCGTGCTCGGAAAAGTCGCGCCCCTGGACCTCAGCTCCCATGTATCGGAGGTGTTCAGGTTTCGAGCGAAACATTTGCCGGACACACCCTTCCTGATGGCGGGATCGTGGGATTGGCATCAGAAACGCGGCCACTTCGTCTCGCAACTGTATTGCGGTAAAATAGATCGGCCTGGGCTGTTCGATCGGGCGTTGTCTCGCGATGAGCTCGATGAAATCAGGAGCGGACACAAGCCGCCGTCCCGAGGAATGGTGGCCTATTGGGACACCACGCACGGATACACGGACCAAGGCATTGGCGACGTCGTCACCGACGTCGGTCCGTTTCAGCTTCATGCGAAGGGTTACAATCGGCCCGTGCGTGCGCAGACAGGTTGGAATTGGAGCGGCCGCAACGATTGCTTTCGCCTTGCACCCGAGGAATACGGCGGTGTCGAATTCCACTCTGACGCGCTGATCGACTGTAACTGGAAGCTCACAAAGGCACTAAAGCTGCCGGATGGTTTGCGGAGCGGCGCCTACGCGATGCGCCTGCGCGCCGGCGACGGGACCGGGTTAGGCGAGGAATACATTCCGTTCTTCGTGCGACCGAAGGTCCCGACCGGCCGCATCGCATTTGTCGTCCCCACGGCGACTTACTTGGCATACGCCAACGAACATCTCAGCTTCGATGCGCCGATCGTACAGGGCATGACGGGGATGACGCCCATTCTGGCCGACATCGACGTTGAGATGTACAAGAATCCCGAGTTCGGGCACGGTTGCTACGACTCCTGGGCGGATGGCCAGGGCGTTTGCTACAGCTCGTATCGCCGGCCGGTGATCAATATGCGACCGAAGTATCGCATTTCGAGCATGGACATCACGTGGGCTTATCCGGCCGATCTCTCCGTAATCGCTTGGCTCGAGCATCAAAAGTACGACTACGACGTCGTGACCGATGAGGACTTGGATCGCGAGGGCGTTGCTGCGCTAAAGCCGTACAAATGTGTCATCAGCGGTACCCATCCGGAATACTATTCCGAGCGGATGCTGGACGCCACCGAAGACTACATTGAAGGAGGCGGCCGCTACATCTATCTCGGTGCCAACGGGTACTACTGCAATGTCGCTTTGCGGGAAGACGAGCCCTGGGTGCTTGAATGCCGCAAGCTAGGCGATGGATGGAAGGCATGGGAAGCCCGTCCCGGCGAGCACTACATGGCGACGACGGGACAAAAGGGTGGTCCCTGGAAATGCCTGGGCAGACCGCCGCAGAAAATCATGAGCGTGGGATTTATTTCTGAAGGATTCGGCAGGAGCGAGCCCTTCGAGCGGATGCCCGATAGCTATGATCCTTCGCTCGCGTGGATCACAGAGGGAATCGAGGGTGAAATTATTGGAGATTTCGGGCTCGCCTACAACGGCGCCGCCGGCGTGGAGATCGACCGTTATGACCTGACGCTCGGGACGCCGCCCAACACGAAGGTGATTGCGTCGTCCGGCGGTCACACCGACAACTACATAGCGCACGTTCAAGTGCAATTGCACCAGCACCCCGGCATCACCGGTAGTTACGACCATCGTGTCCGTGCGGATATCACATACTTCGCGGCCCCAAACGACGGAGCCGTCTTCTCTTGCAGCTCGATTGCGTTCGGCCAGGCCCTGCCAGTAAACGGCTTCAAAAACAACGTTTCGCGTCTTCTGGCCAACGTTGTCGACGCCTTCATTAAGTCTGGCGCCTTGCCCGACGTGATGAACGACGAGGATCATAGGCTGAAGGTCGAAGCCTAGTAGCTCGTTGCTTGTTCTGAGGAAAAAAGCCATGGACATCACAGCGCAAACACATGACAGGGACGAGCTCTGCCGGCGCAGATTCGAGAGTAGACAGCGCGATTTTCTGAGGATGTTGGTCACGCCGGCCATTATCGAGGAGCACCGACGTTCTCCACTTGGGCAGCATAGCGAGCCGCTCGAACGGCTGCTCATCTACTTCAATCGGCGGCCGCTGGCCGGTCGCTACGCGATCATGACGGTCGTGCCGTTCAAATCCTATCGGATCGTTGTCCTGTCCGGCGAAAGAGGCGCGACGCCGAAAGCTCTGGACGACATGACATATCGAACGCACGCGGACGCGTTACACGTGGTGTTTCTGCGTTACCTGCAAGACTTGCTTGAGTCTTGATAACGGCGGGATCGAACAACGTGCGCGGCCTTTTTCGAAAGGAGCCGTTCAAATCTGGAGTCGGTCGATGACGAAACCTAAGCTCTTTGGCTATTCGGACAAGATTTCGCTCAAGCCGGGCGACCTGATCCAATTCTATGTCGATGCGGACGGTACCGGGCAGGCAGAGGCGCAACTGGTGCGCTTGATCCACGGCGATGAGCATCCGTCAGGGCCGGGATTCATGGAGGAGGAGATCTCCTGTGCAGCGAATGGTCCATGGCGCATCGAAAAGCAGTACACGCAGCTGGGGTCCTACCTGGAGGTGGCGGATCCCGAGTGCCGTCTGACTCTGCAAGATAGTTTCACGGTGTTTGCGTTCATTTGCCCAACGAGGCCCCAGGCAGGATGGCGTCAGTCTTTGATCGCACGCTGGGACAAGTCGAAGAGATGTGGGGCTTCTCTCGGTATCACACTGAACGGTCACCTCGAGTTGTCGGTTGGAGAAGGCGGTGGTGTGGAGCGCCTCGAAGCCAAGGTTCCGCTGCGAGCGAACATGTGGTATTTCGTTGCCGCAAGCTTCGATCCCAAGAGTGGCCGTGCGACCCTGTACCAGGAAGGCGTCGTCAATCGCTACAACAGCCTGTTGAGCAGGGTGGCGCTGGTTGACCATCGCGCGTATGCGTCCGCAAACTTCAAATCACGGCAGAAGCATCTGGAAGCTATACCGTTCTTGATCGGCGGCGCGAGGGATTGGCAGGAGACCCGCGGTCATTTCGTTTCAGAGCTGTATTGCGGTAAAATAGATCGGCCTGGGCTGTTCGATCGGGCGTTGTCTCGCGATGAGCTCGATGAAATCAGGAGCGGACACAAGCCGCCGTCCCGAGGAATGGTGGCCTATTGGGACACCACGCACGGATACACGGACCAAGGCATTGGCGACGTCGTCACCGACGTCGGTCCGTTTCAGCTTCATGCGAAGGGTTACAATCGGCCCGTGCGTGCGCAGACAGGTTGGAATTGGAGCGGCCGCAACGATTGCTTTCGCCTTGCACCCGAGGAATACGGCGGTGTCGAATTCCACTCTGACGCGCTGATCGACTGTAACTGGAAGCTCACAAAGGCACTAAAGCTGCCGGATGGTTTGCGGAGCGGCGCCTACGCGATGCGCCTGCGCGCCGGCGACGGGACCGGGTTAGGCGAGGAATACATTCCGTTCTTCGTGCGCGCGAAGGCGCCGAGCGCTCGGATTGCTTTCCTTTTTCCGACCGCCAGTTACATGGCCTATGCCAACGAGCGTCAGAGTCTCGATGCGCCGATCACCCAGCCAGTCACCGGCATGCCGCCTGTCTTGTCCGCGATCGACATCGAGCTCGCTCAGCGCGGCGACCTGGGCCTTTCCGCTTGCGATCACTCGGTCGATGGACAGGGCGTGTGCTACAGTTCCTACCATCGTCCCATCATCAACATGCGGCCGAAATATCGATCATCCAGCACGAACCTGGCCTGGCAATTCCCGGCAGATTTGTCCGTCATCGCCTGGCTCGAGCACTGCAGCTATGACTACGAGGTGTTGACCGATGAGGACCTGGAACGTGAGGGCGTAGCCGCCCTCGAGCCCTACACATGCGTGATCAGCGGTACGCACCCCGAATATTATTCTGAACGGATGCTGGATGCGACCGAGGATTATGTCGCCGATGGTGGCCGCTATATCTACCTCGGCGGCAATGGCTTCCATTGGAGCGTCGCGTTTCCGCGAGGCGAGCCATGGGTGATGGAGTCTCGCAAGTTCGGCCCAGCCTGGAAGGCCTGGGACGCCCGCCCGGGTGAATACTACATGGCGACGAATGGCCAAAAGGGTGGCGCGTGGCGAGCGCAAGGCCGCCCCGCCCAAAAGATGGTTGGCGTAGGATTTATTTCAGAGGGGTACGGCAAGAGTCAGTTCTATCGTCGTATGCCAGACAGCTACCATCGAAGGGTATCGTGGCTCACGAAGGGAATCGATGGGGAGGTCATAGGCGACTTCGGCCTGGCCTATGGCGGCGCTGCTGGGGTCGCCATTGATCGTTGCGATCCCGCGCTCGGAACACCACCGCATACGAAGCTGATCGCTTCCTCCGGGGGCCACACCGACAACTACATCGTCAATCCCGAGGTGATCCACTATGCTTTCGAGGGATTGTCAGGATCCTACGATTACCGCGTCCGTGCAGACATGGCCTATTTCACGGCGCCCAAAGATGGCGCGGTCTTTGCGGCGGGATCGGTCGCGTTCGGGCAAGCCCTACCGGTAAATAATTTCGATAACAACGTTTCGCGGCTCTTGGCAAATGTCGTCGATGCGTTCGTCAAGCCGGGAGCGCTTCCTGGATCGTGGTGGATCAGCGAGGAGAAGCAATGGCGATAGGGGCTGTCGCGGGGCACGAGGTGGGTGCATCGCGCGGGAAAAAGGTGATCGACCTGCACTACGCGCCGACGCCGAAACGGCTGGAAATCGCGATCATGCTGGAGGAGCTCGAGCTTCGGCCCTTTCTCGGAGGCGAAACCCTTCTCTGGCCAGTAGCTCAAACGGTGGGTTTTGATCCAGGAAGATTGAAAATGCTTTATCTTTCAATGGAGGTTGACTGACACTCTCTCCGCCATTTCTACGCCACAGCTCTCCCCAGCTTCCGATTGTTCGATTCTATCGCAGGGCGACCGAAGAACTCCGCGATTCTACGTTAATCCCTCGCGCAAGCCGTAGTTTTTCGCCGTGAGTTCGGAGGAGGGTTCTTCCGCCACTCTACTGCTCGCCTCGGTATCCCGTTGTCCGAAGGGATGGCAATAACAACGAGTAGCGCGACAAAGCGGTTGCGGCCGCATCCGCGATTTTACTCGCAGTCATGGCGTAATCGTGGGTTTGATCGTGGGTTCGGAGGACGGATTGACGAGCGAGTACACGCGCCCGGCAGCTCAAGTCGCTTGATGTCGGACCCAATATTTGGCTCGGCATGTTCCGTACTGCCTCGCAGCGCTTATGCCGGCCGTATGAGGAAGTCGCCTGAGGAAACGACGCCTAATGAAAAGGCACCTTCTCTTCGAAGGGTTTGCCTAGAACCAGTATTATACGGGCGCCAATTGGTGTCACCCTTCTCCGTGCGGTTGCATCGCGGTGAGACCATTTATCTCGTTACGCGACCGCAGGACGCGCATGACCGCCGTATCCAGGGCTTCCGGCGCTGGCTGCGAAAAGCGGTTGATGGTGCTCAACGCGCCGCTTCGGTTGTCTCTCGTGGTGCGGGGTAGCCGCCGCAGCGCATCGCTGCCCGCCGGCTTCGTCCCATTGCTTCGCCAGGTTCAGCAGCGGCGTCTGTCGAGATGACAAACCTTGATTGCTCTCATGATCGTTAACGAACTACCTTCCACGTATTACCGGTAGTCTCATTGGGGCGGTGCTTAGTCGCCCAAGGTTCGCTTTGGCCGGACCACACCTACCTCGCTGGCGTATCTTTCGGCATCAACCTCACCAACATGCAGGAGGGGCGGATTGTTGCGTGTCGACAGACCTGAGACTAGGAGTTCACGCGCCGTACACCCGCTTGCGTGGCCGCGCCGGCCGTCTGGTCGCTGTCACGCGACGGGGCAATGAAAAGGTTGCGCAGCCAGGCATGCCCGAGGTCTTCGTCAGATCTGGCATGCCAGACCATTTTCGCCATGACCGGCTCGACGGCAATCGGGATGGGGAAACGTGCAAGGGACTTTCCTTCCGGAAGCACGTCCAGAAGGTCTTCCACGACCACGGCAATATTTCGCGTACCGCAGACCAGCGCTGGTACGCAGCTGAAATAGGGGGTGCTGACGGCGATTCTTCGCCGCAGCCCCAGCGTTTCGAGCGTGGTGTCTATGGGCATTCTTTCATTATCCGCCACTGTGACGGCGACATGCGGCAATGCAAGGAAGGTTTCGAGGTTCAGAACGCCATTCTGCAGCAGGGGATTGGCCGGATCCGCCACGCAGACTTCGCGCAACGCGCGGCGGTTGCTTGAGCGCAGCGTCCTGGGCAGGTGGTCGAAGACGCCCAAAGCCAACTCGGCTTGGCCGGTTTCCAGTTTGTGCAAGGCATCGTGGTTGACCGTGGTGATGATTGCCAGTTCGATGCCAGGCGCCTGCGCGCTGATCTGCTTGACGACCCGCGGGAGGGCAAGGCGCGCAGCCAGATCGGGCAGGGCGAGAACGAAGCGACGGGACGCGCTCGCCGGGTCAAACCTGAGGCGCTGGCCAATAGCGGCGGCGATGTTCTCCAGGTTCGGCCGGATGGCTTGCGCGAGCGTTACGGCGCGGGGGGTCGGCTTCATGCCGTCGGAGGTTCGGCGTAACAGTTCGTCCCCAAACAACTCACGCAACTGCCGCAAGGTTCTGCTCATCGCCGGCTGCGTCACCCCGATCCGGCTCGCGGCGCGGGAGACGCTCTCCTCCTGCACGAGAGCATCCAGGGCCACCAAAAGGTTCAGGTCGAGATTCAGGAGATTGAGTCTCTGCATGATAGGTCCTGGAGCAACTTCTGGTGCTGTAACGAGATCTGCTGGCAGCCCAGCCAACGTGCCCAGGCAGCCGCTTGACCCGCCTATTATAACGAAATGGGCATATCGGGATATTGCAATTCGATTTGCGGTTCGGTGCTCCATCGGTTTGGCTGCGGGCAAGCTTGGAGCGATCCGGCAACACGGGGGGAGGCTGCTGTAGACCAACCGCGACCGCAGAAGGGTCGTGGCAGGGGCGGCATCGATCCTGACAGTGTCGTTGGGCGCGCAAAGCGCTGACCGGAGCGCCGCCCAACATGACAGGCAGAGAATGAGCCATGGCAGTTAGATTTCCCTCCGATCCTTCGGTTGCCGGTTTTTCGGCGCCGGCCCGTTTCGAAGCTGACATTTTCGACTGCGAAGTGATCGGCAATATCCCGTCGGATCTGGACGGCGCCTTCTATCGCGCCGTCCCCGACTGGTTTTACCCGGCCCTGCACGGCGACGATGCAGGTCTGTTCAACGCCGATGGCTATATCAGCATGTTCCGGTTTCACGGCGGCAACGTGGACTATCGGGGGCGCTACGTGAGAACGGAGCGCTATCTGGCGAACCGCAAGGCGCGGCGACAGCTCTTCGGCAATTACCGCAATGCCCGGACGGACGATCCAGCGGCCCATGGGCTCGATCGCACGACCGCCAACACCTCGGTCTATCATCATGGCGGCCTGTTGTGGGCGCTGAAGGAAGACGCCCTGCCGACGGTCATCGATCCGGTCACGCTCGAAACCAAGGGCCAGTGGGACTTCCACGGCAAGTACACCAGCCGCACGTTCACCGCGCATCCGAAGACCGACCCGCATACGGGCGAGATGATCTGCTATGGTTACGAGGCCCGCGGCGAAATCTCGGACGACGTGTTCGTCTATTTCGTGGATCGCACCGGCCAGGTGACGCGCGAGGTGCGGTTCAAGGCACCGGTGATCAGCATGATGCACGACATCGCCATCACCGAGAAGCACATCGTCTTCAACACCTGCGGTTACGTCACCGACCAGCAACGCATCGATGCGGGTAAGGTGCATTGGGGATGGGATTCCTCCGTCCCCACCTATGTGGCGATCCTGCCGCGTGATGGCGACGGCAAGGATGTCCGTTGGTTCAAGGGACCCGAGCGGGGCGCCATCCATCTGCTCAACGCCGTCACCATGGGCGACAAGGTCATCGTCGATGCGCCGGTCTCGAATGGCAATCCGTTCCCCCATTTCCATGCCGTCGACGGGAGCCCATGGGACCCCCATGCGGCACGGACCGTGTTGCGCCGATGGACGTTCGACCTCAACTCAAAGGACGATGGCTGGGCCGAGGAGACGCTCTTCGCCGATTTTCCCGGCCTTCTGCCGAGAATCGACGAGCGTTTCTGGTCGCTCCGGCATCGCTACGGTTTCCAGGGCTATGCCGAACCATCGCGGCCTGTGCACGCGGCGGCCGAGAAAATGCGCGGGAAGATTACAAACTGCTACGCCCGCTTCGACTTCGACACCGGCGAGACCCGGTCATATTTCGCGGGCGACGCCTGCGCGCTCCAGGAGGTGCAGTTCATCCCTCGCCGGGCAGACGGTCCGGAAGGGGAAGGTTATCTGATCGGCGTCGCCTCCAACTATGCCGAGATGCGATCGGAGCTCGTCGTCATCGACGCGCAGCGGCCCGACGAGGGCGATATTGCTCGGGTGATTCTGCCCTTCCGTCTGGCACCGCAGATCCACGGCTGGTGGGTGCCGGGCGATCAGCTTCCTCCCGCCGACGCATGAGGCGAAGGGTGCGGCCCGCGCGGCGACCTGCACCGGCGGAGCCTTTGCGAGCGCGTGCCACGTCGCACGAGCCAAGTCATCCGCCGGCTCTCTGCAGAGAGAGTTCTCAATGAGTGGCGCACCCGACAGGATTCGAACGTTAACCACGGATGAGGTACAGAGATGGGCACAGTGCCGCGATACGATTTGGATATGAATCGCTTCTCAGTCGATCCCTATCCAGATCTCAAAGAATTGCGGTCCTGTGCGCCCATCGCGTTCATTCCGCAACTTAATGCGACGATGATTACGAAGCAGGAGGACATACTCGAGGTCGGGCGTCGGCCGGATATCTTCAGTTCCCAGCTGCCCAATAGCTTGATGAACAGGTTAATGGGCGAGAATTTGATGCGTCGAGATGGTGCCGAGCATGCGTACGAACGCAACATCGTTGCGCCTGCCATCTCACCAAAGAAGGTCTCGGAGGTATGGAGGTCGCAGTTTCAGAGCAATGCCGACCGAATTATTCACGACCTGCAGCCCCGTGGAGAGGCCGATTTTGTCACTGATTTCGCGCTGCCTTTCTGCGCCGAGTCGTTGAAGCTAATAACGGGACTCATCAACGTGCGTTATCAGGACATGGATGCCTGGTCGCAGGCAATGATGGATGGAATTTCCAATTATCAGGGCGACCCTGTTATCGAGAAGCGTTGTCAAGGCGCAACGTCGGCGATTGACGCGGCGCTCGATGAAATGATCCCCCGTGCTCTGAATGAGGCACCAAACAGCTTGCTCGGGGCGATGATCGCGGCTGCCTTGCCCATTGATCGCATCCGAGTGAATATCAAATTGGCCATCAGTGGCGGTCAGAACGAGCCGCGTAAGGCAATCGCTGGTACCTTATGGGCTCTCCTCGAACGCAGCGAACAGCTTGAGGCGGTACGCAGCGGCGCTGCATCCTGGTCAGACGCTTTCGACGAATACGTCCGATGGATGTCACCAATCAGTATGATACCGCGCCAGGTTGCGGGCCCAGTTACCTTAAGGGGAGTGGACTTGGCCGCCGGCGATCGCGTCCTCCTCATGCTTGCCAGTGGAAATCGCGACGAGGAGAAGATACCCTTCGCGGATCAATACGACGTCAAGCGAGACAAGGTCAGGTCTCTGTCATTCGGGACTGGCCCCCATTTCTGCGCTGGAGCGTGGGCTGCTCGATGCATGGCGTCAGATGTCGCGCTGCCTTCAGTCCTTCATCGCTTGGCCAATATCTCGGTGGCGCGAGACAAGAAAATCCAAATTAGCGGTTGGGTGTTTCGAGGCCTCGTTAACCTTCCATTGCGGTGGACCCCGAATTGAGGCCACACCAAAGAGTCCGGAGTTGGGCAAGACGTCGCGATCCGCTAGTTCCGCGCTACGGCGGACGTAGTCCCTCCCAAGCCCGGTCCAGTAGTTCTTGGCCGCATGAGGTAATCCAAAGCGGCCTCCAAGTGTGGCAAACCTTATGATGAAGTCTCATGCCCACGGGCCCCAGAACCGTGTCGCACAACCAAGCCTCGTAAAGGGCGCCACAGCGTCGTGCATCGAGGTTGCTCGGGTCGCTTTTAATCCGTGGGAGGAGACCAGGCCGAGCCCACGCGACTTCCAGACCGGCAACGGCGCCCTCATGACGCATCTGCGTGGATACAAGGCGGATGCCGTTCTGATTCCCGAACCGGAGGACGAGAAGCTGGTCCGTGCCAATGTCGGCGTGGTCTGGTTTCAGGTCGAAGTCCGCGGCCTTCCCGTCCACGTTCGCGAGATGGGAACTGGAGCCAACGCAATCGACGCCGCGTACCGCGTCATCGGCGAGCTGCGCAAGCTCGAAGCGGAATGGAACGAGAAGAAAAAGGGGCGTGCTCACTTCGAGAACGAGGATCATCCGATCAATCTGAACATCGGCAAGATCGAAGGCGGTGATTGGGCGTCGTCCGTTCCTGCTTGGTGTCGAATCGACTGTCGCATTTCGATCTATCCCGGCTGGAAGGCCGAGGATGCTTCGCGCGAGATTCAGGAGAGGATCATGAAGTTCGCGCGGTCCGACAAGTTTCTGTCGAACATCCCGCCGACGGTCACGTTCAACGGCTTTCATGCCGAAGGCTACGTGCTCGAGCCGGGGTCGGAAGCCGAGAGCGTTCTCGCCGATGCTCGCCTTTCTGCGACCGGCAAGTCGCTTGAGAGCTTCATGACTGCCGGCTACCTCGATACTCGGGTGTATGCTCTGTATGACAAGATTCCCGCGCTCTGCTACGGGCCGTATTCGGAAAACATACACGGCTTCGACGAACGGGTCAGCCTCTCCTCTCTCAAGCGCATCACTTCGACGATGGCGCTCTTCATCGCAGATTGGTGCGGGCTGGAGCCGATCGCGAAGTAGCCTGCTCGGATCGAAACGAAAAAGGCGTTTCGAAGACCAGGAGTTAACGATGGCCAGAAGTGAGGGACTGCTCGCACGTCCCAAGCGGCTACACACCATCAGCGGTCTCGGGGTCTGGCAATGTCGCCGGATATTCACGGTCCGAGCCGCATTGCTAATCGCTTGGATCGAGATCTTGGCGAAGTAGTGTGTCGAGTCGAGCCGTGGCCTCGCCGCCGCGCTCGTTCATACGCCGCACCACGCTGCGTCGCGAAAACTGCGCATATTGTTGTCGATGAAAAGATCTATTGGCGGACAGAGATTTGTCCGAGACAAAATGCTATTTTCCAGCGTAGCTTAGAGCGTGGGTTTTGGTCCAGGAAGATCGGAAACGCTTTATCTTTCAACGGGGATTGACTGACACTCTCTCCGCGTTGCTCGATTCTGTACGCCAGACTACGATTTCGCGCTCTTGGGACGCTGGTCGAGCCGAATGCACGCCAATAGCCGCCAACAACCGAAGATCTCACGAGACTTTTTGCCGCGAACATGAAGTTGGTCGCAACAAAACCACTGAAACTTCGCGCAGAAGCGCACGCCTTCATGCCGGTATGCCACCATAAAGGGACCAGAGCTGGCTCACGAGCGTTCCTGCGTCGACGGGAAGGACAGCACCGGTAATGGAGCGCGCTTTCTCCGAGAGCAAGAATGCAACGGCATGTCCGACATCCCGGGGGTCGACGAGATGGCCTAGCGCCGTCTGCGCGGTCATGACGTTGGGATCGCGCTCGCCCTTGGCGTAGCTGGCCTCGACGGCTGGAGTCCGCGTGGGGCCCGGACAGACGCAATTGACACGGATGCCTTTTCGGCCCCAAGCGCCGGCAAAATCGCGAGTCATCGCGAGAATTGCAGATTTCGAAGGTCCATAGGCAACGAGAGGCGATGAATTGAAAGCCGTGATCGACCCGATGGTCACGATAGAGCCATGGCCCCGTCGCAACATGCCTGCGCCAAAGGCTGTCACGGTCAGAAATGTTCCGCGGATGTTGGTTGCGATGATCCGGTCAAACTCCGCCAGATCCTGATCTTCCGGCCGGTGCGGATTTTCGAGGTGCGCAGCGCACGCAACGAGAGCTTCGCAAGGACCGACCTCGCGTTCTACCCATGCGGCAGCATCGTCAACGGACTGTTTGCTGGCGATGTCGATGTGGCAGGCAATTGCACCGATACGACTTGCTTCCGCTTCGGCACGAGCAAGGTCAAGGTCCGCTATGACCACGCGCCAACCATCCTCGCGCAGGATCGCTGCGGTCGCGGCGCCGATGCCGCCCCCGCCGCCAGTGATCATGACTACTTCCGAGGTTGCCGACTGATTCACGCCAAAGCTCCATTAAAGTGAGGCATAGACGGCTTCGATCAAACGTCGCGCGCGTGGTCCATTGTCCCCTCGTGCGTGCATTCGATTGACGCTGTAGGAGATGCCGAGCTTCGCTTCGGGATCGGCCATCCCAATTGAGCCGCCGATCCCGTGATGACCAAAGGCTTTCGGATTGGGCCCCATCCAGACCGCCTCCGCCGTGTTGAGCAGCACACCGAGATGAACCGCCCCGGGTTTGCCGGAGGCCATTTGGTTTAAGTTATGCCGCCATGGCAGATTGTTCCAGCATGGCGTAGTAGCGTTGCTCGGCTTCGGCCGGCGGGATGTTGCCGATAGGCTCCAGGAGCCTTCGGTTGTTGAACCAGTCCACCCATTCCAGGGTCGCGAACTCTACGGCCTCGAAGCTGCGCCATGGTCCACGCCGATGGATCACCTCTGCTTTGTAAAGGCCGTTGATCGTTTCGGCGAGGGCATTGTCGTAGGAATCTCCGACGCTGCCGACAGAAGGCTCGACGCCTGCTTCAGCCAGGCGCTCGGTGTATTTGATAGAGACGTATTGGCTGCCCCTATCGCTGTGGTGCACGAGCCCGCCGCGATGGACCGGCCGACGATCATGCAATGCCTGCTCCAGCGCATCGAGCACGAAGCCTGCATGCGCCGTGCGCGAGGCTCGCCAGCCCACGATCCTGCGGGCATAGGCGTCGATCACAAAGGCGACGTAGACAAAGCCCGTCCAGGTCGCGACATAGGTGAAGTCGGAGAGCCAGAGAACATTCGGCCGTGGCGCTTTGAACTGGCGGTTGACGTGATCCAGCGGGCATGGCGCGGCCTTGTCGCTGATCGTGGTCTTGACCGGTTTGCCGCGGATAATCCCTTGCAAACCCATGTCCCGCATCAATCGCGACACTGT